>NZ_CP120367.1:1800000-2100000 GCF_029892045.1 Sinorhizobium numidicum
TGGATCCGGCGGCTGGACCTCCGTCGGCGTGCCGCTTTGCCTTACGCCATAGGGGCTGCAGCGCTTATCGTCGTGGTTGCATTCACGCAGATGCCCGCATTGAGAGCGATTGGCGCCGATCTGGTGGGCAGCCTCGTGCATCTGACGGGCGGCGAGCCTGCAGATGCCCGGCCGACCGTCGCGGTGCTGCCCTTTGACAATATGAGTGGTGACGCCGACCAGGGCTATTTCGCCGACGGGCTGACCGAGGACATCATCGCCAACCTTGCGAGAAATCCCGAGCTCCAGGTGATCGCACGCAACTCAACCTTCGCGCTCCGCGGTCAGGCAGAGGACATCCGCAGGATCGGAGAAAGACTTGGGGCCGGCTATGTGGTGGAAGGCAGTGCCAGACGCGCCGGCGACAAGCTTCGGGTGGTGGCGCAGTTGATCGATGCGCGCAGCGGCGCCCATCTCTGGTCGCGCACTTACGACCGGCGCGTCGAGGATGTCTTTGTGCTCCAGACCGAGCTGACGGGCGAGATCGTTTCGCATCTTGTGTCCTATGTGCGCGAGTCGGAAGTGTCGAACGCGGCCGAACGCCCTACGGAAAGCCTTCAGGCCTACGACCTCGTCCTGCAGGCGCGCGACCGCTACAAACACGGGTCGAAGGATGCGGAGGCGTTGCTTGCCGCGCGTGCGCTGCTTCATCGTGCCCTCGAGCTCGATCCCGGCTATGCCGCGGCGCGCGCCAATCTCGGGATGACCTATATCGTCGACTTCGCCCAGAGCCTCAGCGGCAGGGCGACCCGGACCGATGTGGAAACAGGTCTCAGCGAGGCGCGTCAGGCCGTTCGCCTCGATCCCAATCTCGCTGTCGGCTATCAGGTCTTGAGCTTCGGTCTTTCGGTCGCCGGCGACTATGCCGGCGCCATGCAGGCCGCAGAACGGGCGGTCGAGCTCAATCCCAACGATCCGGATAGCCTTATGGCGCTGGCAAAGGCCCAGGTCAGGTTCGGCAGCTATGACAATGCGGTGCGTAACGCCGAGCGGGCGCGCCGGCTGCATCCCATGGCGCCGGAATACTATACCTATGTCTACGGCCAGGCACTCTATGCTGCTGGCCGCCTCGATGAAGCCGACCAGGTCTTGCGGGAATGCCTGATGCGTGCGCCGCGCGAGGCAGACTGCCTGCTCATACACACGGCAGTCCAGAGCCAGCGTGGAGACGTGCAAGGCGCGCAGCGCACGATGGCACGCCTGACGGACGTGGATCCTGCGTTTTCACTTGCCGATGAGCGCGCCAATCGTCGCTTCGGCAGTTCTCCGCTCATGGACCAATTCCTCTCGCAGCTTGCGGAGGCCAGAGCTCCGGACGTAACAAGTGGCTTCCTTTCTCCGACCCTGCGACCACTGCTGTAGGCCCGCGCGGTAGGAATTGAGAGCATTCCAGAAAGAATGTACAACGCCTTTCCGTCCGAAATTGCTTCATCTCAAAGACTTGGAGCGGTTCACTGTTTGCGTGGACAGTGAACCGCTCTATCGCGTTGGCAGAGTCAGATAGCCATCGCGGGCAGGCCCGGGAGCAGCTTGTCCAGGGTGATCGGAAATTCGCGCACGCGGACACCGGTCGCGTTGTAGACGGCGTTGGCGATCGCCGCCCCAGCGCCGCAGACGCCGAGTTCGCCGAGCCCTTTGGCGCCGAGCGGATTGGCCCTGTCGTCGTATTCCTCGAGAAAGACGACCTCCGTCTCCGGGACGTCGCCGTTGACCGGGACATGATATTCGGCGAGATCGCAATTGACGAAATGGCCATAACGCGGATCGAGCACGGTTTCCTCCATCAGCGCGGCACCGATGCCCCAGGTCATGCCGCCGAGGATCTGCGAGCGCGCGGTCTTGGGGTTGAGGATGCGGCCTGCACCGATCACCGACAGCATGCGGCGCATGCGGATCTCACCCGTGTCGCTATCGACTGCGACTTCCGCGAAGTGCGCTCTATAAGAGTGCTGGGAATAGCTGCTCTAGGTTCCTGTGGCGCGGCCGGCCGCAACCGAGCCGGTGGCTCGAAGCCCTCGGGGACAATTCTGCCGATAAATGCGCCAGGCTTGCCGATCGTTACCAATTGCCAGGGTCTGCGGTGTGATCAACACTGGCAAACTCATCTGCCTTTTCCCTGTCTAGCGTCAGATTGGTTGCAATCTTTGTCTCATCCGTGACCGAATAATGCAGAGGTGCCGGCCCTTTGGTCAGTTCCTGATACATGAGCAAGGCGGCCTCCTCGGCAGTGTCTGCCTCGAACTCTTCCGTGATGATGACTGTGAACTTGCGCATGGCCTTGACCTCGCCTGTGCTGGTTTCGATACCTCGTACTTGGGATGTGTAATAACTAGCATTGGACTCTGAACGCGTCGCGGACTTACGTGACAGGCCGGCACGACGATTGCGATTGCACTCTCAACTGCAGGACCGGCATTCCTCTTCCAGTCGATCTTCGCGCATGTGTGGTCGCTTGCCGGTTGGCTTCAGCCGCTCCGACCAGCGTTAGCCTGACAATGAGGATGCGTGCCGCTTCCGGTACAAATGGGAGATCAGCTTCTTTTTTGTGCGTTTCTCGGATGATCCGATAGCGAATATTTTCAGGCAGGGTGCATGCGCTCGTTAGAGGTCCTCCCTTCACTCGCCAAATTCGAGACAAGCCCGGAATGTTCCGAGCGGAAATTTCCACGGGATCAAGTCCATACTGGTCGGCCTGGCGCTTTGCGCAATGCTGCGATGTAACCCAGGGTACTATTTTATGATGGAGAATGCTTTATTCTCACCATCGTCAAAGCGCAGTACCTCCTCCCACTGCGCAAGACGTCGATCGGTTGCATTCCTCCAAGGACCGATCAAGTCAAAGACCCCGACGCCTCCTCCCGGCTCGGGGTCTACTTCTATGGTACCGCGCGTCGCCGTCCTCTTCCTTGACCACTTGCCTTCCCTTACAATCCCTTCCGTACACAGAGGAGTTGCGCCATGAGCGAAGACGCCTTCAACATGTCGATCCGGAAGTTCCTGAAGGAAGTCGGCGTCACCTCGCAGCGCAAGCTCGAGGAGACGGTGCGCGAAGGGCAGATCGGCGGCAAGAAGCTGAAGGTCCGCATGACGCTGACGGCGGAAGGCACCGGCCTCAATCACGTGGTGGAAGGCGAGATCGAACTGCCATAGACGAATTTGCGACTCTTGCTGGCCTCAGGGCACATCGCCGCGAATTGATCGATCTGCGCTTCGCTGAGTATTAGGGCCGATTGTCAAGGCTCGGATAGGTCAAGGGGTGATGGGGAGGCCGCTCTTCGACTGCGCAATCACTTCGAACTCGCTCTCGTGGGGTCTGACTGCCCCTCAGATACGCAGAGCTCGACAGCCGAAAAATTGACCCTGACCTGTCCCCAAGCTCGCCTTCCTCAGTCCCGCAGCGCGTCGCGCTCCTTGCTGCGGCTGCCAACGAAGATCTCACGGCGGCGTAATCGTATGATGGCGTTCGTCGAGATACCGCTCAAGCCACGTATAGCCAGCATACGTGCCCGATGGGACGATGTTGTTCCGATCGCCGGCATTGGTCGTGCTGAGACCGTTTGCCAGTTCGAAGCTGTCCGGCATGCCGTCGCTGTCGCTATCGATCGGCGGTGACCCCCCGGTGATCACGGGGAAGGAGGCAGATGACGTATAATCCGGGTTCGTGGCAGGGGCCGTCGACACGTTATTGACAAATCCGATCCACTTCGCGTCGAGGCTATCGCGCGGGAAGGCCCCAACTTGCTGCGTCAGGTGACTCTTGAGCGTCGCCGTGCTGATGACCGGGGCACTCAAGGCCCCGATAGGAGCGGCCTCGCTTGTCTCGGTGCATGGCGTCACGGGGCTTATCTTCGTGATCCTGCACTGCGGGAGGGCCGGCGAGCCCAAGAGCACATTGTCGTTGCCGCTACCCGTGCTAACCGGCGCATACCACCGGTTCGTGGCCGCGGTGTCGTTGCTTTGGTTGATGAGCGCGATCGGGCCCGTCGATTTCGGCCCGCGCTCCATGATGCTGGCCGCGACATTTGCGCAGGTGCCGATGTTGTTCGCGTCCGGATGATCGTCGACGACCATGATGCCGAACTGGCCGGGGTTCGAGATCAGGGTGTTGATGACGTCATGCACGCGTTCGTTCTGGGCGCCACATCCCACCGACTTCAGCGCCGGATTGCGCCACAGATGCGAGCTGATGATGTTGCGCCAGAGAGTGGTCTTGCCGCAGTCTCCCTGGTGCTGGTCCGAGCAGATGAGGGGGCCGTAGTCGTGATTTGCAGGTGAAAGCGGGTAGGCGAAGAGGCTATATGCGATCGTAATGTTCTTGCCGCTCTGAAACGAGTACATCGCTTGATCGGAACCGTATCCGACCGACATGTGGTCGAGGTAGATGTTCTGCGGATCGACGGTGCCTGCCTTCTCGATCCCGATGCCGCTCCGACTGCCTCGTGTGCTGTCCCATGCGGCCTCGTTGCCCGGACGCACGCGCAGGTGTCTCAGAAACACGTTGCTGGCCAGGATGCGAACGGGGGTCTTCGCGGCCGTCGCTGCAATGCCGGACTTCAGGCGAATCTGGATGCCGCCCGGGCTTGTCTGACCCGCCACCGTCAAGGCGCCATTGCTTACAACAATCGGGGACGCAAGCTGGATTGTTCCGCTCACCCTGAATACGCACGTGCGAGCTCCAGTTGCCTGCATGCAGGCCCGGAGGCTGCCCGTGCCGGTGTCTGCCGTATTCGTAACAATGAAGACGGCGCCCCCGCGCCCTCCGCTTGTAGCCTTACCGGCGCCCGAAGCGCCTGGAAACGTGTCGAGCGCTTGTGCGGATTGCGAAGTCGCGACGACAAGCCAGACAAGCGCGATCAACGACGCACCACCTCGAAACAGCCGCATCGCTTGCTCCCTCTGGTTTGGCGAGTCTTGCAGTAAGAATCAGCCGAGCAGAACCCAAGTCAGCCGAACCCCCAACTCTACACCCCGGCAGGATACTGCTCCGGCCAAAGCCGGGTGTCGACGTCTTTTTTTGGGGCATCCACCAGCCACTGTCGAGGTCGTAAATCTCGGCGAGGGACGGTCTTCATAGTGTAGATCAGGCATATGGCCTCCGGACTTTTGCTGACATGTCGAAGCGGTGATTGTCGCCAGAGGGAAGGAGAAGTGAAATGATGCTCGGGATCACACAGATTTGAAATGCGGAATCGGCATGGGTCGGAAGCAGTCCTCGAACATCACGATCCCCCACGACCTCTCTTCTCTCGCCGCTGCGATTTCAACATTATGACTCGAATGCGACGTCGCTTCGGCGTTGATTTCCACGGTTTCTGCCAAGCTGGATGGCGTGTAGACTTCGACCAGCGAACCATGGCGAAGAGGCTTCCAATGAGTCATCCTAAACCGGAAAGGCTCCACCTTACCTTGGCTGAGTTGATCAGTGACCAGATTGAACAGCGCCATGCAACAGAACTGAGAGCCGTACTCTCAACCGGAAATGAGATCACCATGCACGGAAAGTTCACAGTCGGCACCGACTTCATCATCTACAGAACGGCCAAGGATAATAGCGGCAAATGGGCGATGACGCCGTTCGCCCATATCGTACAGCTGACGATCTGACCCAAATCCAGCTCTGGCTGAACCAGCAAGGCCTGCGAATGGCCGCTATCCTTGTCCGATACCAGCGGCGTCGAGTTGATTGCTGCTGAAGGCCGACCAAGGTGAGAAAGGCCTGACCGCGGCAGACGTTGCTCGCTAGAGGCTTTCGGCGCCGCATGCTATAAGAGGTGGATGTCCGAAAGCGATCAGCAATTTGAGTTTTCTGAATTCTCCGGCGAATTCGTCGATGATGACGTTATAGTGCATCTGCGCATTTATCGTCCTGCCGGCACGAACTCAGATTGGATACTCGAAGTCCTTGATCAGGAAGGAAACACCACCATCTGGAACGATCCCTTCGACACCGATCGTGACGCGTTTGAAGAGTTCCTAGCCACAGTGCAGCGGGATGGCATCCGCAGCTTTCTTGAAGAGCCGGTGCAAAAGTTACATTGACGCTTGGGCCACGCTCGTTGCGCGCCAACAGCTGCGCGGCGGAAGATGTACCTGCTAAATGCACCACATGGAAAACAGCTTCCAGTCTCAGCGAGCAGCAGTGGTTACCGGGCTCCGCTCGACGATGCGAACAACGGCCCTGAGGGCTGGCCTGCACAATCGCCTTGTCTCCGCAAGGGAAGTTTTTGAGCCGCCCACGCGAGCAAGCAACCAGCGCCCGCTAGCAATGTTCAAGAATCGTCCAATGCTAAATTACAAAGTGAAGACGCCCATCATTTCCGCCCCAACCCTTCGGTATCGCGGATGATCGAAGCAAGCTGACGCCCGAGCTCATCGCTCAACGTGCGCATGTAAGTCGCTGTCACATGATGCTTGTCGTAGTAGACCAGCACATTGCCGATGACCGGCGGGCAGGTTTCGGCAATGCAGAAAAAATCCGTGAAATCCAGAAAGTGCAGCTTATCGTCGAGAGGGACTGTCGAGGTTGGGCTGGATGGTGACAGCACCAAATCCCGCCGCACAATGCATTTTGGTGAGAAGCGCCCGTTAATTTCGACGCACTCTGGCACGTCGAAGCCGAACCAAGGCGTGTCGCGCATCGCTACTATATGGATCCCCGCCGCGGTGAGCCTCTGCCATTGCTGACGATGGCCAGCCGGAGTCTCTTCGATCCCGTCCACCACGCGCGTGGATGTGGTGAAAACCAGATCCGGCTTTTCCGACAGCAGTCGTTCCACCAGCCGTTCGTTCCACCTGGCGCAGGCCTGCCGATATTGCGGTGCTTCCGACTTCTCCTGCGAACCCAATGCGCAACTGCTTTTTGTGTAGGTGACGATTCTCCAGTCGGCGTATCGCCCGAAGACGCTCTGCAGGGCTGGTAGCCAATGCACACTGTGTGATCCGCCTACGAGCGCCAGAACGCGGGTCGCATCTTTTGGCCCGAAACTGCAACTAAGTAAGGAGTCGCCCAGCAGAGTTTGATGGCACCCCTTGCGGTACACATCTGCATTGTCCCACTTTGCGGTTATCGGGCCCGGGTGGATGGGGATATCACTCGAGACAATGCGAGGTTCGTTAATAACCGTGGCACCGGGATAATGCTCAACATCTGCAACCCGCAACCGCTCCTCGGTCATAATTCGGCCAGCCTGCCCGTGCCAGATCCACAGACCCGCGGCGATCGCGGCAAGGGCGCCCGCTGCTGCGAAGGCCGTTCGCAACGGGCGATCCTTATTTCTCTGTGTCGAAACGCCTCCCTCGACGAGTTGCGTTGTAAGATAGGAAAGGACGACAGAGACGATCATCACGCCAATGCCTCCGACTATCCCCGCCTGCGTCTGATATGAGAGGGTGAGATAGAAGACCAGGATCGGCCAGTGCCAGAGATATAGGCTGTAGGAGATGCTCCCGAGCCAGGTCAGCGGACGCGCGCCCAGCAATCTCGCCACACCAAATCGCAACGGTGGGCCATCGCCGCAAACAAGGATTGCTGCTGCCGCCAGCGTCGGCCAGAGCGCTGCGTAGCCCGGAAAAGCTGTCGAGACTTCAATCAGCACGCCGCAACTCAGTATAGCCAAGAGGCCGATCCACCCGCCGATCGTGCGTTGTATTGGCGTAAGTTTGATGCTGGGCGGCAGCAGGGCAGTGACGCCACCGAGCGCGAACTCCCAGATTCGTGCAAAAGTGTCAAAATACGCGAATGCCTGATTTCGCGATGTGCCATAGATTGAATAGACGAGCGACAGCGCGAACACTCCCACGAGGAACGTCAATATTTCGGCCCGCGATGGTCGGCGCCTGATCAAGGCGAAACCGGCAAGTCCCGCAGCCACGATCAGCAGTGACTGAACCTGGGCCGATAATGCCCAATAATGCTGGAGCGGACTTCCCACCTGGTCTCGTGCGAGGTAGTCGATCGCCGCGTTCGCCAAGTACCAGTTCTCAAGGTACACCGAGCTGGCGGCAAGCTGATCGATGACGGTCTCCCATCGCATTTTCGGCAGCCAGAACGGCGCCGACAGCGCGATAACTGCGACCACCGATAAGGAAGCAGGCAAAAGCCGACGAGCCAACCTGGTGGCGAAGAGAACGAGGTCGACTTGATGCGCGGCTTCAGCCTGCCGTGCGAGCGACCCGATGAGCAGATAGCCGGATACGATGAAGAATACATCGACACCACCAGAAACCCGGCCGATCCAGATGTGATATACGGCGACCAGAATTACGCCGATCGCTCGCAGGCCCTGAATGTCATCGCGCCGTCCGGGAGTGCGGATTCTCTGCTCGACTACAACGGTACCATCAGCCGCCGGTCGCCGGAGAAAGAGGCCCGGCCGCGTTGATGGAAGGCCGCGAGACCCTTCAGGTTCATCGATTCGAGCCAACCTGCCTCGCTTTCGTGTTCGAGATAGCTGTCCGTCCGGCTGATGTTGGAATGCTGCAGTGCACAAAGGTAATTCGAGAATGAAAACGACGCTCGGACGTTGGAATCGATTTCTGCAGTCTGGTGCAAGTTCGTCTCTCTCGGTCAGCGCCGGGCGGTTCAAACCGCCAAGGCTCTAACCGTCATTGGACGCATGGTATTCTTGTTTCTGCCGAAGCCTTGGCACGTGATCGCGGCTCACATGGAGGCCGCGCCTTCGCGCTGCTTAACCGCAAACTCCTCTTCCGGCGAATATACGAGTGTCTTGCGGCCGTAGGCGGCGAAGTAGACGATCGCGAGGGCATACCAGATTGCCACCCCGATAATGCCTCTCTGATAAAGTGGATCGGTGAGCTGGAAGAAGATCGTGACCAGCGCAATGGCGACGGTGAGCACCGCGCCCGGTATGCCGAACGGGCTGCGGTACGGCCGCTCGATATTCGGAAAAGCGCGTCTCAGCTGAATGAAAGTCAGCCCCTGCAGCAAGTAGGAGAACATCGCGCCGAACACGGCCATGTTTAAAAGCACGCCGCCGATGAAGGAACCGGCCTGCTCGCCGCCTTGGGTGAACCAGACCGCCAGCATCACGAGGAACCCGACCAGCGAGCCGGCAATCAGCGCTGTGTTGGGCGTCTTGTGCTGGCCATGGGTCACCGACAGAAAATGCGGGAAGTAGCCGGCGCGCGACAGCGAATAAATCTGTCGACCGAAAGCGAAGATTATGGCGTGGAAGCTGGCGATCAAACCGGCGACTGCAAACAGCGCGAGGATTTTCGCCCAGCCCGCTCCATAGATGGCACGGAAGCCGTCAAGAATAGGTTCGCCTGACGAACCGAGCTTGTACGCGCCGTTCGGAATGGCCGGATTGATGATCAGCACCAGGAAGCCGGTTGCAATCAGCGTAAACATGCCGAGCATGATGCCCCTTGGCATATCGCGTTTCGGATCAACCGATTCTTCGGCGGCGAGCGGCAGTTGCTCTATGGCCAGAAACAGCCAGACGGCGAAGGGCATCGAGGCCAGCACGCCATAGATGCCCAATGGCAGGAACGGACCGCCGCCGTCCGGAAGCTCAACGGCTGTACCGGTCGCCGGATCGACGCCGATGTTCATTGCATATTTGCCGAAATCGATGAACGGGATCGCACTCACGAAGAAGAAGACGAGGATGGCGAGCGCGATTAACGTGACGATCGCCGTGACGGTGAACGACAGCTCTACGCCGCGCATGTTGAGACCGACGAAAATGATGTAACCGACCAGCCACCAGATAGGCTGGAAGTTTCGCGGCGTCTCGAAAATCCCGGTCAAATAAGCCCCAATGAAGAACACTATGACCGCCGGAGTGAGCACATACTCGATATTTTCCGCCACCCCGGTGATAAACCCGCCCCAGGGCCCGAAAGCCGTCCGCGCAAAGGAATAGGCGCCGCCCGTATGCGGTAGGGCCGGACTCATTTCGGCGATGGAGTAAGTGAGGCCGAGAAACATAATAGTGATCAGGATGGTGCCAATGAACATGCCACCCCAACCGCCGACGGCAAAGCCGAGATTCCAGCCGGAGAAGTCACCGGATATGACCGCGCCAACGCCAAGAGCCCAAAGCGAGAAGACGCCGGCGTGACGCCGTAATCCGCGTAGGTCGAAATACTCCTGACCGGGTATGTGGTAGATTACTCCGCCTTCATGCTGCTTGTTATCGTCGGCCATCGCAGTTGCCTCCCCGTCGCAATTTACAGCGGCGTTCGGTGATCACGTGGGCACGGGCGCACGAACGCGACACTCTGGGAGTTGCTCGACCTGGGCCCGCAGGGGTGCTTCTGCCTGTGCACGCTACACCGGAGCAGCGCGAAGACCGGCCTCGCTACGCCGTACAACTTACATTGTTTCGTTGCCGGTGAGCATGGCAATATACAGTCGCGTATTTCGCCGCGTCTCAAGCAATAACTTCATGCCTAATTCCAAACTTTGTCAAACGTCTTTGCAAAGTGCGGGCGAAAACGCGTGAAACATCTGACGTAGTAGTGATTCAAGCGGCGGGAACGCAGTTATGGCTTGGATGCGCCATGCATAACCGCCTGGCTCCTCCCGATCGTAAGCAACGGGTCCACTTCGGCGAAGAGTTGATCCCTGCCAGAATACCAATGCAGGACTTGCCGACGTCATTTGGCGTGTGCTTTACGAAAATCACCGCGACCGCCGTGCCGATCCCTTAAGATTGGGCGCGGAAGCGCCGGAGTAAAATCACAGTCCTGTATTCGCGCGTAAAGATTGCCGAACGCGTGACCGCTGTGATACGCCCGCCGGATGTCCCAAGCCGGTAATTCAGCAATTCCCCCCAACAATATGCCTGGGCTAGGGACCGGGGGCCGCGAGCCTTGGAAATTCATGGGCACCTGCCTGTGGACTGGAGCCGCCATAGTGGCCTGGCTGGCGGTGCAGGCGCTGGTCATTGTTGTCTTGTTCGCTCCAATGAGTGTCTCAGTTGAAACATTCGCTTCACATGCGCTGCCTGTCTCGCTGGCGGCGATTGCGTCGGTGCCGGCCGAACTTGCCGTAATCTGGCTAGCGGTGCGGCTGAGAGGGTGGCGCTTCGCGGACTACCTGGCTCTGGTGTGGCCGGATCGGCGTTTTCTCATTCTGGGGCTGTTTTGCATCGCCGTATTGCTGCCACTGATCGATCTGTCGTCCTATCTGAGCGGGCAGTCGATTGTGCCCGACTTCATGCGGGACCTGTATCGCACCGCCCGCCGCTCGAACACAATCTGGCTGCTGGCGATCGCTGTGATCGTCGCCGCGCCGTTGGCTGAAGAACTTGTGTTCCGAGGGTTCATGTTTCGCGGTCTGCTGTCGGCCCGCGTCGGCGCTTGGGGTGCGATTCTGATCCCATCAACCATTTGGACGGGAATGCATATTCAATACAGTCCGTTTTATCTCATGCAAATACTTGCGCTCGGGCTGCTTTTCGGCTGGCTGCGTTGGCGCTCGGGATCGACTGCATTGCCGCTGGTTTTGCATGCCATTGTCAATCTGGGCTCGCTGATTGAGGTTGCTTTTATCGTGGAAGGCCTCTCGTGAAAGGAGCAACAAGAGTTGTGTGGCCCCTCTTTGGGCGGCGGGTTGGAGACTTTCGGAAAACATTTACGTCGTGGTACCGGTTCTCGCATGGCGTTTTGGCAGCTGCACCGTTCGGCTTCTTGCCTCCGCAAAGGGCGATCAAAAAGTTTGACGAACAAGTTTCACTGTGGAACGCTGCCATGCTGAATGGAAAATAGCGATCATCTTCTCACCGGCGGCCATCGTAGACGCCGGGGTGGTACCCGTGTTGAGGCGAGCCTCTGCCTCTCATGTTGCGCGTGAAGACGTCCCACGACAGGGCAGGACGCGCCCGTTTATCCTCCGCCTCAGGCGGGCCAGACCATAGCAACCATAGGAGAGACCGATGCAAGAGTCCCTCGTCGTCCGCCGCGAGGCGCGCATCCCGGCGCCGCCGGCCGCGGTGTTTGCCCTCCTGACCGATCCAGAGAAGATTCTGCGCTGGATGGGAACGGAGGCAGAGATCGAGCCGCAGCCTGGCGGACTCTATCTCGTCAACGTCACTGGCGCTCGTTTTGCTCGCGGCTCCTTTCGCGAGGTGGTGCCGGTGCACCGCCTGGCCTACAGCTTCGGCTGGGACGGCAGCGAGGTGGTGCCGCCGGGGTCGAGTCTGGTCGAGATCGATCTGATCGAGCAGCCGGACGGAACGCTGCTGCGCCTGACCCACACCGGCCTGCCGAATGCCGAACAGTGCGCCGGCCATGCGGAAGGGTGGGCTCATTACCTCGAGCGGCTGGCCGAGGTTGCAGCCGGGCGCGACCTTGGGCCGGACCCCTGGCTTGGCAGGGTGTGACTGCTAACCGCTCGCGAAATCGTCGCCCGTGAGCCGATTGCTCTTTCAGGGCGAATGCCGGCTCGCAGGCCTTTCGAAGGCGGCCTGATCGAGGATTGGACCGCGCGTCTGGAACATGGTGTCCATGTCAAGAGTCGTAGTGACGGCGGCAGTCCCATAGGCTCTCACTGACTGTCATCTCTCCTTAGTACGCCCCTTAAGACGTCCTGTCCTGTCGTGGGGCGTCCTCACGCGACAACATGACAGGCCGAAGCGCCCATCGCCGCGGCGCGGATGACAGACAATGGCTGCGGTGGCATTATCGCGGCATGGATCTACCCGCCCCCCTCGCCTGGCTGGTGGACGAGGCCGGCGCCTCGCCCGACGCTGAACGGTTCCTGGCCGAACTCGGTCGCCGGCTGTTGGCCGACGGCCTGCCGACGGCCGGCGGAGCCCTGACGCTCGCGGTGCCGCATCCGATCATCGCCCGCCGTACCTGGCTATGGCGGGCGGAGACCGGAGCTGTGATCGAGGCGCTGGGCTTCGCAGGCGGTCCGCTTGGCCAAGCAGGGCGCGACTGGCTGGCCGAACTTGGCCCGGTGCAGGAGGACACGGTCGGCACCGCATCGGATAGTCCGGTGTTGGGCTGGGCCGGGGTCCGGCCATTCGCCCCCGCCGAGGCCGGCCGGCTGCGCCAGGTCGCGCGCTTCGCCGCAGCGCCGTTAGCCGCGCTGGCCGCGCGGGCGGCGCTGGGAACGCTGCTCGAGGCCTATCTCGGCCGGCGGAGTGCCGCGCGGGTGCAGGCCGGCGCGCTGCATCGCGGCACCGGGGAGACCATCCGCGCCGCGTTGCTCTGTGCCGATCTGCGCGACTTCACCGCCCTGTCCGAGGCGACGGAGCCTGCGGCGATGATCGCTGCCCTCGACACTTGGTTCGAACGCGTCGCCGGGGCGGTGCACGCTTTCGGGGGCGAGGTGTTGAAGTTCATCGGCGACGGTGTGCTGGCGATTTTTCCGGTCACCGGCTCGCCAGCCGAGGCCTGCGAGGCGGCGCTGCGCGCGGTCGTTGCTGCCCGCGCCGGAATGGCCCATCTCGATGCGGTGCGGCAGGCACAGGGGCTCCCGCCGCTGCCCTTTGGTGCAGCATTGCATTTCGGCGAAATACTGTGGGGCAATATCGGCGCGGCCGACCGGCTGGACTTCACCGCCATCGGCTCCGCGGTCAACCTGGTCAGCCGGCTCGAAGGGCTATGCAGGCCCCTTGGCCGCAGTGTGCTCATCTCGGGCGCGGTCGCGGCGGAGACGGCCACGGCTCTGATCCCCTTGGGCGAGCACTCCTTGCGCGGCATTGCTACTCCCTGCGCGGTCTTCACCCTGCCAGAGGATTGAGACCGGCAGGCCGGGGTCCAGGCAAGGGTGCATGACTATGCACCGAAGTTCCATCCGCCTCCCCTGGGTCACTTCGTCACGAGGCGTGTCGGTGCAGGTGATGCAATAACGGGATGCCCGGCAAGACAATCGGAACACCATGCGAGCAGTGCTGTGCCAGCTGCTGCTGAGCGCACGTCGTCGCGCTGGCAACTTTACACAGCCGCGATGGTGCGGCTCTGACGCTTCGGTCGGCAATCAGATCGACCCGCGGCAGTCCTTCTCCTGAGCTTCACTCCATTCCTCCTGACGCTCGCAAGGCCGATCCCGACGCTCACCATACGCACTGCGTCCTCGGCAGCGCGCGTCAGAAGCTTGCCGGCATTCTCGATCGCCTCGTCCAGCGAGCACGGCCGCTTCAGAATGCTGGCGAAAGCGTCGATGCCATGCTCGAAGTTGAGCGTCACACCCTTGCCGATCGTGCCGGCGAGCGCAATGACGGGCAGCCCGCGCAGCTTGGCTCGCCGCGCCACCTCGGCCGGGACTTTGCCATAGGGTGTTTGGCCATCAAGGCTTCCCTCGGCGGTGATCACGAGATCGGCGCGTTCGATCAACGTATCGAGATCAAGATACTGCATCACGATTTCGTAGCGGGGATGGAGACGGCCCCAAAGAAGGCCGAGTATGCCCGCTCCAAGCCCACCCGATGCGCCAGCGCCTGGCGCATTGCCGACCTCGGTGCCGGTCGTCCGCGCAATGGCCTCGGCATAGATTTCCATCGCTGCGGCAAGCTCCTCGACCTGATCCGGCGTAGCACCTTTCTGCGGCCCGAACACACGGGCGACGCCTTTCGGGCCGAGCAGGACATTATGCCAGTTCACGGCGGCGTCGATCCGCACTTTGACGAGGCGGGGATCGACATTCGTGACATCGATCGACGCGAGATGCCGAAGCGCTGCTCCTCCGCCGGGGAGCGGGCGGCCATCGGCATCGAGAAACCGCACTCCGAGCGCCTCGGCCATTCCCGCGCCGCCATCATTGATGCCGCTGTCGCCGCAGCCGAGCAGGATGCGCTCCGCGCCGGCATCGAGGGCGGCGCGGACAAGTTCGCCGACACCGAAACTCGTGGTGATGCACGGGTTGCGGCGATCCCGCGGAACAAGGCGGAGACCCGCAGCTGCCGCCATTTCGATGACGGCCGTGCGGATTTTCTGGCCACCCAGGAACCCGATGAAGGATTCGACGCGATCGCCGACGGGCCCGGTCACCGACAGCCGGTGCAATGTGCCGCCGGTAAGATCGACAAGCGCCTGGGTGAAACCCTCGCCGCCATCGACCATCGGAGCCTTGAGGATGGATGCGTCAGGCATGGCCTTGAGAATTCCGGCAGCGATGCATGTCGTCGCTTCGTCGGCGGTGAGGCTTTCTTTGAAGCCAGAAGGGGCAATCAGGATCGTCATCGACATTTTGGCGTCCTTTCGAGAGTAGCCGGCGCTAGTTGCTGCTGCCGGGCGTTGCGGGGATCGTTTCGAACGGCAGGCCCAAGGGCGGCCAGATGAACAGGGCGAAGGCGACGAGCAGTCCGATGAACAGCGGCAGCAGGAACGCGGCGAGGCGGAGAAGGTCGCCCTGTGTGAAGGGCGGCGTCTCGGCGGAGCCGAACAGAGCAACTGGCTTCGCCGAGACCATCAGCGTTTGGCAGAACCCGCTGCCGACGGCGGTCACGAAGATCAGGGCCGCTGGATCGGCGCCGAACGCCGAAAGCGGCAGCGCGACTGCGGGAATGAGGACGCTCGCACGTACCGTGCGCGAGGTGATCAGGATGTGGGCGAGGCTCGAGACCAGCGCGGCGAGGGTGACGACCATCCACGGATCCGGCGCCAAGCGTCCCTGAAGGCCGGCAAGTGTCTGGTCGATGAGATAGCGAGCCGCGCCTGAGGTGAGGAGAGCCTCACCGATCAGGAGCGTGGCCGCCAAGAAGAGCAGCAGATTCCATTCCACGCCTTTGAGCGCGTCCTTCAGAGAGATGCCCGACACGCTCTTGCAACCGGCAAGCAACGCGGCGGCGAGTGCGACGATGGCAATGTTCTGCCCGTGCAGGGCACTTGTCGCCCAGAGGAGCACGGTCGCGCCGACGATCGTCAGGAGCGCGGCCTCGTTGCCCGCATTCGTGCGCGGCCCGACCGGCAGAGTGCCGACAGGAGCCCTGCGGTCCTCGGAAGATAGAAACACAAGCTGGATCATGCCGCAGGCAATGAGGCTGGTGATCAACGCGAAGGGCGCACCGAGAAGCACCCAGCGCGCGAAATTGACGTCGGCCCCGCCGACGTGCCGCATGAAATCGGCGGCAATCAGGTGCGCGCCGGCCCCGGTCATCGACGCGCAGGCCGACAGCAGGATGACGGACGGGAACAGAAGCGCGAGGCCCTTAATCACGGTCGGCCGAGCGATTGCGGCCGACAGACCGAAAAAGACCGGCATCAGGATAGCCGCACGTGCCGAGGTCGACGGGATCACGAAGGCGGTGAGCGCGATCATCAGGGTCGCGCCCCAGAATACCCCGGCAACCGTCCTGCAGCGCCGCAGCACGGCGGCCGCCGCGCGTTCGGCGGTGCCGCTGCTGCGCAGAGCCGAAGCCAGCACGAAGGCGGCAATCAGGAGCCAGACGATTTCGCTGCCAAGCGTGGCGAAGAGGGCATCTTCACCCACGGCGCCCGAAACGACGAGCACCAGCGCGCCGGCGAGCGCGACGGGCGTGTCGGGCAGGCCGAGCACGACCCAGGCGATCAGTGCGCCGACGAAGACCGAAAGGGACAGTCGGCCCGCGATCGGTAGGCCGTCGAAGCCGTAGAGGATCACGAAGACAGAGGCCTGCAGGAGGAGCAGTCCGAAGACCGATCTCATGGCGACGGGTCTGAGCGACCATGCCCGCCGCGCTCCTGCGCCTTGGAGCTCGCTGACGGTGCCTACGGTCGAGGGAACGCTGTGCAGCATGGGATCGCCTTCCATCCTTGGTTGTGATGGTTGGGCTAACGGGCGACCTTGGGGGCTATTCCATTGGATGTGACACTTTTTTGACAGGGTGCCCGCGTCGGGCGCGACGAGACTTGCGCAGGGGGCGTCGAGCAGCCGACCGCGCGTTTCAGCTCAAGTCATCGAAGAACGCGCTTGATTTATGGTGCCGTTTTGCAGATCGCGCGCGCGTTCAACAGGCCCCAGCCGAAGACCGGATCCTTGCCCGGATCACCGAGATCTTCGACGTTTCCGGTCAGCCTGTCGCGGATCAGCTCAGGCGCGAGTTCCGGCTCCGATGCCTTCATCAGCGCTACCGCGGCGGTGACGAAAGGTGCGGCAAAGGAGGTGCCCGTTTTCGGACGCGCGCCGCTGATCGAGGCCGCGGTCCAGACCGCAACGCCAGGGGCGGCGAAGTCGATATGCTCACCGCGTCCGGCGCGCCTGTAAGCCCGTTTGCGCCTGTCGGTTGCGGTAACGGCGATCACCTCTTCGTAGGCCGCCGGATAGACCGGCTCGGCCTTCGGACCGTCGTTGCCCGCGGCGGCAACCATGATGATGCCGCGCTCGCCCACCTTTTTCACCGCCTGTTCGAGCAGCAGATTGGGTGGGCCGGCAAGGCTCAGATTGATGACCTGTACTTCGCGCCCCGCGAGAAGGTCGAGAGCGCGCGCGAGATCAAAGGCGGCGGAGCGGTCGTCCTGGCGCCCTGCGCGGTGAAACGCGTCAACGGCGACGAGCTTGCCGCCCGGTATCAGGCCCGGCGTGCGGCTCGTGGCGGAGCCGACGAGCAAGGCCGCGACAGCAGTGCCATGCTGTTTGCCGGACTCCGGCAACTCTTCATCGACAAGCCGGATGACCTCGATGTTGCGCCGTTCAAAGGCATTGTGATCAGGGTTGATCGCCGTATCGACAAGACCGATGCGCACGCCGCCCACGCAAGCGCCTGGCCATTCCTGCGCCGAGGGCCAGCCGATCACACTGGGGCGCCGCCATGAACGCGGAGCTCGAAAGCGAGCCCCTCGGCAATGAGTTGCCGGGCGGCCTCCAAGAGCACGGTTATACCCTTCCAGGGATTGAGATTTCCAAAGTATCCGAAGACGGACCTATCGCCGTCAAACCGGCCCCTTTGCGCGCTCGCATTTCGAACAGGAACACCATTCGGGATGACGTCGATCGCATCCTGAGCCAGTCCCCACTCAATAAAGCGCCGCCGCAGAAAATCGCTCGGGGCGACGAAGCGATCGACGGTGCTCAGCAGAGCTTTCAGGTGGCGTTCGCGGAGCGCAAAGCGATCAAGTGGTATATCCTTAAAGCAGGCATGACAGCGGTCCGGGCTTGCCTCATGGCAGAGCTCCTTGCTGGCGGTGCGCACCATCAGACCGTCATGGTGACAAATGGGGTAGTAGTCATGGAGCGTCATGACGATACGGCAGTGAGGCAGCGTGCGGCGGACAATGTGAGGAAACTCGGCCCCCAGCAGGAGCAGATGGTGGAGGTGGACCACGTCCGGTCGGAAGTCGCGCAACAGCTCCACGAGATCTGGCACAACACCGTATAAGTCGATCTGGCTCATGAAGAAGCGGTCGAAGTGACCGGACCACAACAGGACCTCGTCTCCCGTCGGGCCGATACCCTGAAAACTCGTGCCCGGCCTTGCTTGGCGATGGATCTGGTTCGTAGCGCCGAGAAAGAGTGCTTCGTGGCCTGCCCGCTGGTACGCGCGGAACAGGTCGTGGGCGAAAATCTCGGTGCCACCCGGATGGAGAGCCGGATGGTTGTGGGCCGCGACGAGAATGCGTTTGCTCATCGGCCGGCCCCCCGGCACTCCGCCACGATGACGTCCTGATAATGGCCCGCGTCCTTGCCGCGCCAATGGCCGAGCGATTTGAGAACGACGGCAAGGCCGGCCCTTTCCAGCGCACTGTCCAGAAAGCCGTCGTCGAATCCGAGCGCGGCAAGGGCTGGCAGGTCCGGGACGAACCAACATGGCCCCTCGCCATCGCGGCGGAAGGCGAGACGGGGATCGCGCCGTCCGGTTTCGTTTGCCGCCGCAGCGCGATCAACCACGAATGCGGTCATGAACAGGCAGCCGCCCTGCGTCAGGATCCGCTCGACCTCCCTCAGGTAAACGAGAACCTCGTCAGGCGGCAGATGCGTGACGATCGATGTCATGATGACGAAGTCGAACTGCCGGTCGGCAAAGGGCAACTTCAGCGCTTTGCCGCTGATCTTGCCCCTTGGGTTATAAAGCTCGTGTGCAATGTCGAGTCGCTGGAAAGTGAAATTGGGATAGATCGGGGTAATAAAGCGCCGACACCAGTGGATGCCGCCCTCGACCGGGTCGATCCCGTTGTAGCGTCCTTTCTCGGGATCCAGATATTGGGTCAGCGGTACGGCCATTCGGCCGATGCCGCAACCGATGTCGAGCACGCGGTTGTCTGCTCGCAGACCGCCCATGCGAATGAAGTGACCGAGAAATTCGGCGCCGACGGCTCGGAAATCGCCATCACCGACGAAGATGCTCTCCGAACCCGGTTGCGGCAGGAAACGATTGTGCAGAACGGCATCCGTCAGCCACTGGACACGGTCTTCAGGGACTGGCGGTGCCGTCGCGGGCGCATGGAGTAAAGCGGCCTCGCTCATGCGGCGCTCCTTTCGGCGGCGTCAGCGCTGAACGGAGTGGCTGTTTCAGCGGCATGCGCGCCGAGATAGCCCGTCATCAGTTCGACGATGTCGTCATCCCAACGCTCAGTATGCAGCCATGAATTGTATTGGCTTGCCACGCCGCGCATATAGTCCTGGCTGCGGCGGATCGACCGGCGCTCGAAATGGTACAGGCAGGCTGCTGGCTCATAGGCTATCTGAAAACCGATCCGCCGGATCTTCAGGCAAAGGTCGCTGTCCTCGTAATCGCCGATCACGTAGTCCTCGGTGTAGCCGCCAACGAGTTCATAAATATCCCTGCGCGTCACGAGGCAGGCACCGGTGACGGCGGGGACGTTGCGGGCATGCTGCGCCGGCGCGTAATGTCCCGGCATGCCCTTGTGGAAGTGGTGGTTGAGCCAGATGCCGCGCTGGTCTCGGGCGAAGTAAAGCCCGGCATGCTGCAGCGACCCGTCTTCGAAGATCAGCTTCGGGCCGACGGCTCCCAGCTTCTTCTGTTCCAGAAGGCGCCGCGTGAGCGGCTGGAGCCAGCCCGCCGCGCAAGGCACGACATCGGAATTGAGCATGACCAACACCGTGCCGCGCGCGAAACGCGCGCCGGCGTTGCAGGCCCGCGCATAGCCGCCATTGTGGTTCATCACCACAAGCTTCATCGGCAGCCCGTGCAGAAGGTGTAGGCCGCCGAGCAGGTGTTCCGTCTCATCCTGGATCTCGGGAGAATCCAGGACGTAAATGATCTCTGCGTTATCGACAAGCCAGGGGTCCGTTGCCATTCCGGAGAGCTGGAAACGAAGGAAATCGAGGACCCGATAGAGCGGCACCACGATGGAAACGAGCGGCGCCTTCTGCGGCAGGCCATAGTCCTTCGCATGGCTGACCTCTATGGTCTTGCCCAATCGTTGCTCCACGTCCTGGAGAGCGGGGGCAAGGATTGTACGGAAGGCCGGGTCGATCGCATGTTGCGACGGGACGGCGCGCAGGATGCGGTTGCGCTGCGCTGCGGGCTCGAAAGGCTGTGGCTTCGGCACCAGCGGCTTCACCGCACCCGAGGCAAGGCGCATCTGGAAGCGCGGCTGGAGGAGTGGGCCCAGAGGTTCCTCGAACGGGAGCCAGGCAATAAAACCGGTTACATCGGTTTTGGAACCCTCATCTGCTCCGCGCGCCCATCCTGGAAACATGTAGCCGTTCCCGTCGAGCGGCATCGCGGTGCCATCCTCTTTCAGGTAGTCGATTCCGGCGAGAATGGATGTGGGATCATGGGACCAGCCGCCGGCAAGCAAGCCGCCCGGAAGGGCCAGTGCGAGATCGATCTCCGCGGCGGGACGCATTGCGGAGATGGCGATCTGGCGCGCCGGCAGCGGCACCCGAACTTGCAGGTCGATGGCCGTCGCCACCCCGCCCTCGGAATATGCAGAGAGCTGACGCACAATGAATTCGCGCAGTTCCAGGGCGCTCCGGTTTTCGCCCCACCATTTCTGGAGACTGGAATAGCGCGGGCTGCCGCCGGAAAGCTCCCGAATGGCGATGCCCTTCTTGCCCAGGAGCACGAAGAGAACCGGCGGGGACGGGTAAGGCGATTCGACGATGAAATGACATGGCTGCAAGCCACGGTCCGCGTGCCGCCCGACGACAAACCGCAGCGGCAGAGGCGAAATCGAACCCGCGCCGACGGCATAGATGGCGGTGATGTCGCCCAGTTCGGCATTGATGGCGGTCTCGATCAGATGACGCCCTTGCGCGATCTGACAGGCGATATTCGCGAGCCGCGGTACCGCTACAAGCGCATGAAGTGCGTCCTCGACCACGGTGCTGAAAAGCTGGTCACGCGAGAGGCGGAAAGCGCTTCGCCAGACCGTCAGCAGATTGTTGAGGAATTTGATGCGGCCCTCTGGCGCGAAATCCGCGAAGAGCGCCTCCACATCGAGAGGCGGGAGTTCACGCGCCGGCTGCAGCACAATTGTTTGGAGGGGGCTGCCGCCTTCCGCGCAGATCTGCAGGCTTTCCGGCTCCTTTCCCGGCCTCATGGCCCAGAAAATGCGCTGCCGTCCGTCGGCAAGCGGAAGCATCATGCTGACAAGCGGCACCGGCTGCTGCGGCATGGCGAGAGTGTATTTGGCCGTGGCGCGCAGTGGCCCAGGGAGGTCCCAGACCAGAACGGATACCGCCGAACCAAGCCGGTAAGTCCTTGCATTGTTGAAATCACTGCTGGCGCCTCTCGTGCGGTCGAACGTCACGCGCTACCCCTCTGGATATGCTGAAGGGAAGGCACGCCCCGCGGGAGGAGGCAGGGCGCGCCGAAATCAGGCTTAGTGAACCGTGAAGTAGTTCGCGGGATTGGCCTGAATGTCTTCGGCGTCGACGTTGACCAGCGTGAGAGTGTCGCCGTGGCCGAGATCGATTACGACATTGCCGCCCACCTGAGTGACACGCGAGGCAAGGTCTTCGGGCGCAGAGACGTCGAGGCCGTTGATGCCCTTCGAGATCTGCAGCACGTCCTCGCCGGGGGCGAAATCGAGAATGACGTCATTCCCGCCGCCGCCGTCGAAGACGAAGACATCACTGCCATCGCCGCCGGCCATGATGTCGTTTCCGGCGCCGCCGTCGATGAGGTCGTTTCCAGCACCGCCGAAGAGCACGTCATCGCCCCTGCCGCCCATCAGGAAGTCACTTCCACCGCCGCCGAGCAGGACATCGTTCCCGTTGTCGCCGAACAGCAGGTCGTCGCCCGAGCCGCCGCTCAGGATATCATTGCCGTTCTCGCCGTAGAGAACGTCGGTGTCTTCGCCGCCAAACAGGGCGTCATTCCCGTTGCCGCCGTATAGTAGGTCGTCACCTTCTTCACCGAAGATGACGTCATGCCCGTTGCCTCCGCTCGCGAAATCATCGCCCGCATGGGCGCGGATGAAATCGCTAAAGCGAGAGCCAAACAGGGCGTCGTCATATGCGCCGCCTTCCAATGTGGCCATCTGCTTCTCCTTTTCGTCGTTTACCTGCATGGGTCACCGGCGCCAGGCCGAAGATTATGCGGGCCGAGTGTGCACTGCAAAAAGAAATAAGGCAATCGACGCTGCAAGCATAAAATGGCGATTTCTGCTAATTTTTTGCATGAATCGACGTCATTACGAATGATTGTCTAATATTGTTGTGAGATGGCATCAGTAGAATCTGACGGGTTAATACCAAAAAATCACTTCAAAAGTGAAAGTAATTTACGCTCAAGTGATATATGATGTGAAGCGCGCTATACTATTCTTCCCCTAAAGGCGCGGTTGAAGCTTTCCGCCACTGGGGAGAGGAGATAGTCGATGGCCCGGCGCGGCTTGTGTACGATCAGCACCTCGGCGGGCATGCCGGGGTAGAGGCGCACTTCGGAATCGGTGGCGAGCGATCTCGATTCGATCTTCGCGCGCGCGACGAAATAAGCGGTATTCGATTTCTCATCCACCGACTGGTCCGCGGCTATATAGGTGACGGTTCCGTCAAGCGGCAGGCGGGAGCGCTGATTATACGCGGTCAGCCGGATTTGCGTCTTGGAACCAACCGCGATGCTGTCGATGTCGCGCGGGCTCACCCGCATCTCCACCAGAAGCGGCTCGTTTTCCGGCACGATTTCGAGGAGCGGCTCACCCGGCGTGACGGCACTGCCGGGTGTACGCAGCCAGATATTGCTGACTATGCCTGCCTGCGGAGAGCGAATCTCTAGACGGCGCAACACATCCTTTGCGGCGATGATCTGCTCCTCGACGCCTGCCAGTTCAACGCGAGCGGTGGTGATTTCGCCGGCGATCGTCGACTGGAATTCGCTTTCGATTCCGGTCAGCGCAAGCTGAGCGCCCGCCTTGGCTTTTTCCGCTTGCGCCTTGTCGCCGGCAAGTTCGCCGCGTGCTCTGGCAATTTCGCTGAGCTTGGTATCGACCTCGATGAGTTTTGAGCGTTGGGCAAAGCCTTTGTCCACAAGGGTTGCAATTGCCACGCGCTGCTCGTTGATGAGGTCGATCTGCTGGTCGGTAGCCTCGATCTGTATGGCGAGCGACTTTGCCTGCTCTGAATACTCCTCGATGGTCTTCTTCTGGACCTCAATCCGGCCGCTCTTGGCCTCGCGCCTCTTATCGAAGAACACCGTTTCCGCCTTGACGGCGTCATCGACCGCGATGTCATCGGCTTCGCCGAAATCACCGGGAAAGCTTATCTGCTGCGCACCTTCCTGCTCGGTCCTGAGGCGAGCCAGTTTCGCGATCAGGCCGATACGCCGGCTTTGCAGCGATTGCAGGTCGGAGCGGGCACGCGTGTCCTCGAGCTTGATCAGCGGCTGCCCGGTAGAAACCTGGTCGCCTTCCTGGACAAGCAGGCGGCTCATCACGCCGCCTTCGAAATGGCTGACCGTTTTGCGTTTCGAATCAACGATGACGGTGCCGTTGGCGACCGCCGCGCTGTTGAGTTCCGTCGAAAACGCCCAGCCGAAAAATCCGCCAAAGGCCACCAGGATCGTGGTGAGCCCGGCAATGACGAGGCGACGAAGCGGCCTATAGGCTCCGCCCTCCGCCAACTGCAATTCTATCGGATTGACGGGCGGCGGCATCGATTCTCCCGCCAGCAGGCGGCGCTCGGAAGCATCAGGACGAGCCGGAAGGGTTGACTTGCTCGTCATGACGCGACCACCTCGCGCCGTGTTTCGCCCGGCATCGCCGAGGCGACCACATCCGTGCGTGGCCCGAACTGCGTAATTCGCCCGTTTTCTAGCACAAGCAATTTGTCCGCGACCTGCATGATAGCCGGCCGGTGGGCGATTATGACGACAATGGCGCCATCGCTGCGCGCGTGGTCGATCGCGCGAATAAGCGCCCGCTCACCGACTGCGTCGAGATTGGCATTCGGTTCGTCGAGCACGATGAGGCGAGGCCGATTATAGAGGCAGCGAGCAAGTGCGATGCGCTGCCTCTGGCCCCCTGAAAGGGTCAGATGTCCGTCGCCGACCGGTGTGTCATAGCCCAGAGGCAGGCGCCCGATCATGTCGTGGACATCGGCCAGTCGCGCCGCCTCAAGCACCCTGTAGGGGTCGCTCTCTTCCATCCGAGCGATGTTTTCCCGAATGGTCCCTTCCAGGAGCGAGACCGACTGGGGAAGATAGCCCACCACCCGCCCGAACGAGCCGCGCTCCCAGAGATAGGCATTGTTGCCGTCGAGGAAGACACCGCCCGATGTGGGCTTCAAAATCCCGACCAACAGCCGCGCGAGCGTCGACTTGCCGGCGGCGGAAGGCCCGACGATACCCAGCACCTCGCCGGGCGCGAGGGAAAAGGAGATATTCTTGATGATCGGCACATCCAGGCCGGGTGCGGCGTAAACCAGTCTGTCCACAACCAGATCGCCCTGCGAGTGCGGCGTCGGCATGGTCTGGCGGGTCGCAAGGTCCTCCTTCAAGGCTGCCTCGAGCCGGCGCCAGCCTGCGATGGCCAAGACCCACTGCCGCCAGTTTTCGATAACCGAATCGAACGGCAGCAGGAGACGGCCGATCAGCATGCTCGATGCCATCATCGCGCCGGGCGTGACTTCCTGCTCCAGCACAAGCATCGCGCCGCCTGCCAGGGTGACGACCTGAATGGAGAACCGGAGACTGCGCGTGATGGATGCCATCGCCTTGCTCCTGCTTCCGCTGGTTTCAAGCGCGTTAATGGCATGCAACTGCAGGGCGTGCCATCGCTTGGCAAGGGCGGGAAGCATGCCCATGGCCTCGATGGCCTCGGCGTGACGTAATGTCGCACCTATTTTTGATACTGCCTCAATATTAGCCTGGTTCGCCTCTTTCATGAGCTGGCGCGTCAGCATGTCCGTGACCAGCCCGCAGCAAAGCAGCAGTGCCACCGAGATAGCCCCGACGAGGCCGAAAAGAGGGTGCAGAAGGAAAAGGGCGCCCAAGAAGATCGGCGACCAGGCGGCGTCGAGAGGGGCGCTCACGGCTGAAGAGGTCAGGAAGCTTCGCAGTTCCGTCAGGTCCCGCAGAGACTGCGTTGCGCGGGAAAGACCCTGATCAACCGAGGCCTGAACCGCAGCAGTCAGCACCGGCAGGTTCAGCCACCGCACGACCGCGCTGCCCATGGCCTGGAACGAAAGGGCGCGGATAAAGTCGAGCACGCCGAGCACCACCAGTGCGCCGATCGCAAGGATCGTCAGCATGACGAGCGTATCCATACTCTGGCTGTTCAGCACTCTGTCATGCACTTGCAACATGAAGAGCGGTATCGTGAGTTGCAGCAGATTTATGCAGACGCTGAGTAACGCTGCATAAAGAAGCGCCACCGTGAATACACGCCGAGCTTGTAATATCAGCAATCCTGCATTGAGTACTCCATTATACGCCGCCGCCCCTAAATTTTGACCGTTGCTTATCGTATTTTTTCGAACAGTATCACGCATGCGATTTGCCTGGAGTTAACGTTAAAGGGATCTAAGGAGGCAGTCTGGCTTACATTCGATCCGAAGCATAGTATTGCTGAGGTGAATGTGGCACACAAATGGCTGCGTTCGCAAGTTTAGGTCGATCTGTGACAAAAAACGGGGGATTGGTATTGAAATTTACTTCAAGTTTTGAAGTATTTTCCGAAATGGAGAGCGGGATGAATGAAAAACTTCTTTATCCGTCCGCGGATTTTGAAGATACTGCGTTACTTCGGGATGTGAGCCACGCAGTTCAGAGCAGCCCCAGTCGTCCCGATCGCGATGAAGTCGGCGACGGCCGTCCGATCACGTATTTCGAACTCGCGCGTCTCATGGAGCGGGCGAGCCGGCGGTTCTCCGGTCTGGTGCGCGCGGAACTGACTAAGCTCGGCGTGGACGACATCGGCGCGGCGCAGGCGATGGTTCTGTTGGCGATCGGAGACGCTGAACTTTCGGTCGCCGAACTGCTAGATCGTGGGCATTATGTGGGCTCCAATGTCTCCTATTATCTGAAGCAGCTTGCCGACGGGGATTATATCGACCGCGTTGCCTCCCAACGCGACAAGCGGTCGGCCCGCATAAAACTATCGGAGAAGGGCCGCCGGCTCAGAGCCGATCTGCGGGATGCTGCGATGGCTTATGAGCGCACTCTCAGCCGCGGCGACCAGGACCGGCGGAACCTTGAGACTGCCTTTCAGACGCTGCACCAGCTCGAACTGGTTTGGGGCAGTGCATCACGCTACGGCATTTGAACTGCGTGTGACGGTAATTTGTTGATGAAGGCAGGCTAGACACGATGCATGTGGCGTTTGTTCATCGGCGTGGCTTCGGTCAGTTCGCTGCCTTGGCCGCCCATCTGGCGCAGGCGGGAAATGAGGTAAGCCTCGTAACCGAGACCGTAGATCAGCGGATCCCGTCCGTTCGGGTCATTCGGCATCGCGCGGAGCCGGGCCCGCGGCCGCATTCGCAGATGGCCCGGCATTTTGGCATCCCAGACCACCATGCGCGGATCGGCCATCGTGTCGCGGAGACGTTTGACGCGATGGCGAGGCAAGGCCAGGTGCCTGACGTCGTCATTGGGCACACCGGGTGGGGCAGCATGATGTTCGTGAAGGACGTGCTGCCGCGCGTACCGGCAATAGGATATTGCGAATTCTTTTATCGGGCCGAAGGGGCGGACGTCGGGTTTTCTCCCGACGATCAGCCTGATCTGGAGGCACGCAAGAGATTGCGGCTGCGCAACATTGCGCAACTCCTGTCTCTGGAGGCGCTGGACGGCGGCATTAGCCCTACCCGCTGGCAGAGAAGTCTCTATCCCGCCGATATCCGGACGCGCATCGCGGTCTGCCACGAGGGGATCGATACGCTGCGTTTCCGTCCCGATCCGACAGCTTCGCTGAAGCTGCCGGACGGGCGAGTGCTCAAGGCTGGCGGCCCTCCGATCGTCACGTTCGTCGCGCGCGACCTCGAGCCATACCGCGGATTTCCGCAGGCACTGGAGGCTGCTGCCAAGGTTGTTCGCAGGCGCCCGGATGCGCAATTCGTCTTCGTCGGTGGCAACGGTGTGAGCTATGGCATGCCGCCGCCTAGTGGAGGATCGTGGAAAGATCACCTGCTTGCCTCGCTGGACATTCCGCCGGAGAATGTCATCTTCGCCGGCGTGGTGCCGCATTCTGTTCTGCGGCAGCTTTTCCAGATCTCGGCGGCACACCTCTATCTGACCTATCCGTTCGTGCTTTCCTGGTCCGTGCTCGAGGCCATGGCATGTGGTGCCCTGATCATCGGATCGGATACCGCACCCCTCCAGGAAGTCATCCGCTCCGGCCGCAACGGCATATTGGTGCCTTTCTTCGACACCGACGCGCTCGCCGACGCCGTCCTGGAGGTCCTAAAGAACCCCGAAAGCTTCTTCGGGTTGCGCGTCGCAGCACGCAGGACTGTTGAGCAGCGATTCCGGCTGAGCGATTGCCTCGCACGTCAGCAGGCGCTGATCGGAAAACTGATGGGATCGTCTGACGCTCAGCAACAAGAGTTGCAGATTGCATGAATAATACTTCGAATTTTGAAGTATAGTTCAGATTTTATCTTGAATCAATCCGCAATTTCTTATTGTGCACTGCAAGAAACATTGCTACGTTTCTCGCGTGAACTTTGTCGGAGACGGGTGAAACACTTCTTGTCTAACCTCCCACGGGTTCGGGGCATGTTAATTCTTCTGAGGGTGCTGCGTGCAAGAGTTGATGTCTTCTGGCGTAAGGCAACCGCTGGCAATGAGAAAGTTGGTGGCGGCATCTGATCGGGACTGGGCGAGCGTTGAAGGGAGCGGTATCGGACATCTGGTCCTCTTCCTCGAAGCAAATGCGGGCTCTCAGACGATACTGCAGAACGCCTTCCCGCTGATAGCCGTCGCCTTTTCCGACGAGGGCGAAGCTGATCTCATGGAGAGCCTGGCGCTCCTCCGGTCGCTGGCGACTGTCCCCGAGATTCCGGTCCAGCGGCTCGACGTCAAAAACGCGCAGGACAGTTGTGCGCTCATCCGCAAGCTGGTGGAGGGCGGGGTAGGTCGGCTCGCCCGGCACACCGCCTCAATCACCTCGGAGCTCGCAATCCTGAGGCGGGAGCGTGAGACCTTGCTGGAAAACTACCGTGCGCTGGAAGATGCTTTTCAGTCGCGGAATTGGGAGCCAGTTTCAGAGATCTTCGCCCATGACCCTTATGCCGACCCAAAGGACGAGGGTATCGGGCAACTTCTCGCCAGCGCCTACGTCGAGCAGCTGCTGCCCGTATCAAGCCTCGGTGTGGCCGGCCTCGCCCTCCACCTCCATTCTGTGCCGAAGGGCAGCGGCGAACTCGTCGCCACGTTGAGCTATCTCGAGAGCGGCGAGGGCGTGGCCGAATGGACGGTACCCTATGCACAGCTCGTTCCGAACTGGAACTTCTTCTCTCTTCCGCGCGCTTGCGGGGGTGCGGCGAGAACGCTTCGGCTGCGGATCTCCGCGACCGGACCTGATACGGTGGGTCTTTCACTCGGATATCCGATCGCGAGCGAACGATATACCGCCCGGTCGGAGGTTCCGCATTCCGATCTCGATCTGCGCCCTCTCGCATTCCGTGTGTTCACGGGACTGCCCGGGGTCAAGCCCGCCCGCATACCCAATATGATCGCGCCGAGCAGTCTCCTCGACGGCCAATATATCCTCGATTATCGCCTGGCGGTCGATGTATTGAGCCAGATCGTTGATGTTTCGGTCACTCCCATGGTGCCGGAATTCCAGACAGTGCGCTTCCTCGAACATGAACACGCCGTGGTGTGCCACCCGCTGCCAAGCGGTATATCCGCCGGGGCGATCAGTCGAGCAGTTGAACCCGGGACGATTTCCTTCTTCGCAAACGCCGTGATCGACCATCCCGAAGGCGCCCCTGCTGCGGTCAGTTTCCTGCTCGCCCCGGCCAATTCGAATGCACGCTCCGAGGTGGCGGAACTCGCGCGGAAGGGCTCGGCTAAGCCATCGGCGTTCTTCAGCGGCTGGCGTGAGGTCGGTCCCAACCAGGCCATCAGCATCAACATCCAGCTGGATGAGCCGGTGCGCGAGCCGATGGATCTCATGATACTTAGCCGTGCCGTCACGGATTCGGTCGATTTTTCCTGGCTCAAAGTCTCGGGTTTCAGGCTGGTCAAGCAATCCGCGGAGGGCTCCTATGTCCGGCAGTAGGGAACTTCCGGACCTGATTGCGGTTGCCATGCCGCTTTACGGCCATGCCGCCCTTGCCCTGGAGGCAATCGAGTCCGTGCTGGCCTCGGATCTCGCGAAGTGCAGACTTGCCATCGTTATCTCGGTCGATGGCGATCCGCGGCACGAGACATTCGATCAGCTGCTGCTCTACGCGGCAGCCCATCCCGCGGTTCATGTCCTGTTCGGTCAGAACGCTGGACCGGGCGGTGCCCGCAACCGCGCGATCGAGCACGTGCTCCAACATCTGCCCGAAGCACGGGCGGTCTACTTCCTCGACGCCGACAACCGCGTGCTTCCGGGCACCGTCGAGACTTTGTACGATCAACTGCTCTCCAGCGGTTGCGGTTGGGTCTACACCAATATCGATACGTTCTCCGTGAGCTGGCGGGCTCACTATGGCAATCGCTACTCGCGGCTCGTTCACTGCATCACCGACAATATCTGCGACACTGGCTCGATGATCTCGATCGATGTATTCCGTGCAGGTGTCCGCTTCAACGACGACAGACAGAACGGTTTCGAGGACTGGGAGTTCTGGCTGTCCTGCATCGAGCACGGCTTCGTCGGCACGCCCTGTCACGACACCATCTTCGAGTATCGGCTGAGGGCGGAAAGCCGCTTCAAGGAGGCCAATCGCGACCGCGCCGCCTCGGTGAGCTTCCTGCGAAAGCGCCACATGGCGTTGTTCCAGCGCCCGATGCTGGTGGATTTCGAACACGAGGAATGCCCGCGCTACCTGTTTGCGCGAACGGAAGATGCGGCGATCTCGTTCTTCACCGATCCGACCAAACCAACCGGGACGCTTCGCCTGGACGACATCATCCCCGCCTTCTGGGCAAGCATTGGTGAGCCCGACAATGTGCATTTCCCGCCATTCCTGGTCGCCGGTAGCGGTGCAACGCTCGACTTGCTGCGACGCTCGCGCATGCTGCCGAACGTGCTTTCCCATCTGGAGCGCTTGAGCGAAAACACGAACGTCGTCTTCGTCCAGCTCGGCAATGACGCCGCCCAGCGCAAGATTGAGCCGGTCGTTCATGGGGCGGGGGCACAACACGTCGCCCCAGCCGATCTCATCTTTATTTCGACTCCGCTCGTGCGCGACGTGATCCAGAACAATGCGCTCGACTGGTTCGCATCGATCGGCAACCAGCAAGTATGGCCCACATCGGCCGTCCTCAAGGTGCGCTTCCCCTTTCCAAGGAGCCTTCCCCGCCGCTCCCTCATCACGCCTCAGCAGGTCATGATAAACTGCGTCAATGCCATCGCCACGAGCCCGCTGCGCCGGACCGCTGGCCGGCGGTGGACCTGGCGCCCGGCGCGGCTCGTTCCCTACGCCGAACTCCACAAGGCGCTGCGCAAGGAACTCGGGGGCTCGCCTGTCCTGCCGCTCGGGCATAGCGAAGGCAAGCGGACCGCGGCGCTGCTTGTGCCGAACGCCTCGTTCGGCGGCGCCGAGAAGGTGGTGTATGCAGCCGCGCGAGAATTGAAGGCGGCAGGCTACGAGACGCACCTCTTCGTGCTTGGCACGTCGCGAATGGACCTGATCGATGAATTCGACGCGAGTTTCGATTACGTTCACTTCTGGGACGCGGGTATCCCGGCCTGGGGCGGATCAGGCTCCTTCCTGGGGCAGGACTTCATTGCCGAAGGGCATTCAGTCGACTGGGAGGCGCTGAAGGGGCAGCTTTCCGGCTTCGACCTGGTCATCAACAATCACGTAATGGCTGTCCATCCCCTCATCGCGCGGCTGCGCTCCGAAGGTACACGCACCGCCTGCTACCTTCACGTCGTGGACAATACACCTTTCAAGAGGCCTGCCGGCCAACCGTTCGCGGCGATTGCCCACGAGCATTGCTACGATGCGTTCCTGACCTGCTCCGACCAGCTCAAGATCTATCTGCATAGTTTTGGCGTCCCGCACGAGAAGGTTTTCTCCGTTCCGAACGGCGCGAGCTTCTCGGTACCGCCGAAGGTGCTTGCGGAGGTTCTGTCAGTGAGGCGGATTGAGCGCAAGGACGACCGGCTGCGGCTCCTCTACATGGGACGGCTCGACTATCAGAAAGGCATCGATCGCCTGGCAGCGACAATCGCTGAACTGCGCGCCTTGCGCGTGCCCTTCGACGCACGAGCCATCGGAGGCGAAATTCTTGCCGACTCCGGCGTCTCCTGGACCGACCGGCTGAAGGACCTCGGGGTCGATGTGCGTCCGCCCGTCTTTGCCAGCAAGGATCTGATCAAGTCGCTGGGCTGGGCCGACGTTCTGGTCATGCCCTCGCGCTGGGAGGGTGCACCGTTGATGATTGCGGAGGCGCAGCAGCTTGGCTGCGTTCCAATCGCAACCGCGGTCGGTGCCGTCGACGAACTCATCATCGATGGCGAGGACGGCATCCTTATCGATGCCGAAGCCGACCCTCAGGTGGTGAGGGAGATGGCAAGGGCTATTGAGGAGGTGGCGCATAATCGCCGCAAGCTCGCCCCGCTTATGGAAGGCTGCATCAGAACCGCGGCCCGGCGCTCCTGGACATCCTCCTTCTCGGAGTTCCTCGCATGGTGCAATCGTTCCGTGAACAATTCGTCGCTGTCGCGAGCGACAGTCTTTCGTGGGCGTGAAACGTCCGATCCCGAAGTGGCGGCGATAGGCTGAATTGCCACGCCGGTTTTAAAGCAGAAAGGTCCAGTTGCATGCGTCCAAGAATCCTCGTGACGGGTATTCCTGGTCATTACACGCGCCTTGCCAGTGGCGCCCACGGGTTATCCGTCTCCTATTCGGAGCGGCAGAAGCAGCCCGAGACAAAGGAGGAGTTTCTTCAGGAGCTTCGCAACATCAGCAACACCGGTAATTATCTCATCGGTGAGGGCGCGCTGCGCGCGCTTGCGCCCCATGCGAAGCAGGTTCCCTTCTGGCACCTTTACAATTGCAGCAAAAATGGAGTCGGGCTCGAGGAGTTCAACGCCAATTTCGACATTTGTGTCTTCACCTGCGCGAACCTTCTGCGCAAAGGGCTTTCCGCGGATGCCGAAGCGGAGGTCCTGGGCCAGCTCAAGATGCCAACCGTTATGCTTGGCATCGGTCTCCAAAACCGCAAGGATCTCGAAAACACCCTGCCGGAGGGGACGAAGCGGCTCTTGAGCATTTTGAAGGAGCGTGAGCACTATTTCCTGACGCGCGGCCTTGAAACCGCAGGATTCCTGAAGGACCAGGGCTTCTCCTTTGTGCAGCCGACCGGTTGCCCTTCCATTTACTTCATGCCGCATAACATGCGCAGGTCGCTGAAGAGGCTGCCCAACGTCGAGATCGGCAAAGCGCGGACCATCTTCTCCGGCTACCTGGGCGCCAACCACGATGCGATTCTCGACGCCAACGCCTTGGCGCCGCAGGATTCGGTGCCGCCATATGTAGTGCAGGATGAATTCCTCCATTTCGACATGAGAGTGGAGGATAACGCCGAGGGGCGCGTTTACGACTCCGCCTCGGGAACCATGATCGGTGAGCTTGTCTATCCCGGTACGGAGCGACTGAAGCATCCATTCGATGTGCGAACCTTTTTCGACACGAGCCAGTGGCGCGCCTGGGCCTCATCGATGGATTTCAATCTCGGCCGGCGTTTCCACGGTTCAATAATCGCGATGCAGGCAGCGGTCCCGAGTCTGATGGTGGCGGTGGACGATCGGATGCGAGAGATGCTGGGTTATACGGGCCTGCCAGCCGTCGACGCGACCGAGCTCGACAAGGCCGAGGATCGTAGCGAATTCATCGCCGATCACCTTGCAGGGCTCAATGCATCCGAACTCGTCGATAGATATTCCGATCGCGAGCGCACGTTCCGCTCGGCACTGCGCGAGATCGGCATTGGACAATAGCAGCTTAGTTTCAGGGGGAAATCCATGCGTATCCTGTTGACCGGAATCCCGTCATATCTGCAGCGGACCGTAGCAGATGTCTCCGGCGCGACAACGGTCGTACACAGACCCTATTTCGACGAGGTCAGGAGCAAAAAGGACCTGATCGCACAGGTCAGGAAGATTGCCAACACAGGCAACTATCTGATCGGCGAAGGCGCCGCCTACAGCCTGCGTGCGCATAACGTCACCTATTTGCCCTTCTGGCATCTCGTCAACAATCGGGCTTCGGACGATCTCTATGAGCACATCAACCACGAGTTCGACCTCTGTGTCTTCGCATCCGCCAATCTGCTGCGGCCTGGCTATTCCGCGGATCTCGAAGCGGAGGTATTCGGGAAGATGAAGATGCCCATCGTGGTGATGGGCATTGGCATCCAGCGCAAGGACGGTCTCAAAGAAAACCTGCCAGCCGGAACCCTGAAGTTCCTCGACGTTCTCAAGAAAAAGGAAAGCTTCTTCCTCACCCGCGGCTACTTCACCGCCGAGTTTCTCCGGGAGCAGGGGATGAAGTTCGTAAAACCGACGGGTTGCCCGTCGCTCTATTTCGCTCCGACCGAGATGAAACGTTCCCTCGCCGCTCTCGCCAATCCGGGCTTGGCCGAAGCCCAGAAGATCGCCCTCGGCGGCTATCTCGGAAGCGTCGCCGATACGATCGTGGATGCCCATGCGCTGCTGGAACCAGATAGCGTCGCAACCTATGTCGTCCAGGATGAAGTAGTTGCCTATAACCTCTCCTTGCCCGGCGACGATGACCTGCCTGTCTATGACCGGGCAAGCGGTCGCATCACCGGGGCGACCGAATACAAACACTCCGAAAAGTGGCAGAGAAAGCACGAGCTTCTCGTCTTTTTTGATACGAACCAGTGGCGAGGCTGGGTGTCCTCGCGCGATCTCTGCTTTGGCCGCCGTTTCCACGGCTGCATCATCGGCATGCAGGCCGGTGTCCCCGGGCTGATGATCGCGGTCGATGACCGCATGCGGGAAATGCTGGAGTTCATCGGCTTTCCCTATATCGAGGCGGCGACCTGGAACCGCGAGACGGACAAGAGGGCTTATCTCGCGAGTTTCCTTTCGAAGATCGATACGCAGGCCGTCATCGACCGGTATTCGGCTTGCGAGGCCAATTTCCGAAATGCTCTCGGGCATGTCGGCTTGTAAGCACAGGAAGGGCAAGGCAGCGGCAGGCAGGCTCCTGGCTGCCGCGCTGCTGGCGCTCTGGACCTTTGTCCAGTCGCCAATGGCCGGCGCCGGCGAGGTGCCGGCAATCATCGGTATCAACCGGTTGCACCTCGCCTGGCTTCCTGTCAGGGACCAGGAAAGAGTGTTGAAGGAGATCGCCGCGAGCGGGGTGACGCATGTCCGCCTCTCGCTGTCGAGACCGGTGCACAAAAGCATCGAAGCCCTCGAGATCGCAGACCGGCTGGGCCTGCGGATCCTTCTTGAGATCCAGCTTGCAAACAAGAGCTACTATCCTGAGAGTACGCGGCCGCGACCCGGCTTCGGTCGCATCTGGGATATCCATAGGCTTTCGGATCTGGACCTGGATCGCTACCGGAAGAGTCTGCGGGAGGCGCTTCAGCGCATCGACGGCCTCGGTATCCGTCTCGATGCCGTCGAGCCCGGAAACGAGATAAACTACAGCGCCTATAATGGCGATCTCCTCGTCTACCGTAAGCCGGGTCGGCGAACGCCACGCCGAGTATCCGATGTCGCAAACCGAGCCGCCTTCGAACGAGGGCTCGACGCCTATATCGGTGCCGTCAGGATCAGCCGCGAGGAGGTGCGGGCAACGGTGCACAGCCGCGATGCGGCCATCATCTCCGCCGGACTTTCGGACGTGAGCTCCGAAGAGGCCGACAAACGCGGCATGGAACGGCTCGATCCCGGCGAGGTCATTTCGCTGCTGCGCCAACGCGGCATCGATAACCACGTCGATGCCTACGGTATCCACGTATATCCCGGACGCAAGAGCACAGCCGCCATCGGTACTGACGTAACGGCCCTTCTCGACTTTTGCCGACCTGAGGATGCGGGTAGGCCGTGCTGGGTGACCGAATGGGGGATCGCCAACACCGCGCGCTCCTGCCCGATCGACGATCGGGGGCGGGAGAGCGCAATACGCGCCATGCGCGAGGTCTTCCGGAAGCTGATTGCGGCGGAGCGGCTGACCGCGGCTTTCTACTACGATTGGGACACGCAGCCTTCCTACAGCCTCTGGCGCTGCGGCGAATTGAGTTCGGCCGGCGCGGCGGCCATCGAGCCGGATATCGATGGAGCGCCGGCAAGATGAACTCGGGCAACGGCTTTCATCGCATGTTTACTGTGAACCCTGCGCAATCCTGGGCGGGACTTGGCGACAGCAACCGGAGACACCGCATGAAAGGCATTATACTTGCAGGCGGCAGCGGAACGCGGCTCTATCCCGTAACCATCTCCGTCTCAAAGCAGTTGCTCCCCGTGCGTGACAAGCCGATGATCTATTATCCGCTTGGCACGCTTATGTTGGCGGGCATCCGCGACATCCTGGTAATCACCCTACCGCGGGACAGGGTGCTGTTCGAGGGGCTACTTGGAGACGGGAGCGATCTCGGCGAGGTAGCGAAACCGCTTGTGCAATGAAATAGCCGACTTGCCGCCTTCCGAGGCTGACCGCTCCTGCGTTTTCATCGCGAGCAGGTCCTGGCTCAGGAGCCGACAGTACGGATCGCTTTGAGGCGAAGCGCGAGGCGGGCGCCGTCACGACGCGACCGCCACCTCGCGCGTGCGGCCCAGGCGGGCGTCAAGCTCTTCGAGACGGCGGGTGAAGCCGGGATTGCCTGGCTGGAGCGCCACGGCCTCCGCGAGCATGTCGCGCGCAATCGCCAGCGCGCCGTCGCGAATGTGGCGGTTAGCTCTATGGTAGAGGAAGTTGACCCGTTCGACTGCCGAGAAGTTGTCACCGAAGCGCGCATGGAGTCGGTCCGCCCATGCGGGATGGCGGGAGATCGCCGTCACTGCAATCTGATACGGCCGCATGGGCGCACTGATCCGAACTGCACGAGAAAGCGTGCGTAGACCAACGATGTCGTCCATGCGGCAGGCTTCTATGAGCGAGAGGCCACGGGCCGTTCCAGCGAAAGCCCGGACGGTGCCATGCCCGGTCATATGGACGGGGACGAGACGAGTCTCGGCCTGCAGTGCGGCGAGCCGCTCCGCGTGTCCGCGATCGACGACATGGAACGGATCGTAGAAGAGATAGGCGCGGCCGGCCATGTGATCGGGCGCAATCCCCATATTGGCGTGGAGGCTCGGCGAGAAATGGCGTGTGAAGCGGCCGTCGAAGGGGACGGCCTTCGGGTCTATCGAAACTTGCGGGCAGAAGGCGATCGCGACGGTAGCATCGAAGCGCCGACGATAACGCAGCGCCGCGTAGCCGCCCTGCGAATGCCCGTAGAGTATGCGCTCCGGTGCAGCGCGAAGGATGGGCGCCGCAGCGCTCACCGCTTTGATCACACTCGCCGCCGGAAACCAGTTCGGCCGCCGGCTGATGAAGCCGAGCGCGGCGATGCCCGCTTTCTCGCAGAACCGCTGACCCCAGAAGCGGCTGCCGTTCGCCTGCATCTCCATCTCGTTGAAGGTGACGAGAAGATAAGGCGACGATCCCGGGCGATGGATCACCTCCAAGTTCTCGTCGGAGTAGATGAGCATGCGAATACCTCCGAGAACGGTAGGATGCGAACAATATAGTTTGAATTTAGAACTATATTTTTCCTCGCGGATACGAAGATATGGTATTATAAACTGCAAACAAAACGCGATACGCGTAGAATTAATGGGACCCGTGCCTATAAGTTTTGTGGTCTAATCATGATGTTTATACTTTAGGCCGCCGCAGAACATTCATTTATGCTAATATTATCCAAAATTGGGGGAGCTTCATCACCATTTACGACATGCCGGGAAACAACAAATGGTGGGCGACCGCAGAAGCCTTCGCACCGGCCTAGCGCAGTCGCGTCCTCTCGGCCGATTTCGTCTATGGTTTGACGCCATCTCTGGCCTGGGCGCCAAATGCGGCTTCCGTTTTGGCGCGCGTGGGGACCAGCCTCAATCGTGACTGGAAAGAAATCGAGACACGGTTGCCAGGCAAAGATCCGTCTCTTCGACATGCGGCATATGGCTGGAATTTTCGAAGAGAACCCATTCCACGCCACGCACCTGGTCGAGATAGGGTTTAACGACCAGCGGTGTTGCCTCGTCGTGCTTGCCGGAGATCAGCAGCGTCGGCGCCTCTATCAGGTGGAGCCGGTCTTCGATCGTCCAATCCTTCATCGTGCCGATGACGTGGAACTCAGTCGGACCGTTCATGTTTCGGTAGACGGTGTTGTCCTCATCCATGATTGCGAAAGTACGCGCCACCTCCGGCGGCCACGGCACGACACGGCAGACATGGCGGTCATAGAAGACGCGTGAGGCCGTGAGGTATTCCGGATCGGTGATCGTGCCCGCCTCCTCGTGTTTCAGAAGCGTTTCCTGCACCTCCCACGGAAGCTCCTGGCGCAGGCGGTTCGCTTCCGAGACCCAAGTGTGCATGTTGGCCGGAGAATTTGCGATCACGAGCGCCTTCAGTCCCTTCGGCTGGCGCACGGCATGCTCGGCTCCGAGCATGCCGCCCCACGACTGGCCGAGGAAGGCGTAGCGATCTTGGATGCCGAGGTGCTTTAGGAGCGCGTCGAGTTCCTCGAGGAAGAGCGCCGGCGTCCAGAAGTCCGAACCCTTTGCCGGCAGGCGGGTCGAATTTCCGTTGCCGAGTTGGTCGTAATGGATGACTGCACGCCCATCGAGTTCGGCAATACCCTTGAAGGAGTCGACGTAGTCATGCGTGCAGCCCGGGCCGCCATGGACGACGACAAGGGGCAGCTTGCCCCCATCGAGCGAACCGGTAATGCGATACCACGTCCGGTATTCGCGAAAAGGCAGATAGGCCTGCTTTGACGGGACTGCGACCACGTGTGTCTCCATTCCTCAGCGACGATGGAAGCAGCATAACGCGGCGCAGCGAGCGACGGCAGCTATCACAAGTTATAGGATGGCCGAGCCTCCAGCAGGCGGTAATGGGTGGCCCGCACGACGGCTTGGGTGCGGTTCTTGGCGCCGAGCTTCTTGGCGGCGGCATTGAGGTGCATGACGACCGTCGGCACGGAACGGTCGATGATGCGGGAGATCTCCTTGGCGGAATAACCTTCAGCGGAATAGCGCAGGCACTCGCGCTCGCGATCCGTCAGCCGGAACTTGCCGATGCCCAGGGCCTCCGAGTCGAAGAGCGAATAAGCCGTCTCATGGAAGATATGGGCGAGAAGGTTGAAGTCGGCGATGTAGCGCAATGCATCCCGCTCGAAATCCTTGTTGCCGCCGAAGCGGACGCCGGTGACGGTCGCATAGTCGCCGCGCGGCATATGGACTGGCACGGTGACGCCGGTCGACATGTCACGCTCGCTGAGATAGCGGGCCACAGGTGCGGTATCCTCGCCGATGAACCGATTGATCGGCGTGTCGGCATCCGCATCATAGTTCCAGAAGAAGGGCGTCGAGGTCCTCAACGCCACCTGCTGTACCGGGTCGATGCGGAAATAGCCGCGGTCGAACCAGTATTCGTGCATGTCGTCGGAAATGTTCCTGAGCTTCAGCAGCGACGGAATCAGGATCTCGCCGTTGAGATCAAAAGGCACGGGTGTGTAGTCATAGATCAGCGCCTCGAAGCCGATCCCCTTCATCGCCTCGAAGATCTGATCGATGCGGCCGTCCAGCGTCTGGTGCGCGGTGAACTGTCTTCTGATCGTTCCGATTTCGTCCAGCATGCATCACCCCGTTCCGGCCCGGCCAACCCTATCACTTCTTATAGCTGGCGCGGGTTGCCGTTTAGAATAAAATTTAGCCATGCTCAAATGTTGAGCAATCGGAATCTTTGCCGGAGTGATCGATGTGGCGTGAAATTGAGCCCGATGCGCGGCATGAAATCGAGGTCGACGGTTACAGGATCGTCGCTTACAGCTTCGGCAGCGGCGACGAGACGGTGTTCTGCCTCAACGGCGGGCCGGGCCTGCCTTGCGACTATCTGCGCGAAGCCCATTCCTGCCTGATCGACAAGGGCTACCGTGTCGTTGCTTTCGACCAGCTCGGCACCGGTGCATCTGACCGTCCGAGCAATAAGGCGCTCTGGACGATCGGCCGCTATGTCCAGGAAACGGAGGCCGTTCGAACGGCGCTCGGGCTCGGTAAGGTGCACATGCTTGGCCATTCCTGGGGAGGGTGGTTGGCGATCGACTATGCGCTCACTTATCCGGAGAACCTGAAGACACTGATCCTCGAAGATACCGTCGCGGACATGCCGCATCTGATTTCGGAACTGGAGCGGCTGCGCGCGGCCCTGGGCCCGGAATCGGTCGCGATGATGCAGAAGCATGAGGCGCGGGGAACCTACGATCATCCGGAATATCTCGCCGCCGTGACCATCCTCAACTACCGCCATGTCTGCCGACTGCCGGAATGGCCGGCGCCGGTGCGCCGCTCCCTCGACGACTGGAATATGGGTCCTTACCAGACAATGCAGGGTTCGAACGAATTCCTCTACATCGGCAATCTCAAGGACTGGAACCGAATTTCTGACCTGCCGGGCCTCAGCATGCCGGTGTTGATCACGACGGGAGAGCATGACGAGTTGACGCCCGCCTGCTCCGTGCGCATGAAGCTCGCCCTGCCGCATGCCGAGCTCAAGGTGTTCGCAAATGCCAGCCACATGCCCTTCTATGAAAGCCCCCATGACTATTATCCGGCGCTTCTCGACTTCCTATCGCGACACAGGGCAAGCTGATGCAGGATGAGGTGGTCGAAGCCCGCCGAAAGCAGAGGGGCGATCACCGCCATGCATCGCTATAAGTTCGTTCTGACTCGGCCGCTGCAATTCCTGCCGGTCTTGTTCGGCATCAGCGTCATCACCTTCATCCTGGTCCGGCTGATCCCGGGGGATCCGGCCCGCAACCTCCTTGGCACCCGCGCGACGCCGACGGCGATTGCCAATATCCGCGCTCAGTACGGCCTCGATCAGCCGATGTGGCTGCAATATTTCTACTTCCTGAAAAACCTTGCCAATGGCGAGATGGGGAAATCGATCCTCTACAAGATCGACGTACTGAAGCTGATCGCCACGCGCATCGAGCCGACGACCGCGCTCGTCATCGCGAGCGTCATCCTGTCGATCGCGATCGCCGTGCCGATGGCTGCGATCGCCGCCCGCAATGAAGGGAGGGCGCCGGACCATGCAATACGCATTCTCTCCACCTTCGGCATCGGCTTTCCTCCCTTCTGGATCGGCCTGATGCTGATGATGCTCTTCAGCCTCGAACTCGGGTTATTGCCTGTCTCCGGCTACGGCTCGACAATCGGCGAGAAGCTCGTCCACCTGATCTTGCCGAGCCTGACGGTCGCGCTCTCGCTGTCGACGGTACTGACACGCAGCCTTCGTGCGGCGATGATTGAATCCCTGAAGTCGGATGTGGCGACGGCTGCGCGCGCCCGCGGCATGCCTGAGCGCATCGTTTTCTGGCGCCATGTCGTGCCGAACTCTCTGGTACCAACGATCAATCTGCTGGCGGTCAATATCGGCTGGCTGATCGGCGGCACTGTCGTGGTTGAAAGCGTGTTTGCCGTGCCCGGCATGGGCCAGCTTCTCGTGCGGGCCATTTTTTCGCGCGACTACATGGTGGTGCAGGGTGTCGCGATGGTCTTTGCCGGCGCGACCGTGCTCGTGAACTTCCTCGCCGACATCATCACCGTGGCCGTCGATCCGAGGGTAAGGCTATGAGCATCCTGGCGCTCGCTAATTTGTCCATCGCCTGGCGGAAATTCCTCGCCAAGCGCCTGACACTCACGCTAGGCGCCGGCATATTATTGCTCTTCTTCCTGATTGCGGTCGGCGCGCCCGTCATCGCGCCTTACGACCCGATCCTGCAGAACGGCGACGTGCGACTGCAGGCGCCTTCGCTGTTGCACCCATTCGGCACCGACAATTTCGGCCGCGATATTCTCTCCCGCGTCATCTGGGGTGCACGCATCGATCTGCAGATCGCCATCATCGGTGTCCTGTTCCCATTCGTGATCGGCACCACGGTCGGCACCTTCGCCGGCTTCTTCGGCGGTATCGCTGATACCCTCATCATGCGGCTCGTCGACATCATTTTGGCGTTCCCTTTCCTGGTGCTGATGCTGTCGATCATCGCCATCCTCGGCCCGGGGCTGAGCAGCTTCTATATCGCCATGGCGCTGGTCGGCTGGGTTTCTTATGCACGCCTCATCCGGGCGCAGATGCTCGTTTTGAAGAACAGCGACTATGCGGTCGCTGCCGTTAGCCTCGGCTTCAGCCGGCCGCGCATCATGTTCCGTCATCTCTTGCCGAACGCCATCGCCGGCTCGATCGTTTTCTCCATGTCGGATGCGGTGCTCGTGCTGCTCGGCGGCGCGGCCGTCAGCTATCTGGGGCTCGGTGTTCAGCCGCCGGTTGCGGAATGGGGCGTCATGGTGGCCGAAGGCCAGAGCTTTATTACGACGGCCTGGTGGATCACGTTGTTTCCTGGCCTGTCCATTGTATGCCTCGCCTTCGGCTTCAGTATGGTCGGCGACGGGCTCGGTGAAATGCTTGGAATGCACGAATGAGCGCGCCCGTCCTTTCCGTCCGCAATCTCAAGGTCGACGTGCATCTCGACAGCGGCGTCCGCAGCCTCATCGACGGCATTTCGCTCGACCTCGGGAAGGGTGAGATCCTCGGACTTGTCGGCGAAAGCGGCTCGGGGAAAAGCCTGTTCTGCCGCGCGCTGGTGCGGCTTCTTCCGTCTTCGCTCATGAAGGTCGAAAGCGGCTCGATTAAGCTCGAAGGACGCGAACTCACGGAGATCAGCGACCCCGAGATGCTTCAGGTCCGCGGCGGAGAGATCGGCATGATCTTCCAGAATCCTAGTAGCCATCTCGATCCCGTCATGAAAATTGGCGGTCAGATCGCCGAAGGTATCCGCTATCATCAGGGCCTCAATGCCCGCGATGCCCGCGCAGCGGCAATCGAAATCATGACGCAGGTCGGTTTTTCCGATCCGGTCTCGCAATACGACAGCTACCCGCACGAGTTCTCCGGCGGCATGCGCCAGCGTGCTATGATCGGCGTGGCGCTGTCGTGCAATCCGAAGATCCTCATCGCAGATGAGCCGACGACGGCGCTCGACGTCACCATCCAGGCGCAGATCCTGCGGCTTCTGATGGAGATCCGCGATCAGCGCGGTCTTTCGATCATCGTCATCACCCACGACCTCGGCATCGTGGCGCAAACCTGCGACCGGATTGCCGTGATGCGCCGCGGTAAGCTCATGGAGGAGGGGCCAAAACGCACAATCCTCAGCCGGCCGCAAAACCCCTATACGATCAACCTCGTCAACAGTCACCCGTCCATGCCCGACACGACAGCCCCCACGCAGACTGCCGCTGCCAAGTTGGCCAATCCGGTGAAGCCGCTCCTAGAAATCGATGACCTGCATGTGCGCTTCCCGGCTGGCGGCGGCATTCTGAGAGGCAGCACGGCTAAGACCATCAGCGCCGTTTCCGGCGTGAGCCTGCAGATCATGCCGGCGGAGACTGTGGGCATCGTCGGCGAATCCGGCAGTGGCAAGAGCACGCTTGCCCGAGCCGTGCTGGGCCTTACGCCGATATCCTCGGGCCATGTGACGTTCGACGGCACCGACATCGCTCAGCAGAAACACGCTGGTCTCACCAAACTCAGGCGCGAGGCGGCGATGGTCTTCCAGGATCCCTATAACGCCTTGAACCCACGCCTCACCATCGGCCAGATGCTGGCCGAGGTGCTGAAGGTCCAGGGAAAGTTCGCCGCCCGCGACATACCCACGCGGATCGACGAACTGCTCGACCTCGTAGGGCTGGAGCGGGACTTTGCAAATCGCAAGCCAAAGAGCATGAGTGGCGGCCAGTGTCAGCGTGCCGGCATCGCCCGCGCGCTCGCCGTCGACCCGAAGCTCATCATCGCCGACGAGTGCGTCGCCGCCCTCGATGTCACGATCCAGGCACAGATCATCGATCTTTTTCGAGATCTCGCGCGCAAGATGAACCTGACACTGATCTTCATTGCCCATGACCTAGCGATCGTACGCAATCTCTGCGAACGCGTCGTGGTCATGTACCGCGGAGAGGTGGTCGAGGAGGGGCGCTCGGAAGAGCTCTTTGCCCGTCCGAAACATCCCTATACCGCGGCGCTAATCGCTGCCATTCCCGATATCGATCCGGACAAGCCGCTGGTCACGGGAGCCAACACTGGGCCTGCCGGACCGATCAAGTCAGTCAAACGCATACCATAGCAACGAAGGGAACGAACGCATGACCAGTAGTTGGAAGAAAATCGGCCTTGCCGCCGTCCTGGCTGGCCTCACTCTTAGCGCAAGTTTTGCCGAAGCCGCCGGCGTGTTGACCATCGGTCGTCGCGAAGACTCCACAACATTCGATCCGATCAAATCGGCGCAGAACGTCGACAACTGGGTCTTCTCCAACGTCTTCGACGTGCTGATCCGCGTCGACAGGACCGGTACCAAGCTGGAGCCGGGACTTGCCGAAAGCTGGACCATCTCGGATGATGGCTTGATCTATACGTTCAAGATCCGCGACGCAAAGTTCTCCGATGGCTCGCCGATCACCGCCGCCGATGCTGCCTTCAGCCTGCTGCGCATCCGCGACAATGAAGGCTCGCTGTGGAGCGACAGCTACAAGATCGTGGATACCGCCGAAGCGACCGACGACAAGACGCTCGTCGTCAAATTGAAAACGCCGTCGGCGCCCTTCCTCTCTACCTTGGCGTTGCCTAACGTTTCGGTGCTCTCGAAGAAGGCATTGGAAGAAGCGGGCGAGGAGGCCTTCGCCGAGTTGCCGACCGCAGCTTCCGGGGCCTTCACAGTCAAGGAATGGCGGCGCGGCGACCGCGTCATCCTCGAAAAGAACCCGAACTTCTGGCAGGCCGACCGGGTCAAGCTGGATGGGGTGGAATGGATTTCCGTGCCGGACGACAACACCCGCATGCTGAACGTACAGGCCGGCCAGCTCGATACGGCGATCTTCGTGCCGTTCTCGCGCGTCGAGGAGTTGAAGAAAGATCCGAACCTCACTGTGCACAGCGACACCTCGACCCGCGAGGACCATCTGCTGATCAACCACGAGCACGGCGCGCTCGGCAACAAGGACGTCCGCCAGGCCCTCGATATGGCGATCGACAAGAAGGCGATTGTCGACACCGTGACCTTCGGGATTGGCGAAGTTGCCAATTCCTACGTTCCGAAGGGTTCGCTCTACCACTATGCCGACAACTACCAGTATCCATATGATCCAGAAAAGGCGAAGGCGATGCTAGCGGAAGCCGGCGCGTCAGATCTCATGCTCGACTATGTGGTCAATGCCGGAAACGAGGTCGACGAACAGATCGCCGTCCTGCTGCAGCAGCAGCTTCAGAAGGCGGGTGTCACCGTCAATCTGCAGAAGGTCGACCCCAGCCAGAGCTGGGACATGCTGGTGGCCGGTGACTACGATATCTCGGTCATGTACTGGACGAACGATATCCTCGATCCTGACCAGAAGACCACCTTCGTGCTCGGTCATGATACCAATATGAACTACATGACCCGCTACAAGAACGACAAGATCAAGAACCTCGTCGCCGCAGCGCGCTTGGAGCTCGACCCCAAGAAGCGCGAGGACATGTATATCGAGGTCCAGACGACTGCCAAGAACGACGTACACTGGATCGATCTCTACTATAGTCCCTACATCAACATCTCGCGCAAGAACATCGAGAACTTCTACCAAAATCCTCTCGGTCGCTTCTTCCTGGAGGACACAGTCAAGAACTGACACGTTGCGTCGGCGCACCACGCTACGCCCCGCCGCGTTCAGGCGCGGCGGACCTCCCTTGGCCGCTTTTGGGCATGCGCAAACGGCAGCGATGGCTGCAGGCCTCCCGGCCATCAGTGACGTCGAACGGTGAGAGCGGGTAGTCTCTCGAGAAGGCCGCGGCGGATCTGAAACTGTTTTGCCAGCCCCCCGCAAAATGCGATTCGATATTGCATAGCTTCCCTCCTCTTCGGCGGATGCACGTCCCCGTGGATATCGCAGGTAACACCCATTGAAATCGATTACATTTTCTGGCTTCATGGGCCCGGCAAGATTTGGGAGGATCTTATGAAGAAATTTATTGCTGCAGCCTTCGGCGCAGTCGCGTCCATTGTTATCTCGGCATCGGCGGTCAATGCGGAGACATTTAAGATAGGTCTCTCGAATGGTTGGGTCGGCAGCGAGTGGCGCACCCAGATGATCGATGAGGCGAAAGCAGCGGCCGCGAAATGGAAAGAGAAGGGAGTCGACGTCGAGGTTTCCGTCCAGAGCGCCAATGTCGACGTCCCCGGACAGATTGCCCATATCCGCAATTTCATCGCCGAAGGCGTGAACGCCATCATCGTCAATCCGAACAGCCCGACGGCCTTTGATCCGATTTTCGCGCAGGCGAAGGAAGCCGGCATCCTGGTTATCGCGACGGATGCGGAAGTCTCCTCGCCCGACGCGATCTATGTCGGCATCGACCAGACCGCCTGGGGTGCGGCGGGCGCCAAGTGGCTTGCCGAGACGCTCGACGGCAAGGGCAAGGTGGTCGCGATCAACGGCGTCGCCGGGCACCCGGCTAACGAGATGCGCGCCGCCGGCTACAAGCAGGTCTTCAAGGATTTTCCGGATATGCAGATCGTCAATGAAGTCAACGCCAATTGGGACCAGGCCCAGGGACAGCAGGCGATGCAGAACATCCTCGCCACATATCCCGATATCAACGGCGTGCTGGTACAGGACGGCATGGCTGCCGGCGCCTGGAAGTCGATCATGGATGCCGGCAAAAAGGATCAGATCGCGGCTACCGGCGAAATCCGCAAGGACTTCATCGACCTCTGGATCAAGGAAGAGCTGAACTCCGGCGCGACAGTAAACCCGCCCGGCGTGATGGCGAGCGCGCTCAACGTCGCCGTGCTGATGCTGCAGGGCAAAGAGCTGAAAGAGCCAGCCAAGGCCGGGCAATATAGCAACGCGCTCTATCTGCCGATCCCGTTCATCGATAGCCAGAATGTGCAGGAGGCGGCAAAGCAGCTCGAAGGCAAGCCCGGCCATTATTCCTATACGAGCTCGCTTTCGATCGAAGAGGCGGAAGCCCTCTTCAAGTGAGTCTTTCGAGGTCTGCGTGCGCCTTCCGGCCGCGCAGCTCCTCGACTCCAGAGTGGATGAGGAATAACGGTGAGTGGTTTTCCGCCGGCATCCCGCTCTAACCTTTAGAATTGCACGGACGAAGTTTCATGTCGAAATTGAAGCTGAGCGGCGTGAGCAAGGCTTACGGCGCGACTTTGGCGCTCCGGCGGGGCGATCTCGAAGTCATGGCCGGTGAGGTCCATGTGCTGATGGGATCGAACGGTTCCGGCAAGAGCACGTTGTGCAAGATCATCGCCGGCAGCGTGCGGCCGGACGCCGGCAAGATCCTCATCGACGATACGCCGGTCACTATTACCGGGCCGCGTTCGGCCCGCGCTCAGGGCATCGGCATCTTCTATCAGGAGCTGAGCCTGGCCGCCCACCGCTCGGTCGAGGAAAACATCTGCCTCGCCGCGCTGCCGATCAAAGCTCGTCTGTTCGTCGACCGGACGGCGCTGAAGGAACGCGCGGCGCGCTATATTGCGCTTTTCGAGGGCGTATCCGGCGACGAGTTCTCCGCCGACGCGTTGGTCGGCAATCTTCGCCCCGATCAGCGCCAGCTCGTCGAGATCATGAAGGCGCTGGCGAGCGAGGCGCCGCTCCTCATTTTCGACGAACCGACGTCGGCGCTCGATCGCGCTCAGGTCGAACGCTTTTTCGAGATCCTGCGCGATCTCAAGCTGCGCGGCCGCGGAATCATCTTCATTTCGCACCGGATGGATGAGATCAAGGCGATCGGCGATCGCGTCACCATCATCCGCGACGGCGAGACGATCACCACGCTCAACCTCGCCGAGACCGATGCCGCCTCGGTTATCCGGCTGATGGTGGGCGGCGCCGGCGACATGCCGGCTACGCAATCCTCGGCCCCTGCGGTCGTGAACCTCGCAGACGGAGCGGCGCTGACGGTACGGGATCTTTCCGGCGCCGGCTTCCGCAACATCAGCTTTGAACTTGCCCGCGGCGAAATACTCGGTTTCGGCGGGCTGCACGGCCAGGGCCAGTCGGCGCTGCTCAGGGCGATCTTCGGCGCGGGCTCGATTTCGTCCGGCGAAATCGTGCTCGCCGGCAGCCGCTTCGATGCCTCGAGCCCTCGCGATGCGATAAGGCGCGGTTGCGCCTATGTCTCCGGTGACCGCGGCCGCGACGGTGTCATCAGCGGCCGGCCGATCCTCGAGAACGTCACGCCCATCCACTATCTGCGCGACCGGCTGATGATTGCGAGCCCCTCGAGGCTCCGCGACAGGGTCGCGCCGGCACTCGAAAGCATGCACACCAAATTCGCCAGTCTCTTGCACCCGATAAATTCGCTTTCCGGCGGCAACCAGCAGAAGGTCATCATCGCCCGCTGGCTGATCGACCGCCCGGACGTGCTGCTGCTCGACGACCCGACCAAGGGCATCGATCTTTCGGCCAAGGCCGACCTTTTCGTGCTGATCCGGCAATTGGCGTCCGAAGGCCTCGGCATCGTCCTCTATTCCTCGGAGGATGCCGAACTGCTCGGCAACGCCAACCGCATCCTGGTCTTCAACGGCGGATCCATTAGCCGCGAACTGACGGGCGCGGAACGCACCCGATACAATCTTTATCAAGCCGCTTACGAGGCCGCGTGATGGCAGAGATCGCAATCAGCACGACATCACGGCGCGCCGGCGGCCTCCGCAAACTCCTTGAGCGCTACCCCTTTCTACCGGCACTCGCCATCGTCCTGGCGCTGCTGGCCTTGAACGGCATCTTCTCGCCCAACAGCCTGAGTTATCGGTCGCTGACCGGGCTCTTGAGCACCTATATGGCGCTGATCCTCCTCGCGATCGCCCAGACCTATGTCGTCTATGCGGGCGACATCGACCTATCGGCCGGCTCGATCCTCTCGCTCGTCAATGTCGCGATCATCGTCTTGATGGAGAGATGGGAAGGGGGTGCCGGCGCCGTGCTGCTGGCGCTTGCGCTTGGCTTGGTGCTGGGGCTTGCCTGCGGTGTCGTCAACGGGCTCGTGGTCGCGGCACTGCGCCTGCAGGCGATCGTCGCGACCTTTGCGACGAGCATCTTCTTCACCGGCCTCGCGCTTTACATTCTGCCCGTTGCCGGCACCCCGGCGCCGGCCCTGTTCTGGCGCACCTATGGCGGCCGGCTGCTGGGCCTGCCCTTCGTCTTCTATATCCTGGCGGCGCTGATCGTGCTGCTGCTGGTGCTCGGCCGCGCGCGCCTCACCACACAACTGCTCGCTGTCGGCGACGACCAGCAGGCGGCCTATCAGACCGGATTGCCGGTGGTCTCGATCAGGATCAGGGGCTATCTGCTCTGCGGCCTTTTCTCGGCCCTTGCCGCTTTCTGCATCACGGGCGACACGGCAAGCGGCGATCCGCTCGTCGGCGGCAAGATGACGCTCTACAGCGTCGCCGCCGTGGTGCTCGGCGGCAGCGCCCTTTCCGGCGGCTGGGGAACCGTGATCGGCTCGCTCTTGGGCGCGCTGACGATCGGGCTCATCAACTCGGTGGTGTTTTTCATGGGCACGCCGTCCGAGTGGCAGAATTTCGTGCAGGGCTTCGCGATCCTCATCGTGCTGATGGCGGGCGTGCTCGCCGGCCGGAGGGCGCGCCCATGAGCAACGTCCTTTCCTTTTTCCGTCAGCCGATCGTCGTCGCTCTGTTCTTGATCGTGGTGCTCCTCTATCTTGGCGAAATACTGTCGCCGGGCTTTGCCACCGGCGGGCAGATCCTGCGGCTGCTGATCGTTGCTTCACTGCTCGGCATCGTCGCGGCCGGGCAGAACGTCGTCATCCTCGGCGGCAGGGAGGGGATCGATCTCTCGGTCGGCGGCGTGGTGTCGCTGTCGGCGATCATTGCTGGCAACGTGATGAACGGTGGCGATGCGGGTATTTTGCCGGCTATCGCCGCCTGCCTTGCGGCCGGCGCCTTCTTCGGCCTGCTGAACGGCCTCGGGATCACGCTCCTGCGTATCCCGCCGCTGGTGATGACGCTCGGTATGCTCGGCGTGCTGCAGGGCCTGCTCGTCGTCATCCGCATGGGCATTCCCTCCGGCCGCGCCGCGCCTGCTCTTTCGAGCTTCGTCACCCAGCCGCTGGTCTTCGGCATTCCGGGCATCATCTGGCTCTGGATCGCCATCGGCATCCTCATGGCCTTCATGCTCAACCGCACCGTCTTCGGCCACCGCATCTACGCGATCGGCTCGAATGAACACGCAGCCTTCATGGCGGGCGTCCCGGTTAGGCTCATGCGCATCGCGCTCTTCATGATCTCCGGCATGTTCGCCGCGATCGCTGGCCTCTGCCTGCTCGGCTATTCCGGCTCGTCCTTCGCCAATGTCGGGGAACAGTACACGCTCACCTCCATCATTGCGGTCGTCTTCGGTGGCACCTCGCTTGCCGGCGGCAAGGGCGGTTATACCGGCACCATGGCCGGCGCGATCCTGCTCGTCATCCTGCAAGGGATTCTCACCACGGTGAATATCGACGAGTCCGGCCGGCAGATGGTGTTCGGGGCGACGCTGCTGCTGCTTATGACCTTCTACGGCCGCGGACGGGCAATGCGCGCATGAGGGACCGGCCGAAGATCAAGGATATCGCCGAGCGGGCAGGGGTGTCGGCCGCCACCGTCTCGCGCGCGCTCGCCGATTCCACCCTGGTCACGGCCGAGACGCGCCAGCGAATCCACGATCTCGCGCGCGAGCTCAACTACCGTCCGAATGTCAGTGCCCGCAACCTCAGGACCCGCAAGTCCATGTCGGTGCTGCTCGTCGTCCGCGACGTCGGCAACCCTTTTTACCTCGACATTTTGAAGGGCGTCGAGGCGACGGCACGGGAAGCCGGCTATTCGGTATTGATGGGCAATACCGAGAACGATCCGCTTCGCGAGCTCGAATATTTCAACATGCTGCGTGACGGCCATGCCGACGGCATGGTGCTGATGACGGGCAAGCTGCCGCCAGTGGGCGCAAGCCGCATCGGCGGCCTTCCCGTGGTTGTGGCGCTGGAGATGATCGAAGACTCCGGCCTGCCGCATGTCCAGGTGGACAATGTCGCCGCCGCGCGCGAGGCCGTAGAACACCTGATCGCGCTCGGGCATCGGCGCATCGCGCATATCAGCGGCCCGATTCCCGAACCGATGAGCCTCTACCGTCGCGAAGGCTATCGTCTGGCGATGGGTGATGCCGGCCTGGAAATCCCGGCAGACTATGAGGTGCGCGGCAACTTCCTGCTCGAAAGCGGACAGGAATGCTGCCAGGCGCTCTTCGACTTGCCCGAGCCGCCGACCGCGCTTTTTGTCGCCAACGATGAAATGGCCTATGGCGCCGTGCATGAGCTGCGACGCATGGGACGCGAGGTTCCGGGCGAGGTATCGGTCGTCGGTTTCGACGATCTCTATTTGAGCAAGGCCTTCTATCCGCCGCTGACGACCGTCAGGCAGCCGCGCGCCGAGATCGGCCGCACGGCCATGGGGCTCTTGCTCAGGATTCTTTCGGGCGGCGGCGTCGACGGCGGTGAACCGATCGTGTTGCCGACGGTTCTAAACATTCGAGGCAGCACGGCGCCACCTAGATCACGATGATTGGGTCGGACCAGAATCATAAACGTGATCAATTCTAAGAAGTGAGAGCGGGATGCGGGCGGAAAACCGCGCATACTTTCCTCATCCCGCTCTAACGGGTAGGCCATCCTGGGAGGAGAAAATGACGACATTACCGAAGCAAACGCTGCGCGTGGGATTCGTCGGAACTGGCTTCATCGCCCATTTCCATTTGAAATCGATGGTTGGCGTCCGCAATGTCGAGGTCACCGGCGTCTATAGCCGCAGTGCTGAAAACCGCGCGCGTTTCGCAGACGAGGTCGCAGCGCTCGGGCTCGGGAACTGCCGCGCCCATGAAAACCTGGAAGCGCTGCTCTCCGCCGGCGATATCGATGCGATCTGGATTCTCTCGCCGAACTACATCCGGCTCGACGTGATGCGGTCTCTGCATGCCGAAATCAAGGCGGGGCGCAGCAAGGTCTTTGCGGTTGCCTGCGAGAAGCCGCTCGCCCGCACCGTCGCTGAAGCGCGGGAAATGCTGCATCTCGTCGAGGATGCCGGCCTCAATCATGGCTATCTCGAAAACCAGGTCTTCTGTACGCCGGTGCTCCGCGGCAAGGAGATCATCTGGCGCCGCGCCGCCTCCACCACCGGCAGGCCCTATCTGGCACGCGCCGCGGAGGAGCATTCCGGTCCGCACGAGCCTTGGTTCTGGCAGGGCGACAAGCAGGGCGGCGGTGTGCTTTCCGATATGATGTGCCACAGCGTCGAGGTGGCGCGGCATCTTTTGACCGCGCCCGGCGCGCCGCGCAATTCCCTGAAGGTCAAGTCGGTGAACGGAACCGTCGCCAACCTGAAATGGATCCGTCCGAACTATGCTGACCAGCTGCGCCAGCGCTTCGGCCAAGAGGTGGATTACCGCAACCGCCCCTCGGAGGATTTTGCCCGCGCCACCGTCGCGCTAGAGGACGAGGACGGCAACGAGCTGATGATCGAGGCAACGACCTCCTGGGCCTATGTCGGCGCTGGCTTACGCATCCAGCTCGAGTTGCTCGGACCCGAATATGCACTGGAATACAATTCGTTGGGCACGGGCTTGAAGATATTCATGTCTCGCGCGGTGCAGGGCTCAGAGGGCGAGGATCTCGTTGAAAAGCAAAACGCCGAACAGGGTCTGATGCCGGTGCTGGAGGACGAGGCGGGCGTCTACGGCTATACGGACGAAAACCGGCATATGGTCGAATGCTTCCGAAAGGGCGTGAAGCCGCTGGAGACCTTCGAGGACGGCCTGGCGGTCGTCGAGATCCTGATGGGCCTCTATCGTTCGGCCGAGCTCGGCGCGACACTCCACTTCCCGGCGCCGGAGCTCGAAAATTACGTGCCGCTCGTGGCCCGCACCTCTGTCTGACGGAGATCGCTGCCCTCCGGCTATCGCCATGCGGCGGCACCCCTGGCTATAGTCTTTCGAAGATTCGGCGAACGACGGATACAGACGGGAGGACAGAATGATGCGGAAGAATCCGGCCATCGAGCCCAATGGAGTGCAGCCATGCTGATCCAGGAAAAGGTGTTTCTGGTTACCGGCGGTGGGTCGGGCCTCGGGGCGGCCGTCGCCCGGATGTTCGTCGCCGAAGGCGCTCATGTCGTCATTGCCGACGTCAACGTCGAGGCCGGTTCTGCGGTCGCCGAGGAGCTTGGTGCACGCGCGCACTTCGTGCGGACGGATGTCACGAGCGAGGCGGAAGGGGCCGCAGCCGTCGACACGGCGCTTCAGAGTTTCGGGCATCTCAACGGTCTGGTGAATTGCGCCGGCATTGCGCCCGGCGAGAAGGTGCTCGGGCGGGACGGGCCGCACCGTCTCGAAAGCTTCACTAGGGCGATCGGTATCAATCTGACCGGCACCTTCAACATGATCCGGCTTGCCGCCGCGGCGATCGGCAAGGAGAAACCGGATGCCGAGGGTAGTCGCGGCGTGATCGTCAACACCGCCTCCGTCGCTGCCTTCGACGGGCAGATCGGGCAGGCGGCCTACGCGGCTTCAAAGGGCGGTGTCGTGGCGATGACGCTGCCGATCGCGCGCGAGCTCGCGCGTCACGGCATCCGCGTCGTCTCGATCGCGCCCGGCATTTTCGAAACGCCGATGATGGCAGGCATGCCGCAGGAGGTGCAGGACGCGCTCGGCAAGAGCGTGCCGTTCCCGACGCGGCTCGGCCGTCCGGCGGAATATGCCGCGCTCGTACGGCATATCTGCGAGAACGAGATGCTGAACGGCGAGGTCATCCGGCTCGACGGTGCTCTGCGGATGGGGGCGCGATAGAGGCGCCTCGAGAGCGGGATGAGAGAGATCGATGAGGTTCTCCGACTGCATCGGGATGCCGCCGATCTCCAGATTGTGGCGGACCGAGATGAGGTGCCGTTGTGATTCCGTGAGCCGGCGGCGGGCGGAACAATATTCTGCCCGGGCGGTTGTGCGGGCGAGCATAGCGTTCCCGCTCAGCGCTCCGACTACGGAGAGTTGGTAGGGAGTTCCTGAACTGGGAGGAATTCCTGAACTGGGCGGAACAAGCGCAATTGGTGACCGTTTTTTTGAACGGGCGAGGCAGCCTCGCGATCCTCGCCGAGGAGACTGGCCATGGTAAATCGCGATCCTTACCGCAGTGATGAGCGCTCCCGCTATCCTGGCCGCCGCGACGACGCGAATGAGCGTCCGGGCAGGCGTGGCGCCGGTACGCGGGGTCCCCGTCCGGCGGACCGCATATCGGAACGGATATCCGGCGATGATGAAAACTGGAACGATTACGGCGGCACGGGCGTGCGCTACGGCGGCAGCTCAAGCGGCGGTTATGGCACAGGCGGCGCGGCCCTGGATTACCGCGACGTAGTTGGAAGCCGCTATGACTGGGAGCATCGCTACGCGGATGTCCGGCAAGTGTTCCCGGAAGAGGGTCGTCATCGAGGGCGCGGGCCTCGCAATTATACACGTTCGGATCAACGCATTCGCGAAGATGTGAGCGATTGGCTGACCGACGATCCGCATATCGACGCGTCGGACATCGAGGTGACGGTCGAGAGCGGAGAGGTCACGCTTTCCGGCACGGTCATGAGCCGGCCGGTCAAGCACCGCGCCGAGGACATCGCCGAATCTGTTTCCGGAGTGAGACAGGTCCAGAACAATCTGCGGATCCAGAGCAAGGCCGGTGTTCTCATGGGCGCCAGACGCAGTACCGGGACGCCGGATAGCTCGACCGGTGGTGAAGGCAACACCCCGACGATGTTCTAGACCCGGAACGCGTCCAGGCAGGACACGCTGCCCGCTTAGGCCCGCGGCCCTTAAACAGTGACTTATTGGATGGCGGGACTTGACCATGCGCAGGCGCCGGATGGTTTCCGCGTGCTCGTCGTCTTCGTGTTCTGCGCCGAGATCGAGGCCATATTCGGCCTCAGGATTCGAACGTGCCCCGATCAAGATGAACTCGCCGCCGCCGAAATCGAGGAGGCGAACATCCTTGCACGCAAAACTCCGCCCCCTGAATTCCTCCTGCAGCTTCTCCGGATAGTCGGCATCGTCCTCCTCACGCAGTCCGGCATTGGCAGGTTTGCCCTTCTCCGCGTTCCCGATCGACAGCGCGTAGCTCGCCTCGCGCGCGATCTGAAGATATCGCTCTCTTCCAGAACGCCCGTTCCGCGCTCCTGCTCGGGTCCAGCCATCGATTGTTCTCCTGGTGCTCTATCCTTCCGATCCTGAGATTTGATGCTCAAATATATGGAAGCGTCCCAAGCGACGAGTAGCGCTCGTTGAGGCCATTGAGGGTTTCCAAGTCGTGCTCGCTGATCTCGAAATCGAACACATCAATGTTCTCTTCGAGGTGTTGCCGCTGGTTGGCTTTGGGAATGGGGACCGTGGCGCGCTGCAGGTTCCATCGAATCAGCAGTTGCGCCGGCGATTTGCCGTATTTCGTGGCGATCTCTGAAAGTCTCTCGTCCCGCAGCCGTTTAGTGCGCGTGAGGGGGCTGTATGCCTGGATGACGATGTGCTTTTCCATCGCATAACGCAGCATGTCATCGCTGTAGCCGAACGGGCTCCACTCGATCTGATTGACGGTCGGGACTTCTCCCGTCGCATCTATCAACGCATCGATGAGGTCCGTCGAATAGTTACTGACGCCGATGTCTTTCGCGAGGCCATCCCCTTTCGCCCGGATCAGGCTCCGCCACAGATCTTCTCCCGCTCCTGTTCGCGGCGGACGGTGTATGAGCATGAGATCGGCATAGTCCAGCTGCAATTCGTCGAGATTTTTGCGTGTCGCTTGATATGCGTCACCCACTTCCTCCACTTTCGTGACTAGGTAGAAGTCCGCGCGTTCCATGCCGCTCCTGTTGATCCCGTCTGCGATGCCGGGCTGGGTCCCGTAATCTCCCGAGGTGTCGATCATACGATAGCCGAGTGTTAAAGCAGTTGCGATCGTGCCAGCCGTATCGTTCGTCAGTTGCCATGTGCCGACGCCCAGAACTGGCATCCTGTTGCCGGTGTGCAGCATTATCTCAGTCCTCGGGTCCATGATTTGTGCCTTTGCTTTGGCAGCGACGATCCGGCCAATCGATCCATGACGCCGCCGCGCCGTCCTCTCGTGCCAAACATCTGCTCGGGAGAAGTGTTCCGGCCGATCTCGCGGGATCGAGCTGCTCGGCAGACATACGCCTGTCGTTCATCGGGCAGGGAGTATGTGGCGAGACGGACGATCATCGATTGGGCGACCCGCCGGTGCGCCCGCGGCTGAACACAGCCGGAAGCGGGCGTTTCAGCCCTCGCAAGAATCGCGTTGCGGCGGCACAGCCACGGTGGCGGCAAAGCCACGGTGGTGAGCGGACCTTCGGGACCAGACAGTCCAAACTGAGCCGTTGTGCTGCCGAAAGCACAAACAGCATCGCGCTCGCTTCATAAGTCGGAATCCGCGGGTATGAGGCAGAAGCGCCATGTGCAATCGCACTCAGCTCATCGGAAGTCCTGCCGCTTGAAGGGCCGCGATGTCGGCCTCAAGTCGTGTCGTATCAGCGCGAAACTGGGTCTTTGCCCAGGAAGCCACAGTGAAGTCGCGGCGGACCGACAAAAGCTGCCGTGCGGTCTCTTCGGCTGCATCCCGCCGATCAATCTGCTGGTAGGCGATCACGAGGTCGGATAGACCAAACCCAGGGCTGCGAGCATTGTAGGCGTTGAAGGCCGCTATCGCGTCCTCAATCCTTCCTGCCAACCGATAAGCATTGCCGAGATGTCCAAAATAGAAGGCGGGAGGGTGCGGGCTAAGGGACATTGCCCTTTCGCCATGCTCTACCGCTTCTTTCGGGTATCCTGCAAAGGTAAGAACGAAGCACGCAAAGGTCGCTACATCGGCGGATCCCGGCGCGAGCTGTGTTGCCCTGCGGGCATGGTCCGCAGCTTCGCCGTACCGCGCTTGCAGAAGCAGGGCACAGCTTGAAACGGTATTTGCGTCGGGATTGTCAGGATCGAGGCCAAGTGCCCGGTCAGCATAGCTGAGTGCCTTATGGGTGGCTGTCTGCCTGTGGTCCCACCAGCCGAAGCGTGCATCGAGGTAGTGAATGAAGCCCACCATGGCATTGAGCGGGGCAGAATTGGGATCAAGAGCGAGCGCCCTCTGCCAGCAAGAAAGCGCGGTCGCCATGTTTTCCTTGGTGACCGCCTTACGAAAATAGTGCAGGCCCTTCACCCATTCAGTCCAGGCCCCGATGTTGCTGGTCGTCGTGTAATGCAGCCGCGCTTGCTCGCCGTCGGTCAAATTGACTTGCATCTCGGTTGCGAGAACGAGGGTAATTTCGTCCTGAACGGCGAAAATGTCGTCGGTCGCACGGTCATATCGTTCGGCCCAGACGTGCGAGCCGCTGGTGGCATCGATAAGCTGTGCGCTTATGCGAATGCGGTTGGCGCTCTTGCGAATGCTGCCTTCCAAGACATATTGCACCCCAAGTCGCTTCGCCGCCTCTCGAATGTCGATGGCATGCCCCTTGTACACAAAGCTGGAAGTGCGGGCGATGACGCGCAAGCCTGCCAATTTTGAGAGCGTTGTGATGATGTCGTCGACCAGGCCATCGGCGAAGAAATCCTGCTCTGGATCGCCGGACATGTTGGTGAACGGCAAGACTGCGATCGAAGGGATGCTGGCGGACTCCGTCGGAGTCTTAGCCGGCTCCTGCGCCGGTGAGCCATCGCCGCCCCAGTACCAGCCCCGCACCGGCGCCTCGATATTCTTGAGGGACAGCTCGCCAGCATCTGCAAACGCGACGCTGATTTTGCCTTTGATTTGAGCGTGCACGGCATCTGACACAAGAACGCCGGCCTTTGGTGCCCGCCCCTCCAGGCGGGCCGCCACATTGACCCCATCGCCAAAAATGTCCTCGCCATCGACGACGATATCACCGAGGTTCACACCGATGCGCAGATTGATCGGCTCTCGCCCCGGCTGTGAACTGTTGCGGTTCGCCATCGTCCTTTGAATCGCAACCGCGCATTCGACGGCGTCCACGGCACTGGCGAACTCCACCAATACGCCATCTCCCATCATCTTGACGATGCGGCCGCGGTATTCGGCAACCGTGGGATTGAAGCGCGTGTCCCAGATCTCGCGCATTGCCGCAAGCGTTCCTGCTTCGTCAGCTGCTATCAGCCGCGAATAGCCGACAACGTCAGCGGCGAGGATAGCGGCGAGGCGGCGCTGGGGTCTTCTTTCGGCCATCGGCTGAGATCGCTTTCGAGGGCAGAATGTGGATTTTATGTGATTGCTGCAGCAAGTGCATCCAGTTTCGAAGTTGTCGATTTCGCGCTGGGATACGCGGACAACCACAGCGGGTGGGAAGGGGAACTGGACGCATGAAGTCTGCGCCGAGCTCTGCCACAAAAGATGCGCTGGTCGCGCAAAGGTGCTCAATTCTTGCTCAACGTTCGGACCGCAACCGATCACGCGTCAGTCGCGTTGTCTACACACAGTCGGGCGCTCAGAGATGTTAGAAGATGGCACATAGTTACGTCATTCTTCGAACGACCCAGAGCGACCGGCCCGCATGAGCGATTCCGGACACGAGTCGAAGGCGAGGGTCATCTTTGAGCCGCTCAGCTTCAACCACATCAAGAAGCAGGACCTGCTGATCGGTCTCGTTTGCGTTCGGCGTAATCCACCAGCGCCGATCCTCGCAGCAAAGCCCGGCTTCCGGATGCTCCTGGAGGTACTCAATCGCATATTCGGCGTCCACTTTCCGCGGTCCCGCGTTCATTTGTTCTTTTCCTCCTCCCTCTGAGATCGCTTGGGGACTATACGTGATTATGGCGCCTGTTGCAGTGAGGACGATTTTTGCTGGCTGGCGTCGGGATGCAGCACACCGCTGCTAAACACACCGCCGACTGACACTCGCTATGGCATCGCTGTAGAGCGGAACATGCTCAAAGCGAGCGGATCAGGCGGAAGATCTCGCTCGGAACATCGGTCGTGACCTGGCGCACTTTCGCCTCCACAAGCGTACGCAGGATGGCGTCGCTGATGTCCCAGCCGGGATTGACCGTCCAGGCGTCCGTCTCAATGCCGAGGTCGAGCAGGCGCGCAACAAGGGGGAAGCCCTGGTTTTCCGCGGTAACGATGGCATCGAACCGGAGATAGGCGAGGCTCACGCCGGTCCTGCGCCGCTCGATGTGGCGCAGGAGCCGCTCCGGGTCGCGCAGACCCGGCTCGCGGGATACCGCCAGCATCGGGTCGTAGCCGAGCCGGGCTCCGGGAATGGCGGCGACGAGACGGCGTGCATCATCCAGATGATGCGATCCGACGACGATGGCGTCCGCCAGCCCGGCGACGGCCGCTGCCGCATCGGCGACCGCCGAATCCGGAAGCGTGTGTCCTTCGAGCAGCTTGAGGTCGAGCTGAAGGTTGGCCGACGGCGCTCTGGGCTGCCTTCGAAGCGGGGCTACCAACCCGGCGAGCGACAGGACCGGCGCATCGGGGTCGGGGGCGCCGTCGGCGTCCCGGTGGAAAAGCCCTCTCATCGATGCGATCGGCATGCGCGGAACGCGGCCGCGGCCGGTCGTCGAGGGACCGAGCGTCGGATCGTGGAGGACCGCGAAGCGGCCATCGGCGGTGGCGAGTATGTCGATCTCGAGGCTCGCGCCGAGCTGCCAGCCGAGGGCGAGGTTCGAACGCTTGAAGGGCGCCTCGGCGAGGTGCGTGCGAAGTTTGTGCCACTTGAGCCGGACAGGGCCATATGGACCCTCAACTGCCACCGGCGTGTTCGACATCTCAAACGCTGCCACCGGCGCGCCCTCCTGTCCGCCTACTGCATGTTTCCTCAAATCGAAGCCGATTTAAGGATAAAAACATGCAGCAATTCAAAGTGCTACAGCGACCTTTGCGCGTCTGATAAGACGCGCGGCGCTGTAGAGAAATGGGACGGCTGTCGCTCGATCGTGTCAAGCCGGTGCACGTACATGCGCGCCCGCAATGAGCTTCTGTCGCACCGTCTCGAACACAAGCGAATTCTCGGGCAGGAACCCGACCTTCACCTGCTCGCCTGTCGAGTGCCCAGCGGACGAACCCTGTTCAAGCACGCGAACGGCGCCCATCCCGGTTTCGACGACATAGAGGATCTCGCGACCCATCGGTTCGATCTGCGCGATGCGGCCGGCGAAGCCGGTATCCCCGAATCTGAGGTGCTCCGGCCTCAGCCCGACAGTCAGCGGCCCCGACGCGCCCTCGACCGGAAATCTGGCGCCGTTCACGGTAACCGTGCCGCCCTCGGCTTCGCCGGCAATGAGGTTGATGGGCGGCGAGCCGATGAAGCCGGCGACGAACAGGCTCGACGGCTTGAGATAGAGGTCGTCCGGCGTCCCGACCTGCTCGATCCGGCCGGCGCGCATGCAGATGATACGGTCGGCCATCGTCGTCGCCTCGATCTGGTCATGCGTGACGAGGACGGTCGTCACGCCGAGCTGCTCGTGCAGCGACTTGATCTCAGTCCGCATCGAAAGACGGAGCGAAGCGTCGAGGTTGGAGAGCGGCTCGTCGAGGAGCAGCAGCTGCGGCTCCTTCACGAGGGCGCGTGCAAGGGCGACGCGCTGCTGCTGGCCGCCGGAAAGCTCGCTGGGGCGACGATCCAGCAGCTCCGCGACCCGGACAAGGTCCGCGGCGGCCTTCACCCGGACGAGAGCTTCGTCGCGCGGCGTTTTCTTGAACCGCAGTGGAAACAGGATGTTGTCGCGCACGCTCATGTGCGGGTAGAGCGCGTAGGATTGAAAGACGATGCCGACATTGCGGTCGCGTGCCTCTACCTCGTTGACGACATGGCCGTCAAAGAGGAGCTCGCCGCCGCTCGGAAGATAGACGCCGGCGAGCATGAACAGGCTCGTCGACTTGCCGCAGCCGGATGGGCCGAGAAGTGCGACGAACTCGCCGTCCTCAATGACGAGGTTCATATCGGGAATCACCTCGACGGCGCCGAAGCGTTTCACCACGTTGCGGAATTCGATCTTCGCCATCGTCCTCAGCCCTTCACGCCGCCAATCGACATCTGCATGAGATAGCGCTGCGCGGCCATGTAGAGGATGAGACTCGGGACGAGGTAGAAGACGCCGACCGCAGAGACGACGCCGTAGTCGACGCCCATGACATCATCGCGTACCCAGTACATGTAGAGGCTCATTGTCCAGTTGCTGTTCCTGATCAGGAATGTGAACACGAAGATGTACTCTTCCCAGCCGCGGATGAAGGTGAAGACTGCGATGGCGAGGATGCCGTTCCTCACCTGCGGCAGCACCACGCTCACGAATGCCTGCCGCCGTGACGCGCCGTCGGTCAGCGCGCTCATCTCGATGTCCCACGGCACTGCGTCGAAGAAACCCTTCATGATGAAAATCGCAAACGGCAGTTCGAAGGCGACAAGCACAAGTATGACGCCGAAAAGCGTGTCCAGGAGCCCGATCCAGTAGAGCATCAGGAACATCGGCACGATCAGCGTCAGCACGGGGAAAGCGTGGAGCACCAGGAGCGAGCGCAGCATCGAGGAGCGGCCGGGGAACTGGAAGCGCGACAGGTAGTAGGCTGCCAATGAGGCGACGGTGACGACGATGGCGGTCTGCGCGCCGGCGATCAGGATCGAGTTGCCGAAGGCATGCCAGACGTTGGGAAACTGGACCGCGCCCTTGACTTCCCCGATCCGCGACCGCACCACCGAGGCGAAGTCCGGCTCCCACAGGAAGATGAAATTGCCGACGTGCAGGTCGGGGCCGACCAGCAGGGCGAAAGCGAAGGCAGCGATCGCGGCGACTGCGGCAATGCCGATCCATAGCTGGCGCCGGCTTTGCGCGAGCGCGGCAGTGAGCCAGAAGGCAACGACGGCCGGCACGACCACGGCCATCGAGCGCCACAGAACCGCTGTCTCGGCAACGCCGGTCCTGGCCGAGAACGCGATCGTGACGAGCCAGAAATAGGGGAGAATGATCGGCAGCGACACGGCGATCAGGAAGGCGTAGAGGACGACCGCCTTGGTGCGCCGGACGCCACGCGCCCGCGCTGCCAATGCATCCCAATCGACCGTCGGCTCGGATGCCGTCGTGGACGCCATGGGGATCGGTTGCGCGGCCATCTCAATGCACCTCGATACGCGGGCGCTGCAGCAGGCGCTCCATGTCGAAGAAGCGCCAGCCGATGAGCGCGACGACTACGCCGATGACGATGAGAAAAAGCGCAAGCGCCGCCCCGTAGGCGTATTGGCCGCTCTCGAAGGCGCGACGGTACACGTAAAGCGCATAGACAGTCGTGTCGTAGAACGGACCGCCCTTGGTGAGGAGCAGGATGTACTCGAAGCTGACCAGCAGCGAGAGTGTCTGGTAGATCGTCACAAAGCTGATCGGCCAACGCAGCGCCGGCAGGGTGATGAAGCGGATCTTTGCGAACGTTCCGGCGCCGTCCACTGCCGCGGCATGGAAAAGGTGCTCGGGAATCCCGCGGATCGCGGCGGTGAAGATGATCATGCCCATCGAAGCGCCGATGAAGCCGTTCGAGATGATGATGAGCGCGATCGGAGCCGAGGTCAGCAGGTCGAGCGGCGCGTCGAGGCCGAACGCCTGCATGAGGACCTGGTTTACGAGGCCTGCTTCGGTGGGGCTCACCGCCCACAGCCAGAGCAGGATGTAAAGGACTGACGGGCTCATCCGCGGCAGCAGCCACACGCCCCGGAAGAAGCTGCCGGATACATTCCTGATCGCCGTGGTGGTGATGGCGAGGATCAGGCCAAAGGTTACGTTGAAGATCGCCAGCGTGCCGAAGACGTAGATGAAGGTCAGCCCGATGACCTGCGACAACCGGCGATCGGTTCGAAAGACCTTCTCGTACTGCTCGGTGGTGAACTCGCTGATGCGGAGCGAGCGGCTGAGGTCGGTGAACGACACTGCGATATCGATGATCACCGGGACGACGAAGAAGAGGACCGTCAGGACGATCGCCGGGCCGAGAAAGATCACAAAGTTCGTGCGCCTGCGGGCCGCCGACCCCGCATGGCCGCGCCGCTCGATCGTGAGTTCATCTGCTATCGTCGTCATCGTTTGGCTCGCACGGCAGACGTCTTGCAACCCTCGACCCGGCGCGCCGGGTCGAGGTCGCGAGAGCGATCGGACCTATTTGACGATCACGTCCTCGAGGGAGGACGACGCCTCCCCAATGACGAAATCAGCTGCTTCCTGCGCCGACAGCCGCCCCGATTCTATGCCTTGAATCCCGGCATAGATAATGCCGTTGAGTTCGCCGAAGTGCGAGTTGTTGGGCAGGAACTTGGTGATCTTGAGCAGTTCGGTTGCCCTGGCGAGCGGCCAGGCCTTGGCATAGCGCGGGTCTTCGAGTTGCTCGGGTTTGATGCCGAGATGTGTCGTCGTGACCGCGTGATCGGTATTGAGGTCGGCCGCCGAAGCGTGGCCAAGCAGGCGGACGACGAGCTCCGGCTCCTTCGTGTCGGCAGCGATCGCATAGACGATCGGATGGGTCAGACTGACCGGCGAGCCGCCTTTCTGGGGTGCCGGGCCAGCGATCCAGCCCCAATCCGCGAAGAAGGCCTTCTCGTCCTGCGGCAGGCCATAGGTCGGGAACGCGACGCTGCCGAGATCCCAGATGCCGTACATCCAGAATGCGGCGTTGCCGGTGTAGAATTCCTTGCGCAGCGCATCGAATTCCATCGCCGTGTTGTTGGCCGGGATGACCCCTTCCTTCACCCCGCGCTCGAACCAACCGAAGGCGGCAGCGAGCTTGTCGCGCTCGAGGAGCAGGTTGCCGGTTTCCGGATCGACGAAGTTGCTGCCGTAGGCCTGGAAGACCATGATGTAGTCCGGACCCTTGTTCGGCCGGTGAAGCACGCCGTATTGCGCTTTTGTCTTGTCGACGACCTGCTTGGCGATATCCAGCACCTCGTCCATCGTCAGGTCGCCCGACAACGCCCGCTCCGGCATGGCGTCGACGAAGGCAGCGTCATAGCCGGCTTCGCGCAGGAGCTTCTTGTTATAGAAGAACATCCTCGCCTCGGCGTCCTGCGGAATCGCGTAGGTGCCGTCGGGACACTTCGCCGATGACCAAAGCGACGGAAAGATCGTGCCGAAGTGCTGAGGGTACTTGGCAATATAGTCGTCGAGCTTGAGAACGAAGCCATCCTCCTGGAAGGCGCAGATCCACTCATGCGCGGCGATGAATATATCGGGACCTTCGCCGATGCCGAACACCTTGAGAAGTTGTAGTGCGTCATCGTCGAATCCCTTGGCGGGGCTCTCGCGCACGGCAACCTCTACGCGCTTGGAGGAACCCTCGGTCTCAAGTTCCTTGTTCAGCCGCTCGGCAGCCTTGATCACATTGCCGGGGCGCAGCGGCCCGGATGGATCCTGACGCGACCAGAGCTCGAGCTTCACGGTTTCTTGCGCGAACAGAGGCGTCGCCGCAAGGAAGGCGGCACTGCCGCCCGCCAATACCGCGCTCAGAAGCGCAGCCGTTCCGATTTTCCAGTGAATCATCCTGATTTCCTCCCTGCCGCGACACGCTTTCATCGTGCCGTCATTGATTGTTGCAATGCTGTGCAACATGATTATGAATGCGCTTCGGGGAATGTCCAGCGGAGTCGAGCCGGTGTCGGATACCAGAGACAGCAGCCAGGGCCGCTTCGTGAGCGCCCAGGCAGTCGCCGAGCGTGCGGGCGTGTCCCGGTCGGCGGTCTCGCGGGCCTTCACCCCTGGCGCAAGCATCGCACCAGCAACGCTGGCGCGGGTGCGGGAGGCAGCCGCCGCGCTCGGATACCAAGTCAACGATCTCGCCCGCGGGCTTCTCGCCAATCGAAGCCGGCTGGTCGGGCTCGTGACCTCCGACGCCGATACTCCATTCCGAGCCCAGATGATTGCGGCCCTCTCGCACGCCTTGATCGAGCGCTCCAACGTGCCGGCGATCATCAGCATCGGCCCCACAGCGGACGATGTTGCGAATGCCAGCCGTCAGTTGCTGCGCTATCGCGCGGAGGCGACCGTCTTCCTCTCGGGCTCGCCGCCGGCCAGCCTTGTCGAGATCACGCGGCGAAACGGACAGCCGCTGATCCTGGTAAATCGGGCCGAGATCGGCCTCGACAGCGTCCATTGCGACGACAGGGACGGCGCGCAGCAGGCCTTTGAGGCCCTGTGCATGGCAGGAGCCTCCCGGTTCGCCGTGGTCAACACGGCGAACCCGAGCCCGAGCCTCGCCGCCCGCGAGCACGGTTTCGCTGAATTTGCCGCTGCTTCCGGATTCGAAGCGAGGATCGTTCGGGCCGGCCGCGCCGACTATGATGGCGGGCAAGAGGCGGCGCGACAGCTTCTGGAGAGCGGCCCGGCGCCCGACGCGGTCTTCTGCGTGAATGATCTCATGGCGTTCGGAACGCTCGATCACCTTCGCGGCGCGGGCCTGCGCGTGCCTGACGACGTTTCGGTCATCGGCTTCGACGATGTGCCCATCGCCGCATGGTCTTCCTACAGTCTGACCACGCTGCGACAAGATCCCCGGCGGATTGCCCGCGAGGTCGTATCGATTCTCGACCGGCGCCTCGCCGAACCCGACTCGCCGCCGATTTCCGTCTACTTCCGGGTCGAGCTCGTTGTTCGCGAAACAGTCAGAGCGCGCCGGTAGAGAAGTCGCGCTCTTACGATAGAGGATCAAATCAAATATGGCCTTCAGCTTCTTTGCCCGCGAAGCGGGACGTGTCCATGTCTGTGGCCACCGCGGCTACAGTCTCCATTACCCGGAGAATACGTTGCCGGCATTCGAAGCGGCAAAGGCCGCAGGGGCGACAACAGTCGAGATCGACGTCGTGCTGACCACAGACGGTGAGCCGATCGTCCTGCACGACTTGACCGTCGATAGGACGACAAACGGACACGGCTTTGCAGCCGACCTCAGCCTCGAGCAGATCCGCAGACTGGATGCGGGGGTCCGGTTTCATCGCGCTTTCGCCGGAACGAAGATCCCGACCTTGGCGGAGGCGCTCGAGTGGGCGAAGGCGGACAACATGGGGGTTGTGCTCGAAATCAAGGAGGTGGAGCGGCCGGACATTGCCGTTGATCACGTGGCAGCCTTGCTGCGAGCAACGGACACTGTCGACCGGGTCATTGTCATCAGCTTCGACCACGTGATGCTGAAGCGTGCGGTCGAGCGCCACCCGGGCCTCAGGACCGAAGCCATCACCCACGCCCGCCATGCCGACCTCGTCGGGGTGTTGAAGGCGTGCAGCGCGAACTCGGTCTCGATCGAGCTTGACATGTTCCGCACCGACGATGCGAAGGCGTTGCATGAAGCGGGCTTCAGCACCCGCGTACACGTGCCTCGTCCCGACGTGCTCGCCCCGTATTGGCGCGGCGGACGCGATCCCTTGCCGAAGCTCGTGCAATGGATCGCCGACGGGCTCATCGACACGATCTCGGGTGATGACGTGCCGTTCATCGCCATGCTCGTCAAGCGCGCCGGCCGCGCCGGCTGAGGCCCCATCGAGATCAGCCGACCATAGCCGATAGCTCTCGACGATCGTCTGCGGCGGTGGAAGCCGTCGTGCGCGAGACGGACCGTGAATGCGAAGATCTCATTGTCGCTGACCTCGCCCGTCAGTTTCCGGACGATAGCTTTCTCGGCAAAGTGCGAAGGCTTCGCACCCCGCAGGCGTCTGCGGTCTGGGTGATCGACCGGATCGATGGCACCCACGACTTCCTCACCGGAATTCCGGTCTGGTGCGTCTCTTTGGGTCTGGTCGTCGGCGGCGAGCTGGCGCTCGGGATTTCTACAATCCACTTGCGGCCGCTTTTTTTTCGGCGAAAATAAGTGGCGGCGCCTTCCTGCTGCATTCGGCAGCTCTGAATGAGGGACAGCCGAGGCTCGATGAAGGCCGTCTTCGTACTCTTTGATTCGCTGAACCGCCACGTGCTCGCCCCGTACGGGGGAAAGCGGGTGCCGACGCCCAATTTCGCCCGCTTGGCCGATCGCACCGCAACATTCGAGCGCCACTATGTCGGCAGCCTGCCCTGCATGCCGGCGCGCCGCGACCTGCAGACCGGACGGCTCAGCTTTCTCCACAGGAGCTGGGGACCGCTTGAGCCGTTCGACAATTCCTTTCCCGAGCTGCTGCGCCGGGCCGCCTCTTATAGCCACCTCGTCACTGACCACTTCCACTATTTCGAGGATGGCGGCGCCACCTATCACACCCGGTATGACAGCTACGACTTCATCCGCGGGCAGGAGGGCGACCCGTGGAAAGCCATGGTGCAGCCACCATGGGAGCGCCTTCGCCAGATGTATCATGAGCGGCAATTCAGCCAGTCCGCACGCGACAAGTTTCGGCGCAACATCGTGAACCGCGAGTTCATCAAGGACGAGAGCGAGTTCCCGTCGGTGCGCTGCTTCGGCGCCGGACTGGAGTTCCTCGAGCGCAACCGAACCGCGGACAACTGGCTCCTGCAGATCGAGACATTCGACCCGCATGAACCCTTCACCGCGCCCGAGCGGTTTCGCGAGGAATTCAGGACGGGCTGGAACGGTCCGGTTCGCGACTGGCCGCGCTACGGGCGCGTCGACGAACTGCCGGAAGAGTGCGAGGAATTGCGGGCCAACTACTACGCCGTCGTCGCGCTTTGCGATTTCCTCATCGGGCAGCTTCTCGATTATTTCGATGCGCACGACCTTTGGCGCGACACCGCGCTTGTTGTCACCACCGATCACGGCTTTCTTCTCGGCGAGCACGATTTCTGGGCGAAGAACCGGATGAACATGTATGAGGAGATCGTGCATATCCCGCTCTTCGTGCACGATCCGCGCCGGCCGGGAAGCGCCGGCGTCCGGCGGTCGGCTCTGACCCAGACCATCGATCTCGCGCCGACATTCCTCGATCTGTTCGACGTGCGGGCCGTTGCCGAGATGCAGGGGCATTCGCTCTTGCCGCTGCTCGACGCCGATCGCTCGCTGCGGGAGGGCGCACTGTTCGGCTATTTCGGCGGTGCGATCAACGTGACGGACGGACGCTATACCTATCACCGGTTCCCGCCCGACCCTCGCTCCCAGGAGCTCTATCAATACACATTGATGCCGACGCACATCTGGGAGCCCTTCACGCCGGAGGAACTCGCTGGAGCCTCGCTTGCACAGCCAATGCCCTTCACGAAGGGAGCGCCGGTCCTCAAGATACCGGTGATCGAGCGGTCCCCCATCTTCGACAACTACGGTCCCGGCGCGCTCCTTGAGAGTGAAACACGGCTCTACGATCTCGCTGATGATCCAGGGCAGAATACACCCCTTTTCTCCCCGGAGATCGAGCACGCAATGACCCGTCTCATGCAGGATATCATGCGCGCCAATGATGCTCCGCCCGAAGCTTATGCACGTATTGCGATTGTGGCTAAGTAATATAGGACGCTCGTTAGAGCTGCCGGGCGTCCATCGATGTGGTCATCCGATTCAACATTGAACGCGATTCCACCCCGTTGATGGATCAACTGCGGTCCCTCGAATGTCCAGCCATGAACACTTAGGTGGCACGTACGTGCAAGAAACCGCCGCTCGGCGTGACAAGCTCACCGGGAGCCATGCCCCTTCCATTAAGGATTCACTGGAACCAACCTATTTGATGCCTTCGTTGATCTGATTGGAAATGATGTAACGTTGGAAAAGGACGAACAGGATCACCACTGGGACGATCGAGATAAAGGCACCAGCCAGCACCAGGCCCCAATCCGCTTGCGCGCCGCCGAACGAACGGCGAAGGCTGAGAAGGCCGACTTGGATCGTAAGGGAACTGGGCGGACTGGTGATCAGAACGAATGGCCAGAAAAAGTCGTTCCAGGCCCCCTGAAACGCAAGGATTGCATTGACCATCAGAGCCGGTTTGGCATTGGGCAGCACAATCCTCCAGAACACCTGAAACCGGTTTGCACCATCGACGATAGCCGCTTCCTCGATCTCTTTCGGGAAGCCTTCGAAGAACTGTTTCATGAGGAGGACGTGCGCGGAGACCACAACCACGACGATCACGCTCCAAGGCGTGTTGAGAAGTGACAGATCCCGGAATATCAGATAGTTGGAGACGAAGGTGACCTGCGCTGGGATGGTCATTGAAAAGAGCATTGCCGCAAAGAAGAAGCGCGCGCCGATCAACTTCAATCGCGCGAGTGCGTAACCCGCCAAACTCGCAACTATGAGAGTCAGGACGACCCGACCAACGGCGATCACGAAGCTGTTGACGAGCCAGTTTCCGAACAGGCTCTTTCCGGTCTGAAGATCCGCCGTTTCGTTAATGACACGCCGATAGTTGTTGAAAATCAGCCCAAGCGCGCCGGGGGTAATGTTGTCCCAACTGAGAAGCCGTCCCCGCCGCTCCGTTCGCGATGGCGACAGAGTGCTGTCAACAAGGGATTGCGATCTCGGAGCGGTCAGATTGAGGGGGGTACGCTCAATCGTCGGACCGTCCCGCCGGTCCGGATCATAGGCGATTTCATAGGTAAACGTTCGCGTTTGCCAGACTTCGGTCCGGCCGCCGTCGTCGTCACGCACACTCATTGTTCCGGAGCGAACGTCCTTAAGCATAATCGATGCATAATCGGCCGCATAGTCGCGGGTGAGGGCTGCGGCAATCCCGGATCCGGGGCGACGACGGGGGATCTCCGCTTTTGGTTCTTCAATGGTGACGTTCGTGGGAGCGGCATAGGTGGCGTTGAACGTCACTCTGGCGCCCGGCGCAAAACCACCCCACCAGGGGGCACCGGCCCCTTGCTCGCCCAAACCGGCCGCAGCGAACCAGGCAGCCGGATTGACCTGATCGAATCCCAGTCGGAACGGACGTTCCAGGGGATCGACCTTCAAACTCGCAACAAACGCCAGGATGAACGTGCCCGTCATAACCGTGCCAATGGCAATGAGGGCGAGATAGAGCCAGACGCCCACAGCAAGTTGTCGTCTGCGAAGGGCCTTCGCCGGAAGGCGTTGCTCCGAGTACTGCAATTGCGAAACGTTGACGCTCACGATCAGTCAAGCCTTTCCTTCACGCCAATGATTTTCTGGACATAGACCACAGCAATCGTCAGCGCCCCGAGGATCAATGCCGCAGCGCTGGCAACACCAATCCTCGACGATGCGCCGGCTGGAAATGCGTTTTCGAAGATGTAGTACGCGAGAGTGATACGGCTGCTGAGCGGTGCCGCATCGCCGAGGATGGCAACCTGGTCAAACATCTGCAGCGTACCGATAATCCCCATCGTCACGACCGCAAACGTTACCGGTCTAAGTGCCGGCACGGTAATATACCGAAAACGTTGAAAGGCGTTCGCGCCATCGATCTCGGCCGCCTCGTACAGGGCATGAGGGATCGACTGCAGGCCGGCGAGAAAGAGCAGCATGAGCGTTGGCATAGTCGTGAAGATGTTCATCATCGCGACAGACCAGAGCGTCGTGGGCATGAACAGAAACCGCTGCTGCGTGTTGAGCCAGGAGATGAGGAACGTCTCCTCGTAGATTGGCAACGGCTGCCAAAAGGCGCTTAAGATAGTCGCGCCGATGGCTACTGTGAGCGCAATCAGCAAGAAAAACGGATCCACGTTGGAGATGCCGTCATACTTCCGGCTCGCGTTGAGAACGAGCGCCCCTTGGGCAAAGGCTAGGCAAGCGAGGAACAGCAGGACGTAGAGGCGATAGTTGACGAGAAATTGTACAAAACCGGTTATCAATCCGTCCCGCTGAAATAGCCAGAGGAAGATCAGCGTCATCGCCGCGCTCGACATGATGCAAGGCAGATAGAAGACAGTCCGGACAAAGCCTTTTCCGCGCACTGCCTGGTTGACCAGGACGGAGAGAAGGAGCGCCAGGATCGTTTGCGCCGTCGTAACGACGAGGGAAAAACCGATCGTATTCCCGAGCGCGGTCAAAAAAAGTGGATCCGACAGCAGTGTCAAATAGTTCGACAGACCGACAAATGTCGGAGCTTGAAACAAATCGAAGTCGGTGACACTGAAATAGGCGGTTCTAACGATCGCATACACAAAGAACAGCATCATGGATATCGCGAAAGGCAGCATGAAGAGCCAACCGCTGATCTCCTCTGATTTCCTCACTTGTGGCATGAAACGTCCTCCCGGCGTTTGACATGCGGCGCCCTGCTATTGTGGTACTTGTTTTGAGTTCCGCTTGGTCATTTGGCGTGCAGTTGATCGACCCGGGCTTGAGCTGCCGCTAGCGCCGAATTCACATCCGTTTCGCCAAGCATCACCGAATTGATCGCCGCATTGATCGGCTGCATCCAGCTTCCGCCAATATCGCCGAAGAAGTACGGCATGACGTGATCATCTGACAAACCATCAAAGACGACACGGCTCGACTTTTGCTCTGGTTGATCGCCGTTAAGCCACACGTTGTCGACCAGACCCTTGCGGCTCGGCAGGGCCAAGCCTTGCTCCAGCACCCATTGCTGGGCCTCCTCGCTCGTCAGGAGCTCCGCGACCATCTGGGCGGCCTTCGCAACCCTTGAGCCTGCATTGACCGTCCAGCCGACAGTGAAGACGATATTGCCGCGTTTTCCGCTGATCGGATCCCTGGGCATACGCACGGTCCCGAAGTTGAGGTTTGGCGCACTGTCCCGGAGAACACCGAGGATCCAGGCGCCCTCGATCGCAATCGCCGCACGTTCCGAGGCCAGGCAACCCCCGCTCCAGCTTTGCCCAACGTCTGCGGCCATGATCGCGGCCCCGGATTTGACCAGCCCGGTATAGAATTCAAAAGCTCGGCGAAAGTCGTCGTCAAACACCGTTTTTCCATCGACATCGAAGGGCTGCCAGCCGGTTGCCAGAGCAAAGGCGCCAAAGCGCGCATACTCCGGAACAATGCAAAGTCCATCGACCTCAGGTAGCGCCTTGTGCACGGCGACTAGCTTTTGTTCGAGCGTTGCCCATGTGTCGTCGTCGCTGGGATACGCGACACCAGCATCATCGAAGATGTCCTTATTGAAATGAACGGCCAGCGTGTTGAAGTCTTTTGGAAGTGAAAGCAAAGTGCCCTTGTAGGTGAAGGCTTCGATCAAATTCGGTGAGAAATCCGAAACGTCGGAATTGATTGGCATAGCTTGACCGGCACTGAAAATGGAGCGCGCCCAAAAAATATCGGTGTAGAACAAATCTGGCGCGGTGCCGGCGGAAAGGCCATTGAGGATGAACTGCGAGAAATCGCCATCCACGGGCTCGTATGTCACCGAGATGCCGGCTGTGGAAAGCTTGTCGGCGAGGACATTGGTCAATAGACCGTTGACGATCGCAACTTCAGATCCTCCCCAACCTGAAATTCGTACTGTCTCCTTACAGGTCGCTGGCCAAGCCACCATCGCAGCGGTGGCGAAAGCGGCAGCCATGCGAATGAACATGATGATCCTCCTCCGATCACATTGGATCAATGACTACGAGGTTTGCGCCGATGAGGCTGACAGGAACGAGGTGGGCACGCGGCGCTTTGCCTCATCTCGTTATACTCCGCACCCCCTATATCGCAGCCTACCCGTCACGGTGCATTTACGCGGAGACCACTGCTGCCGCCGCTTGGGCACTCTAGGTGACGCCTTATTTCAGCGCCTCCACAAAGCGGATAATATCGGCAACCATGCGGGCGTCCCAAAGATCGTTATGGCTAGAGCCGTCGTAGATCAGCATCTGCTTGGGCTCCGGAGCAATGTCATATAGCGCCTCGCCCGAGGACAGCGGGATGATGGCGTCATGCTGGCCGTGGATAAACAGCTTCGGTTGCCTCACGTCTGCTATTCTTAAATCTGAACGGAAGGGATCCTTGATAAGAAGGGCGACCGGTAAGAATGGGTAATGCGTCTGAGCGAGTGACAGGACCGACAGGTAGGCAGAAACAAGAATGGCGGCGATAGCCGGTCTTTGCCGAGCCGTATTCACGGCGACGCCGCTTCCCAGCGATTGCCCCAGCACAACGATCTCGCTTTCAGAACGTGCCGAAAGCCAGTCGAATGTGGCGATGCCGTCGGTCAGTAGCCCGACCTCGCTTGGCGTGCCGGTTGACCCTGGATAGCCGCGATAGGAAATTGCGAGCAGGCCGATGCCCCGCGCGGCGAGCGCCCGGGCGAAAAAGGCATAGTTGCTGACCCTGTCAGCGTTGCCGAGAAAGAACAGCACCGACGGCTTGTCGGGTCTGCCGTGACTGTAGAGTCCGTGAAGCGTCTCGCCGTCGGGCGTCCTGATATAGACGCTCTCACCCCAGGTCGCGTGCTCTGGAGCCAGTGTCGCGATTGCGCCGGGGTAGAGGAGGGCGCGCTGTGAGAGATACGTCAGGCCGACAAACGACACGTAGGCGAAAGTCGCCATCAGCGGCAACATCAGCAGGAGTTTTGTGGCGCTCACGACAACATCCATCCGCGGCTCCGCCAAACATAAGGGATCGGTTGTCGACCGCAAACCGGTCATTCATGTTATCCGGTCGGATCAATGACAGGAAAGCTTTAATGATGAAGGCCGCCGTCACTGGCTTCTTGATCGGACGGCGCGGCGTCGTTCTTCTACGGCAGCCGGACGATCTATAACGGCCTCGACTTCATGGTGCGCCGGCGCGTACGCTGGTGCATCATGGGCATCAACGGCGCCGGTAAATCGACACTCAGAGCGCCGGCCGGCTGTTTCGGCTTTTCCAGCGATGACATCGAGAAGCGGTGCGTTACGGTGATCCGGACGCTTGCCACCCGCTTCGCTGACCTCTTCGTGCTGCCGCCCAAATTACATCCTCCATTTCGCGAGGATAGGCGTTCGGTCTGAACGGGGGTACGCATCATCGCCATCTAACGAATGCCTGCTTTCGCGCTGATTGAAGCGCTTTCGATGCGATGTCGCTGTATTTTGCCGCCCAACACCACCGCGCCATCGCCAGCCAACTTAGGGGTTAGCACAGTTCAGACGTCGCGTGCATGGCGGCTTTGGCGTAGTCTAGAGCGCCGTGCGTTCAAGTGAACGCACAAAGGACGCTCTAGCACTCTAGATTCTAGAGCATCTTGTCCGCTTCCAGCGGTTCCGCTTGAAAGCGGGATGCTCTAGCGCAGAACGCACGTAGCCAAGGAGCAAAGCCGGCGCTTTCGCGTTGTAGCGCGACGAGGCTGTAACCATGATTCCGATGTTTGCAAAGGGCTTCGCCGATCTTGAACGCGAGGTCGCGGTCGAGACGCTCCCGGTAACCGGCGCCATTCCGTCATGGCTGTCGGGCGCGCTGCTACGAACTGGTCCGGCCAAGTTTGACCTCGGCCGGCAGACCCTGAACCACTGGTTCGACGGGCTCGCGATGCTGCACCGGTTCGCCTTCAATGACGGCCAAGTTGCATATGCCAACCGGTTTGTCCGTTCAGCGAACTATCGGGAACAGCGACGAACCGGTCGCTTGAGCCGTGGCGAATTCGCAAGCGATCCCTGCCGGACGCTGTTCGGCCGGGTGCTTTCGAAATTCGTCTCCAAGCCGACGGACAATTGCAACGTCAGCGTCAACGCGCTGGGGCAGTCGTCTGTTGCCATGACTGAAACGACCTTGCCCGTCCGCTTCGATCCCGAAACGCTGGAAACCCTCGGACATTACAAATACGGCCCAGAAATTGGCGGTCAGCTCTCGATCGCGCATCCGCACCATGACACTGTGCGGCGCTGTCAGTTCAGCTATGTCGTCGAGTTCGGCCGGCAAAGTCGCTACCGGCTCTTCCGCGTCTCGGACGAGGACAGCACCCCGGCCGTGGTTGCGGAGCTTCCAGTGGATCGACCCGCTTACATGCACAGTTTCGCCATGACCGAGCGCTATCTTGTATTGGTGGAGTTTCCGCTGGTCGTCAGTCCGCTGCGCCTGCTCCTCAGTGGCGAACCCTTCATCAGAAATTATCGGTGGGAGCCGCAACGCGGGCTGCGCTTCCAGATCGTCGAAAAAGACAGCGGTCGGCGCATCGCCACTGCCGAATCGGATGCTGCCTTTGCCTTTCACCACGTCAATGCCTATGAGCGCGGTGATGAGCTCGTGCTCGACCTCGTCACCTATTCCGACGCTGGCATTATCGATCAGCTCTACCTCTCACGTTTGCGTACGGGCGAGCCTGTCGACGCGGTCGGCTCGCTCTCCCGCTATGTCGTTCCGCTCGACGCCACAAAGCACAGCGCGCAGAAACATCAGATCGCCACGACCGCTATCGAACTTCCGCGGATCGACTATGGCCGGGTTGCGGGACGACCCTACCGCGCGGTCTGGGGCACGGGAAATCGCCAGCGGGGCAATTTTCTCGACAGCCTTGTCCGCATCGACGTCGAAACTGGTGATAGCTCCGAATGGATGGAGCCAGGATGCTATCCGGGCGAACCCGTATTCGTCGCGGCCCCGGATGGCAGCGATGAAGAGGAAGGCCTGCTGCTTTCCGTTGTTCTCGAGGCTCAGAGAGAAAAGTCGTTTCTCCTCGTACTTGATGCTTCGCGCATGACCGAAATCGCTAGGGCAGAGTGTCCCCATCCAATCCCTTTCGGGTTTCACGGCAACTTCTTTCCCGCGAGCAACGGTAGGCTGTCAGTACGGAATGTTCACCGCTAGAGCATCCCGCTTTCCAGCGGAACCGCTGGGAGCGGACAAGATGCTCTAGAATCTAGAGTGCTAGAGCGTCCTTTGTGCGTTCACTTGAACGCACGGCGCTCTAGGAATAGCGGCCTTGCGAGGCTGGTTCGGTTTTAGACGAGCGCTGCCCACCGATTGGGAACGGAACGGGGCTGAGGCGTATATATTCGCGAACGCGATCCGTCGCCATGACCGCAAACATTGGCTTGATCAGTTCACGGGATCGCCGACGAGCCGTCCTCGGGCCAACACCTCCGCATAACAGCGCTGGACGACGGTCTCGAATGGCGTGGCGGTCGGAACGGCGCCGTCGCGCCGATGTCCGCACCCGCATCAGGCCGCCTCGATCTGGCTGAACCGAACCGGGATGAGTTGCCGCGCCTCGAGGTGTCCTGCCGCATCCTTGTCGATGACAGTCAGAAACTGTACTTCAGATCCCAGAGGCAGAACCAGGCGTCCCCTTGGCTTGAGCTGCTCAAGCAAAGCCGGTGGCGTCTCCTCAGCCGCCACCGTGACCAGGATCTTGTCGAATGGGGCGTGCTCAGGCCAGCCGCGAGACCCGTCGCCGATACGGATGCCGACATTTGACATGCCGAGGCCCTCCAGGAGAGCCTCGGCAAGGCTTGCGAATTCCTCGATGATTTCGACGCTCCAAACCTGCCCGGCGAGCTCCGCCAGGATTGCGGTTTGGTAGCCGAGGCCGGTGCCGATCTCGAGCACTGCCTCATGCGGTTGGGGAGCAAGGAGATCGGTCATGAGAGCGACCATGAACGGCTGCGAGACGGTTTTATCGAAGCCGATCGGCAGTGGCATGTCCTGGTAGGCAAAAGGCGCAACCGCGGCCGGCACGAAGAGATGCCGGGGCACCCGCAGCATCGCTGCCAGCACCCGTTCATCGAGCACCGCCTTGCCGAGTTCTTCGCTGGCAAGGTCGGCATGAATTGCAATCACCTCGACCATGTGCCTGCGCAGAACCGCAAGGTGCTCTTCGTTCATTGGCTTCATGAGGGCGGGCTTTCCTCAACCAGTTGGCCGCCAGATAGGCCTCTCAACATTAAACGGCCACGGATAGACGATAGCAAGACCAAAAGGCGAACAATGGCCCAGCGATCGATGGCGCCTCATAGGCAAGATCGCAGAAGGGGTGGAAACTTGCCCGACCGAATGGCTGTCGGAACGAGCGTGGAGCGCGATGACCGGACCTCCGCATTCCTCTCCGCTGAGGCCGCATGTCTGTCCCATTTCGTATTTAGATGGAGACGCCGGCCTGGCGGAGCCCGTCCACCAGCCGATCGAACAGATTGGCATCGCGGTAGGGTAAGGCCCGCTTGAGGTGATCGACAGAGAAATTCGGCTTGATCTCCAGCGTCTCCCGCCAATAGCGTCGCGCTTCTTCGTGACGGCCGATGCGGCCATAGAGACAGGCGAGATAAAACCGCGTCATGTCCGATCGCGGCGCAAGTGTCAGCCGTCGCTTGAAGGCGATCTCCGCCTCGTCGAAGCGCCCGAGGCTCAACAGAGCCCTCCCCAGGAAATGCAGCGACAGGTCGAATTGCGGGTCGAGCCGGTGGGCGCGCGTATAGAGCGCGACGGCGTCTTCGTACCGGCCTCCGAATTCCCTTATAGTGCCCAGTGCGGTATAGGCGTCGCCCGAATTGGGGTCGAGTTTGATCGCCCGCTCTGCGGCGTCCTCCGCCTCGTCCAGACGCCGCATCCAGGCAAGGACAAGCGAGAGTGCGTGATGGCCTAGCGGCTCCGTGTCATCCGTATCGATCGCCTTGTGGGCCAGTTCAAGCGCCTGTGTGAGATTTTCCGGCGTCGCGCCGTTCCACTGGTTGACGTATTCCGCAAAGGCGATGATCGACAGCCGGGCATAGGCGGCCGCCAGCCCCGGATCGATGGCGACGACGCGCTCCAGCATGGCGCGCGCCTCCATGGACGATACGGCGCTGAACTGCAGCATCGTCTGGCGCGAGCGGACGAGCAGGTCGTAGGCTGCCGGATCGACCTTGCCGCGGCTCTCGCGCCGCTCCTCTTCGCCGGCCGTCAGCTTCACTCTGAGCGCGTCGACGATGGTGCGGGTCACCTCGTCCTGAACCGCGAAGATATCCTCGATGCCGCGATCGTAGCGCTCGGCCCACAGATGACCGCCGGTCGTGCCGTCGATCATCTGGGCGTTGATGCGGATGCGGTCGGCGGCCCTGCGCACGCTGCCTTCCAGGACATAACGGACGCCGAGTTCCCGGCTGACCTTGCGGATGTCCGGCGTCTTGCCCTTGTAGGCGAAAGAGGAATTGCGGGCGATCACGAAGAGACCGGACACCTTGGAAAGGTCGGTGATGATGTCCTCGGTGATGCCATCGGCGAAATAACCCTGCTCCGGGTCGCCGGACATGTTGTCAAACGGCAGGACGGCGATCGACGGCTTCGCCGGAAGCCGCGGCGGGGTTTCCACGGCAGTCTTGATGGGATCGTTCGTGCGGTTCGGCGACCATTTCCAGACATGCACCGGACGCTCGATGTTCTTGACCTCGTGATAGCCGCTGTCGACGAAATCGATGCCGGCGCGGCCATGCACATATTCATGAACGCCGTCCGAAATCGCCACGCCGCCGGGATCGGCGAGCGTCTCGAGACGGGCAGCCACATTGACGCCATCGCCGTAGAGATCGCTGTCCTCGACCATCACGTCGCCGAGATTCACGCCGACGCGCAGCACGATAGCCCGGTCTCCCGGCATGTCTCTGTTTGCGGCCGCCATCGCCTGCTGAAGGGCCGCGGCGCATTCGACGGCATTGACGGCGCTGCCGAATTCGACGAACACGCCGTCGCCGGTCCGCTTGAAGACGCGGCCCTGATGATTTGCGACGAGCGGCTCCAGCACCTCTTTCCATCGCGCCATGAGCAGCGTGTGCGTAGCCGTCTCGTCGCGCTCCATGAGCCGGCTGTAGCCGACCACGTCAGCGGCCAGAATGGCAGCAAGCCGACGTCTGATCGATTCGTTGGCCATACGCAATGGCACCTTCCTAGCCCGATGGATCAAATTTTACTGGCGTCTTGCATCCATGTCTATTCGGCTGCAACTGGGCTTGGTCGACAGCCAACGTTCATTGCAGTGCGCGCCAACGTCCGCTTGTGTGGCGCGTTTTCGCCGTTGAAGGGACGGATCAACTTCCGCTCTCCATCAGACCCGGTCCTTCGACATGACTCTCGTCAAGCTGAGTGGCTGATGCGCTCGTCGCCTCAAATGCGCCAGAACCAGATTTTGCAGGGAGCAGAGCTCAGCCTTGCTCCAAAAGTGCCTGCGCCAACTCTTCCCATTCCTCATCAAGCGTTAAGATTGACGGTGTGGCGCCGAAGCGTCGATACCAATATTCAGCGTTGGATTGATCGCCTTCCTTGCGATGGAGGTAGGCATGCACATGCATATCTGCCGTATCGTCGTGCTCCTGCGCGCGCTCATGCGCCTTATTCCAATCGCCCTTTGCATCCCACCACAGCGCCAGCAGGGCCGAGCTTAAGCCGGCGGGCGGCTGTGGTTTCGCAATCGAGTCTCTGAAGGCCTGCAAATCCAATTTTTGCCACCGTCGTGAAATCCAGGAGGTCGATGATACTCGTGCTGGCGGCCGAGCGGTAGCGTGCATCGGGCGATATCCGGAATGACCGCATTTGGGTCAGGAGAGCCGGTTCCAAAGGATGTCGGTTTTTAGCGTGCCGTCTGGCCTCACGAATGCCCGACGCGGTCAGCTCTTCCCCATTGACCTCCTGCAACGAAAACGCGCCAGCGCTGTCGCCTGCCTTGGCGACGGTCGAGCGGTGGAAGCTATCGACGAACAGATCCTCCTGCATTTGGACCGGGATACGAGCGCTCTTTCGTGAATTCCCCATGTGCGCCGGCTGCGCACGCAACAATGTCCGACAAAATATTGTGGACACAGCCGCGATGTGCACCAGTTGAACTGCAATATGGCCCCTAGATAGCGCGTGTTTCGCACACGAACCTGCATCAGCCTAAAATGATTCGGAGCGAATAATTGGTTGACAAGAAAATTTTGTTCAACAAAGTATAAAACTCAAGGAGAAACTCGTGCGCAATTATGATCGCCCTCTCGTTCTGTCACAAACCGCAGCCGGCCTCTTGCGCGATAAGATCCTGCGCGGCGAGCTGGCGCCGGGTACGCCTCTCCGCGAGGTCGTCTGGGCTGAGACGCTGAATGTCTCGCGCAACACACTGCGCGAGGCCCTCCGCGATCTCGTGGCCGAGGGATTGATCGAGCACCGTGCTCATCACGGCGCGACCGTGCGCGCCCTGAGCGCAGCCGAGATCAGCGAGATCTATACCATTCGCCTGACCCTGGAGCTTCGCGGCGTCACCTGCAGCGCCTATGCGTCGCGCGAGGCCATGAGCGAACTGGTCAAGCGGGTCGAAGCGGTCCAGCGTGCGGCCATCGCGCGCGACTGGCAGCAGTGCGGCACCGCCTCGCTGGAGTTTCACCGCCAACTTGTCAGTTTCATAGGAAGTCCCCGGCTGGATGCTCTCTTTGCCTCGGTCGCGGCGCAGGCGCGGCTCGCCTTTTCGCTCGCCCGCGACGCCCGGCGCTTCCAAGAGCCTTGGGTGGCGCGCGATGTCGAGATCTGCAGCATGCTCTGCGATGGCGACCGCGCGGGCGCGGCACGGGCGCTCGAGCTCTATCTGCAGGAATCAGAGCGCGTTCTGCTGGAGGCCGCCCGTGCCCATAACCTGCCTCGCCCAAGCAACACCTTAATGCCTGACGCCGACTGAAGCGGGCGGACTGAAACGAAACGGAGAACAGGGATGAAGCCCAAAGGCATTACGCCAGCCCCACAGGACGCCGCCGCCCGCAAGGCGGTCACGCCAGTAATCTGCTACCCGGTCGAGAGCTTGCCGCGCCCCGATCTCGCCGCCTATCGCGCCGTGCGCGACGATCTCGAACTCGTCGATCGTGTCATGGTTCCCGCGCGCGATGCGGCCTGCTGGCCGGTTCCCGCCGGGCACTTCTGCCGCATCCTCTGCAGCGAGGGTTCGCAGGTCGGCGATCTCAACCTGTTCAACGCGCATGATTTCAACGAACGTCTCTACACCGGCAAGACGCGTGCATTGAACGGCACCCATGTCGGGCTTGGGGACCAGCTATTCTCGAATATGCCCTATCTGCGCCCGATCGCCACGATCACACACGATACGCTTGACTGGTACGGCTTCGACGAATTCGGCGGCTCGGTCCATGACGTAATCGGTACGCGCTGCGATCCCTATACGCACAACTTGCTGAGCAACGGCGGCCAATATCACTACTGCTGCCACTCGAATCTCACCCGCGCCTTTGCGAAGCACACCGGCAAGGCGCTGGCCGAGGCCTCAGTCCATATCCATGACGTGCTGAATGTCTTCATGTGCACCGGCTTCACGCGTGACAGCGGGCAGTATTTCATGAAGGCGAGCCCCGTGCGCCCCGGCGACTATCTGGAGTTCTTCGCCGAGATCGATCTTTTGGGGTGCATGTCGGCGTGCCCGGGCGGCGACTGCTCGTCGGAGCATTCCTCGGATACGGCAGCCTGCTACCCGCTTGAAGTCGAAGTCTACAAGCCCGTTCGTCAGCCCCGAGCGTGGACCTCGCCCGCGCTGAACGGCTACGACGGTACTCACGGCCTGTAGCAATCGGGTGGAAATGTCGCTCTCTACGATGCTACCGAGGCCATGCTCAACTCGGTCGCGACGCCTCATCTGCGAGGCGAAACTCTTCCGTGCACCGGCTCCTGATATCGAGGAGCACTCCGATGCGGGTGTCAGCGATCGTCATCGGGCACGTTCGGTCGAACGCGATGATGGCGGAAGAGAGTGGGAGTCGAACCCACCAAAGACCGTCTCTCGGCCCCTCCCGGATTTGAAGTCCGGACGCCCCACCGGGGACGAATCTCCTCCTGAAACGACATCCTTGCCAAGCATACCATTCGACAAATTGCCGAAGAAATCCAGACGGCTCCTGTTGAGACGGCGTAGGTCCCCGCGTCTGAGCGTGACGCTGTGGCGGTCGAAGAAATCGAGGATCTGGATGGCCACCTTGCGGCCGTTTTCGAGGCGATCGCGAAACTGCATCGCGGTAAACCAGCCTTTGTCGGCGGCTGCGCTGATCTCGGCGATGACTGCAACCATCTCCGCGACCGCTTCGCGCAGGAAGAAATGGTCATGCGCTACCTCGTGCACCTTGCCCATGCGGCTGCCGAGTTTCAGCAGCCGGCGTGCCTGTGCCTCGGGCAGAGCCAGCAATCCGGCAATGTCGCGCACACGTGGCGGGCGATACCGTTGGGCACCGAGCAAGGGCTCGATCTCCTTCCAGAGCCGCTCGTCGGCCAAGGTCATGACCACTCGATGTTCGGCAAGGCGAACCCATGCGCCATCCAGCACGATCTCTCCCGGCCTGACGAGGACCTGCAGGGCCGCACGGAATGCAGGCACCGGCAGGCGAAGCTCGAGCCGCATTCGCAACCGTTCGACACCCATACCCGGCAAGTCCGGATTTTCCGCATGGAAGGCTCCGAGCCGTGCGAGGATATCACCGCGGAGCCTGGCCCAGCTCTCCAGGGACATGGCGAGCGTAGCGGCATCCGGCGGCAGTTGCACCACGCTTAAGGATTGCACCAACGCGCCGGCTTCCGCCGCAGCAATCGCCCGGTCGCGGGCGAAGGCAGCGATGTCGACAAAAAAGGGCGGAATGGCAAGCAACGCCGCGATCGCCTGTTTCGGCTGGGTCAAAGAGAGGGCATCGAGTTGCGCCATCCGCTCCTGCGTGCGGCGCTTGCGTGCGGGCGCGCGCAAATCCACAAACCTGCCGCCGCCGATCGTACGCCGAGCAGACGTATCGCGAATAACGTAGCGGTCTCCGGCCGCCGCCGCGATCGGCCGATCCAGCACGAGTTGGACGCGCGTCCGTGCTCCCGGGGCCACCGGCTCTTCAGCCAGCAAGACGATGCGGGCTCCGACTTCCGCCGATGCATGATGAAGCCGCACCGGAAACCAGTGGCCGATCGGCTTCGGCTCTGAGCCAAGCACCCGCAACGTCGCATCAATCCGGCCGGTCGGCGCATGCAGGCTATGGTCGCAGACCATGTCGCCGCGGTTGATCGCCGCTTTTGTTATGCCATGGCCGACGAGATTGAGGGCGCAGCGATCGCCCGCGCGGCCATTTTCGCTTGGCCTGTTCTGCGCGTGGATCGATCGCACCCGCGCCTCGAGGCCCGAGGGGCTGACGGTGATGTGATCCTCCACCGATACTTGTCCCGAAAGAACGGTTCCGGTGACCACCGTGCCCACACCCTGAATGGTGAACGAGCGATCGACGGCCAGCCGGAAGCGCCCGGTCGTCTGCCGCCGCGTGAAACGGCGCGCCGCATCGGCGATTTCATCGCGAAGCGACGCCACCCCCTTGCCCGATACCGTTGAAACGGGGATCATGAGTGCATCGGCGAGCGCCGTGCCTGCGAGCTCGTTCCGCATCGCTTGCTCGACTTCCGCCAAACGACCTTCCGCCACCAGATCGGCCTTGGTGATGGCGACGACGCCGTGTTCGATGCCGAGAAGATCGATGATGGCGAGATGCTCGCGCGTCTGCGGCATGACGCCGTCGTCGGCCGCGACGACGAGCACGACGAAATCGATGCCGCTGGCGCCTGCGAGCATGGTGTGGATGAATTTCTCGTGTCCTGGAACATCGATAACGCCGATCGTTTCCGCGTGCTCGACGGGCATGTAGGCAAAGCCCAGATCGATCGATATGCCGCGGTCCTTTTCCTCCTTCAGCCGATCGGTATCGACCCCGGTCAGCGCCCGGACGAGCGACGTTTTGCCGTGATCGATATGACCGGCGGTGCCGACGATCACCTTTCATCCCCCTCGTTTGTGCGCTGGCGTGGAACTGCCGTTTCGGATAGGGGGCGCGCGGCGCGGCGCTCGGCCTCCGTCAAACCTTCCGTGTCGAGCGTCGCGCGAACGACATCGAAGAATGGCGCTGCCAGCGCGCTGCCGCCTTCACGCGCCCTCAAGAGCCAGGAGAAGGCTTCGACCGGATCGCGGGCGGTACCGCTTCCAAGATGATAGGCCGCGCCAAGCATCGCCTGCCCGTCAGCGTCGCCGGCGCGCGCGCCGCGCCCCCACCAGTAAACCGCTTCGACGGGATCGCGCGCGACCCCCATAGCATTGTGATAGAGCATCCCCAGCCGCGTCATCGACGAGGCGGAGCCGTTGTTCGCGGCGGCGAGCGCCCAGCGGCGCGCTTCCGCAAGATCGGGCTCGATGAGGTCGCCTTCCAGCAGCATCCAGCTCAACATGTCCTGAGCCTCGGCGTCATTCTGCTCTGCAGCCTTGCGATAAAAGGCTGCCGCCCTTTCATAATCCGGCTCGATGCCCTCGCCCTCGAACAGGAGGGAGGCGAGATTGCGCTGACCGACCGGATCGCTGGCCTCGGCGGAAAGGCTCAACCAACTATAGGCAACATCGACATCCCGGGCCACGCCCAACCCGCCCGCGAAGCATGCGCCGATATTGTTCTGTGCCCGCGCATTTCCCGTCCGCGCCAAGGGCTCCCATATCGCGAGAGCGGTTTCGTAGTCACCATTGCGGGCGGCTGCGAGCGCCTTTGCCATAGGTGCCTCGGAGGAGACATCGCCCTTGGTCTGCCTCCGCAAGAAGCGGTTGAGAAGACTCACGGTGAGGATCCTTCCGCTGGCGGATCGAGATGGGCGAGATTGGCGACAAAACCTTCCTCGTCCTCAAGGCAGCGCAAATCTAGGATGAGCGATCCACGTTCGATGCGGCCGATGACCGGCATCGGAAGACGCCTCAGTGCCGTTGCCAGCTCGGCAAGCATGCGGCCGCTGCCCGAAGGCGGCGCCAAAGCCAGCCCCGCGCTCGGCACTGTGGAGAGCGGCAATGCGCCGGAGCCGACCTGGCTTTCGCAGGTAACGACCGAAACGCGGAATGTGCCTTTCACCGCACGCTCCACGAAGGGAGCGAGCCGCTCGGCCTGCTCGCTGATGTCAGCCTTCGGACGGGCGAGCAATCGCATCGTCGGAAGACGCTCGCTGAGCCGATCCCGGTCGCGATAGAGCCGCAGCGTCGCTTCCAGCGCGGCAAGGCGAATCTTGTCGACGCGCAGAGCGCGCTTCATCGGATTCCTATTGATCTTTTCGATGAGGACGCTGCGCCCGACGATGAAACCGGCCTGTGGACCGCCAAGGAGCTTGTCGCCGGAAAAGGTGACGATATCGGCGCCATCGGCGATCGCTTCGCTCACGGTCGGTTCATGCGCGAGCCCGAAGCGGTCAAGGTCAGTTAGAGTGCCGGAACCGAGATCGTTGATTAGCGGCAGCCCATGCTCGTGGGCGATCCCCGCCAGCTCGCCCGCCCCGACCTCTTTCGTGAAGCCTTCGATACGATAGTTGGACGTGTGGACCTTCAATATCAGGCCCGTATCGGGGCCGATGGCGTTCCTGTAGTCCTTGGCATGGGTGCGGTTCGTGGTGCCGATCTCGACGAGGCGGACGCCGGAGCACTGCATGATATCCGGCATACGGAATGCTCCACCGATTTCAATGAGCTCGCCGCGCGAGACGATCGCCTCCTTGCCGCCCGCCAGACTGTTCAGTGTTAACAGCACGGCCGCGGCATTGTTGTTGACGACGGTCGCATCCTCCGCACCGGTCAGCTCGCAGATGAGCGCACGCAGGTGATCGTCTCTCTCGCCGCGTTTGCCGTCCTCAAGGTTGAATTCGAGCGCAACCGTTTCGCGCATTACCGCCGTTGCGGCATCGATTGCCGCTTGCGCCAGCAAAGCGCGGCCGAGATTGGTATGGAGCACCGTTCCCGTCAGATTGAATAGGGAGCGTAGCGTCGATCGATCATTCGCCTCGAGCGCTGCGAGGGCGGCGGCTGCGATGGCGTGCGGGGAGGGGACACCTGCGCCTTCGCGCACCTCGTCCCGGATCCTGGACAGGACGCCCCGCAAGGCTTCGGCAACAGCCGGCCGGCCGAAGCATTCGATCGCCTCGGCGACGCCGGTCGACCTCAGAAGCTCGTCCACCGACGGGATGTCGCGCAACCTGATATTGGCCTCCATAACGGCCCTCCCTGGGACACGCACCTCTCTCGCTTCGAAGGGTTTCGCATCCCCTCTAAAAGCCGGCCAGAAGCGGCGCAAATCCGCCACGGCGATAAGGGCCTTCGCTCATCAGAAGATCGAGGCTCAGGCTCGCAACATCGTCGGCAACGGGTTCTATTGCCGGGTCCTTGTTCTGATAGAAAATCTTCGTCCAGCCATGGCATTCGTCGCAGGTTTCGGCCTTGACGATCCCACCGTGGTTTTCGATTTCCCGGTAGGAGATCCCCTTCGTGGAGCCGCAAAGCACGCATTTGACGCGGACATAGTGCCAGAGCGTCGAGCAAAGCGAGCAGGAACAAAACCGCGCGCCGTGCGAGCCCGGCCAGCCGACGACCATGGACGATGTCGGTCTCCCGCCGCACACGGGGCAGATGCCGTCGGCGACCGGCGTGAGCTTCCCTGCCTCGAGAACCGATGCAAGCCGGGCGAAGTGCACCTGAAGCGCCGCCCAGACGAAAATATGTTCGGCGATCGCGTCTGCGGGCAATGAACAGGAGAGAACGGTTGCAGCCATGGCAAGACGCGCTTGTGGATCGGCGCGGGTGACCCGAGCGAGCGCAGCGGCAGCCGGGGCCGGCTTGTCGATTGCGTCAGCGGGCGCGAACAGACGGTCGAAGATGGCGCCGATCGCTTCGCCGTCCTCGATCCCGTTGCGGTGAAGCGGCGGCATTTCGAACTCGCGCGCGCATGAGTGTCGCGGCGTCGGGACTCTCGGCAGCCGGGAGGTCGCCCTGGATAATGTGTTGAGCCGCCGCAAGGCCTGCGAGGAAGTGGAGATAGGGCGCAAGGTCGCTCGCTTCGGCCAATTGACGGAGACGCGCGGCCCTAGCGGCGAAGAGGGAAGTCGGATCGGGAAGGCGCGCAAACGGCGGCGACGAGACATCTCCGATGGCCGTTGGATCAGGCGCTGCGGCGTCTTTGTGTTTCATCACACTCCTCACGAACCCGACGGGTCACGTGACACAACCCCGAAGGTTGCTACTCAGCTGCAGTCTTCTTCGTATCCTTCGCCGGCGGTCTGGCGACCAGTTCCCGCAGCCATTTGCGATGATACCGCCACGCCCAGCCGCCGGTCACGTAACCGCGCGTCATCGCCCGTATGGTACCGCGGACCCAGATCGCTGCATAGACATGGGTGATCCAAACGCTGATCGCGAGGATGGCCGCGACCGAGTGCACGAGAAGGGCCCATCGCTTCTGCTCGATCGTGGTGTAGGCCGCGAAATACTGATCCCATATGACGACACCGGACGTTATCAGCACGACGATCAAAACCGACATGGACCAGAAGACGAGCTTCTGCCCGGCATTGTACTTGCCGATCTCGGGCAGGCGTTCGTCGTGGGCGGTCAGGACATCGCGCACGCGCGCAAGCCAGGTGCCATCCTCGCGCTTCCAGAGATTGAGCTTCCAGAAGCGGAAGAAAAGACCGAGGAAGCTGAAAAACAGGACGACGCCGATCCAGGGATGAATGGCGCGTACCAATTGGCCGCCGCCGAACAACGCCGACAGGAAGAAAAGCCGCGGGTGGAACAGAGACAGACCGGAAAGCGCGAGCAGCACGAGGCTTACGGCCGTAATCCAGTGATTGATCCGCGCACCGCCGGTATAACGATCGACCGTTACAGGCTTGCCAGGGTGAACGCTGTCGCCTTTCCCGACGTCATAGTCCGAATCCGTACTCATGAGGAACGATCTCCCGTAAACCGCTCAGCGGCCTCCTCGTCCTCTTCGGAAACGCGGTTGGGGCCGTTGACCATATAATGCAGAAAGCCGGTGACCGCCGCGACGCCCATGACGGCGAGACCGGCATATTTCGTGACCCCCTTCCAGGCCTCGACGATCGGGCTGATCGTCGGATTGTTCGGCAGACCGGCATAGATCTCGGGCTTGTCGGCGTGGTGCAGCACGTACATGACGTGCGTGCCGCCAACGCCCGGCGGATCATAAAGCCCCGCATTCGTAAAGCCGCGGGACTTCAGGTCGGCGATCCGCCCTTCCGCGTGCTTCTTCATTTCCTCTTTGGTGCCGTAGACGATCGCTTGCGTCGGGCATGCCTTCGCGCAGGCTGGCCCCTGGCCAACGGCGATGCGGTCGGAGCAGAGCGTGCATTTGTACGCGGTGTGATCGACCTCTGAAATCCGCGGAATATTGAACGGGCATCCTTTGATGCAATAGCCGCAGCCGATGCAGTTTTCGTGTACGAAGTCCACGATGCCGTTCGAATATTGGACGATGGCACCGGGTGCAGGGCACGCCTTGAGACAGCCCGGATCCTCGCAATGCATGCAGCCGTCCTTGCGGATCAGCCACTCCAGATTATTCGTCTCCGGATTTTCCCACTCGGTGAACCTCATCAGCGTGAACATATCGGGCGTCAGATCGTGCGGATTTTCATAGACGCCTGTGTTGGTCTCGAGCTCGGGATGGGTATCATTCCACTCGATGCAGGCCGATTGGCAGGCCTTGCAGCCGATGCATTTCGAGACGTCGATGAGCTTGGCCACCTCGGTCTGTCGCTCAGGCGGCGGCGTTACGGTCGACGCCGATCGCCGTATCAGATCCTTTTCGCCGAATTTCGGGCTTTGAGGTCCGGTGGCGGGGTTTGGGACGGGCGGGAACATGGCTTGCTGCCTCCTACGCCACCGGCCCGGCGATGGGCTCGATATTGACCAGGAACGCCTTGTATTCCGGCGTTTCTATGTTGGCGTCGCCGACGAAAGGCGTCAGCGAGTTCGGACCAAACCCCTTCTTGGCCGCTCCGGTGAAACCCCAATGCAGCGGTATGCCCACGACATGAACGGGTTTGCCGTCGCAGATCAGGGGCTTGATCCGCTTGGTGACGACCGCCTTCGCCTGGATCGATCCGCGTTTGGACCATACGCGCACCCAGCCGCCCTTCGTGATGCCTTTCTCCGCGGCCAGTTCCTCGGATATCTCGACGAAGAATTCCGGCTGCAGCACGGCATTCGTCCGGCAGTGCTTGGTCCAATAGTGGAAGTGCTCGGTCAGGCGATAGGACGTCGCCGCATAGGGGAATTCTTCCGAAGCGGGTTCCGCAAACTGCTCGAAGTCGCCGGCAAACACCCGCGCCGCCGGATTGCCCCGCAACTTCGGGGCGACGAGATTGCCAACCGGCGATTCGAACGGCTCGTAGTGGGCCGGAAACGGCCCGTCGCGCATCATTCCCCGGGTGAAGAGACGCGAGACGCCTTCCGGGTTCATGATGAAAGGCCCAACCTCGGCAGGCTTTGCCGTCGGCGCGATGTCCGGCACATCATAACCGGACCATTTTGCGCCGTCCCATTCGATCAGCTTGCGGCTTGGATCCCATGCCTTGCCGTTGAGGTCGGCCGAAGCCCGGTTGTAGAGGATGCGGCGGTTGACCGGCCAGGAGAATGCCCATTTGGAATAGGCGCCGGTCTCGTCCGGGTCCGATGTGTCGCGCCGGGCCATGTTGTTGCCGTTCTCGTTGAAGCAGCCGGAATAGATCCAGCAGCCGGACGAGGTCGAGCCATCGTCGCGCAGGGCCGCGAAACCGGGTAGGAGCTTGCCAGCCTCGGCCACGACCTTGGTCGGGTCTGTGGCGTCGTAGACCGTCGCCAGCGCTCTGCCGTTGATCTCCTTGGCAAGTTCTTCCGCGGTCGGTTCGCCCGCGTCGGTATAGGTCCAGGCGAGGTTGACGATCGGATCGGGGAACGTTCCGCCTTCCTTGCGATAAAGCTCCTTCAGGCGCGTATGGATCTGCGCCATGATCCAATTGTCGGTCTTTGCTTCGCCGGGGGGCGTGCCGCCCGGCCAATGCCACTGCAGCCAGCGGCTGGAATTGGTGAGCGAACCTTCGTCTTCGGCAAAACAGGTGGAGGGTAATTGGATGACCTCCGTCTGGATCTGTGAGGAATCGACGTCGTTGAACTCGCCGTGGTTCTCCCAGAACCGCGCCGTCTCGGTATCGAGTGGATCCATCGTGACGAGATATTTGAGCTTCGACAGTGAATCCGTCACCTTCTTCCTGTTCGGAGCCGCAAGCAGCGGATTGAAGCCTTGGCAGATGTACCCCGTCATCTTGCCCTGATTCATGAGCTCGAAGGCGCGCAGGATGTCGTAGCCGGAGACGTCCAGCTTCGGCAGCCAATCATAGGCGAAATCGTTTTCCGGCGTCGCCGCCGAACCCCACATTGCCTTCTGGAAGCTGACGAAGAACTTCCTATAGTTCTGCCAATAGCTCATCTGGTTGGGTCTGAGCGGCTTGAAGCCGCGCGTCGCCATGTAGGTCTCGAAATCGACCTCCTTTTCCGTCGGTATCGTCAGATAGCCGGGGAGCAGGTTCGACATCAGCCCGACATCGGTGAGGCCCTGGATGTTCGAGTGACCACGCAACGCATTCATGCCGCCGCCGCGTATGCCGATATTGCCGAGGATCAGCTGCAGCATCGCCATGGCACGGATATTCTGCGAGCCCTTGGAATGCTGCGTCCAGCCGAGCGCATACATCGACGTCATCGCCTTGGTGGGCGATGAGCACTCCGCGATCATTTCGGCCACTTTCAGGAACTTGTCCTGCGGCGTACCGCAGATCCGCTCCACCATCTCGGGAGTGTAGACGGAGACATGCTCCTTCAGCAGGCTCCAGACGCAGCGCGGATTCGTCAACGTATCGTCCACGACCGCATAGCCGTCGTCGCCGATGTCATAGTCCCACGTCGACTTGTCGTAATCGCGCTTTGCCTCGTCATAGCCTGTGAACAGCCCGTCCTTGTACTCGAAGCCGTCCTTGACGATGTAGCTGGCATTGGTGAACGCCTTCACATAGTCCCACTGCACCTTTCCGTTCTGGATGCAGTGGTTGATCACGCCGAGCAGGAAGGCGATATCCGTGCCCTGACGGATCGGCGCATAGACGTCAGCCACCGATGCAGAGCGGGTGAACCGCGGATCGACCACAATCAGCCTTGCGCCGCGATCGGCCTTTGCCTCGGTCACCCATTTGAAGCCGCAAGGATGCGCCTCGGCGGCATTGCCGCCCATGATGATCACGAGGTCGGTGTTTTTAATGTCCGTCCAGGAGTTGGTCATTGCGCCGCGGCCGAAAGTTGGAGCCAAACTGGCTACCGTTGGGCCGTGTCAGACACGCGCTTGGTTGTCGAAGACCAGCATCCCGGCGCTGCGGACGACCTTGTAGGTCTCCCACGCTGTTTCGTTCGTTGTCGCCGAGGCGGCGAGGAAGCCGGTTGTTATCCACCGGTTCACGGAGACGCCATCTTTGTTCTTCTCGACGAAATTGGCGTCGCGGTCGTCCTTCATCAATCGGACGATCCGATCAAGCGCCTCATCCCAACTGACCCGTTCGAACCTGTCAGAGCCGGGCTTGCGGATCATCGGATATTTCAGGCGCGTTTCGGACTTGACGAAATCGAGCAGCGCCGCGCCCTTGGGGCAGAGCGTGCCGCGGTTCGTCGGATGGTCGGTGTCACCCTCGATGTGGATGATTTCCGCCTTTTTGCCCTTCTTCAGGTCGCCATTCGAATACATGATGACGCCGCATGCGACGGAGCAATAGGGACAGGTGTTGCGGGTTTCGGTGGTGTTCACCAGCTTGAAGGCGCGGATTGCTTCGGCGTGCGCCGCCTCGATCTCACCAAAGCCAAAGGCACCGAGCGCCGTGGCCGCTACGCCAGCACCGGCCGCGCCCAGAAATTGGCGCCGCGAGAGTTCCATGTTCATAGCATGACACCTCCCTTGAAACCGGCGTTGCCGCGCTGGACATGCCGGCAAATCTTGCTACTCCATCGCAACGTCAGACGTAACTCGGCGTTTGAAATTAAGATCTTAGCTGTCCGTATTCTATTGTCAAATTAATAAGAGCAATAAAGATGAATTCAATATTCTACTTAAATCTAAATCGGCTCTTGTTTGTTGGGGCTCCGCCGATGGGCATTATTTGAGGGCACTAAAGACCGCAGCATCGCAAATTGACGCTCGGTTCGCAATTAACCATACTGTATTTATGAGCTTGCACGCCGCTCCCGAGTTTCGGGGCACTGCGCATTGGGCTGATACCGAGCCGCCGAGGACGGTGGGCCGTTTCGACTGTGCCCTTCTTATCTCCTGCAACCTTCGACATTTGTCGCAACGCGTAGCGCGAGTTGCCACAGCGCGGCAGCGCGTGCCTCGCCTTTGCGAAACATTGGGAGGCATCCATGGATAGTTCGACTGCGTCGACCCCCCTTCGCCTGACGGCGCTTGCCCATGGTGGCGGCTGCGGTTGCAAGCTGGCACCATCGGTTCTCCAGCAACTGCTGGCGGAGCAGCCCGTGGTTGGTCCCTTCGCCCGGCTGCTCGTCGGCACGGAAACAGGCGACGATGCCGCCGTCTGGCAACTTGACGACGGCACCTGCGTGATCGCGACCACCGATTTCTTCATGCCGATGGTCGATGATCCATTCGATTTCGGCCGGATCGCAGCGACCAATGCCCTCTCCGATGTCTATGCCATGGGCGGAAAACCAATCATGGCGCTCGCGATCCTCGGCACGCCGATCGACAAGATGCCAACCGAAATGGTTCGAGAGATCCTGAAAGGCGGCAGCGCGATATGCGCAGAGGCCGGCATTCCGATCGCTGGAGGCCACTCGATCGATTCGCCGGAGCCCATCTATGGGCTGGCGGTGATCGGCACATGCCCGGCTTCGAGCATTCGGCGCAACAGCGGCGCACAAGCCGGTGACGCGCTGATCCTAACGAAGGCGCTCGGCGTGGGGATCTATTCAGCGACCTTCAAGAAAGGCGCACTGCCACTGGATGCCTATGCCGAGCTCATCGCGTCGACGACGCTCCTCAACAGTGTCGGCGCCGAACTCGCCGGGCATGCACATGTGCATGCCGTCACCGACGTTACCGGCTTCGGTATTCTCGGTCACGCGCTGGAGATGGCCAGGGGATCGAACAAGCAGATATCGCTCAGAGCGTGCGACATTGCCCTCTTTACCCGCTGTGCCGAACTGGCAGAGCAAGGATTCGTGACCGGCGCCTCCCATCGAAACTGGGCGAGCTACGGCATGAGCGTCCTGCTTCCCGACGCTCTCCCGATATGGCAGCGACACATCCTCACCGATCCCCAGACCTCAGGCGGACTTCTTGTTTCATGCAGTGCTGACCGAGCGGAAGAACTGCTGCAAGACATCGTTGCGGCAGGCTATGCGGCAGCGCGGATCATTGGCGCGGTAGAGGAAGGCAAACCGGGACTACGGGTTGCTGCCTGAAAGTGGCTCGTCGGTGAAAAACCTGACCTGGAGGCGTCGTCTCCGCGGGAAGAACCGTTGCCAGGGTCCCATCCGGAGTTAGGCGTCATGCGAATTTCGGAGCGCAGAACTTAGAGAGCCCGCCTAACTGACCACGCGAGCCCTCTTTCCGCGAACCATGAGCAGCTCGTCTGGCGTGCACGGCTAGATGATCACTTGCTCTCCCAACTCGACGACACGGTTGGCCGGCAGGTGGAAATAGTCGGTTGGATCGATCCCGGTCCCAGCCATCGCGATGAACAGCTTGTCCTGCCATTTTGGCAGCCCGGATTGAGGGTCCTCAACCAGTTTGCGTCGGCCCAGGTAAAACGACGTCGTCATGATCTCGAACTTAAATCCTTCCTTTCGGCAGCGCGCCAGTGCCCGCGAGACATTGTGATCGTCCATGAAGCCGAAGCGCAGTTCAAGTTTGCTGAACCGGTCGGAGAGTTTTGTCAGCGTGTAGCGGTCCTTCTCCGGGACATAGGGCACTCTGGCCGTCTTGATCGTCAGGATGACGTTGTGCTCGTGCAGTACGTGATTGTGCTTGATGTTGTGCAACAGAACGGCTGGGGTCATATCGGGTGTTGCCGTCAGGAAGATTGCCGTTCCTGGTACCACGACAGGAGCATGCTCGGACTTGCGTTCGACAGCGGCTATGAACTTATCGAGCGGAACATCTTGGCGGGCCGTCTTTTCGCGCAGATACCTGACGCCCTTTCGCCATGTCCACATCAGCGTCATCAAGCTGCCGGCGAAGAGGATGGGCACGTAACCGCCGTCTTGGATCTTGAACAAGTTGGCGCCGAGAAACACCAGCTCAAGCAGGAACAGAGGAAGCAGGAATGCAGTCGCGGTCAAGGCAGACCAGCTCCATACATAACGGACGAACGCAAAGGCGAGGATTGAGTCGATCACCATGGCGCCGGTGATGGATACGCCGTAGGCGGGGGCAAGAGATTCGGAACTACCGAATACAAACATGAGAACAAGCACGCCCGTCAGGAGGGCGCTGTTGACCAAAGGCAGATAAATCTGGCCCGTCTGCGTTTCCGAGGTGAAGCAAATCTCGAATCTTGGCAGGAAGCCGAGATGGATCGCTTGCCGCACGAGCGAAAACGCTCCGGTGATCACCGACTGGCTGGCGATGATCGTTGCGGCAGTGGCAAGGATCACTACCGGCAACAGGGCCCAGCTCGGAAACATCAAGAAAAATGGATCGGAGAGGGCATCGGGATGGGAGAGCACCATGGCGCCCTGTCCGAGATAATTCAACGCCAGTGCCGGAAACACGATTGCAAACCAGGCCGCCTGGATCGGTTGGCGCCCGAAGTGGCCAAGATCCGCATAAAGCGCCTCGGCTCCTGTCACCGTGAGGAAGACGGCGCCGAGCACGACGAAGCCGACAAAACCGGCATTCCACAAAAAGGCAACTGCGTGAACAGGATTGAACGCCGCGAGGATCGCCAGATCGTCACCGATATGGGCGACACCGGCTGCCCCCATGACCAGAAACCAGATGAGAGTGATCGGGCCGAAGAAGCTCGAGACGGCCCCCGTGCCGCGGGACTGGACGGCAAATAGCAGCACCATGATCGTGGCCGAGATCGGCAGGACGTAATCGTGAAAGGCTGGCGTAACGAGCTTGAGGCCCTCGACGGCCGAGAGCACTGAAAGCGCCGGCGTGATCATCGCATCGCCGATGAAAAGGGCGGCACCCAGGATACCTGCCACGAACATGCCCGTCGTATACCGCGGTGCCTTTTTCAGGAGCAGGGCAAGCAGCGACAGCGTGCCACCCTCTCCATCATTGTCAGCTCGAAGCAAGAAGAGGACGTATTTGCAGGTGACGATCATCGTCAGGGTCCAGATCATCAGCGAAATGAGACCGACGACCTCTTCCCGCTCCACACCCCCTGCTGCAAACGGCCGGAGTGCCTCGCGGAAGGCGTAGAGCGGACTTGTTCCGATGTCGCCGTAGACCACGCCGACCGATCCAAGGGTGAGCACCAGAAACTGGCGCAGATTATTCGCCTGTGCCGGGGCATGGTCGAGGGAGGTGGTCATGGGTTTTCCCCGAAATGCTGGACCCGAGGCGCATACGACTGTGCTCTTCAAGAGTCAAATGCAGAGTGCGCGAAGGCCTCTGCACAGAACGCCTAGAGTAAAAGGAAGTTTCCGAGTTTCTTCCGGCTGCAGACAAACTGGTCGAAGCGTCAAGTAAATCGGCGAGATGTTCACGCCGTGCGTTGCTGTCCTCCTTCCTGGCAAGGATCGCGAGGAAATATCCGGAAATCCAGCTGCGCATCTCGAGCGGCTGGACCAACGACATTAGTCGCATCCCGTCCAGCTTCTCGGATGCGCGCTACCGGAGCCGCTTCCCATCCGCGTCGAACACGAGGGCGCAGGCAGGATCGAAACGGGCAACGATGCGGTCGCCGGATTTGAGGCCGCGGCCGTTCTTCGTCTCAATCACTACAAGATCGCCTTTACCCTGGCGCGCATAGGCGAAGGTCTCGCCGCCGAGATGCTCCAGCATGTCGATCGTCACATCGAGGGCGGCGGAACCGCTCTCGTTGAAATGCTCCGGCCTGACGCCGATGGTCACGGGCGCGACCGCTTCCGCGTTTTTCAAGGTGAGCGGAATTCTGACGCCGTCGAAATCCGGCAGGTGCGCATAGGTCTGCGTCTCGCCGGTCTCGATCACCCCCTTGAGGAAGTTCATCTTCGGCGAACCGATGAAGCCGGCGACGAAGAGGTTGGCGGGGTCGTCATAAAGGTCCAGCGGCGAACCGACTTGTTCGACGACGCCGCCGCGCATGACGACGATTTTGTCCGCGAGCGTCATCGCCTCGACCTGGTCATGCGTCACATAGATGATCGTCGTGGCGAGCTGCTTGTGAAGCCTGGCGATCTCGATGCGCATGTGGACGCGCAGCTCTGCGTCGAGGTTGGAAAGCGGTTCGTCGAAGAGAAAAATCTTCGGGTGCCGCACGATCGCCCGGCCAATCGCCACGCGCTGGCGCTGCCCGCCGGAAAGCTGCTTCGGCTTGCGGTCGAGCAGCGGACCGAGCTCAAGGATGTTCGCCGCCTCGCTCACCCGGCGTTCGATTTCTGCCTTGGCAATGCCGGCGAAGCGAAGCGCGAAACCCATGTTCTCCCGGACTGTCATATGCGGGTAGAGCGCATAGGACTGGAAGACCATGGCGATGCCGCGCTTCGACGGATCGACATCGTTCATTCGCTCGTCGTCGATAATGAGATCGCCGGAGGTGATCTCCTCGAGCCCGGCGATCATTCTGAGCAGGGTCGATTTGCCGCAACCGGAGGGTCCGACGAAGACGACGAACTCGCCGGACTTGATGTCGAGATCGACACCCTTGATGACTTCGAGACCGCCATAGGACTTGCGGACGTCGCTGAGCTGCAGCTCGCTCATGCGCTCGCCGCCCCCTCGGCCGTGGTGGAGAGTTCAAGCCTTACCGCGCCGAGGCGCGACGACGTGACGGTGACAAGAATGTCTCCTGCATCACCGGCCGATTCCAGCCAGAAGCCGGTCGTGCCCCCCTGAAAAACGAGCCGAGCCGGCCCGATGAGCCGCGCCGGGCCTTCGACGGCGATGTCGACGGCATCGTTCAGGAAGGGCAGGATGTTGCCGGCCTGGTCGAGCGCGCGGACGATCACGCGAACGCTGTCGCGGTCCCCAGCGCTGAGCGTCTTGCTGTCGGCCGTGATCTCAAGCGTCGTCGGCACGGGATCGGCGACCATCCGAAGGCTTGTCACAGCCTTGCCGGCGATGAAGCCGGTGAATTCCGCGCTTTCCCATTTCATGCCCCAGACGCCGAGCTCGTCCTTGGTGAAGTGGCGGTGGTCAATGACGACAGGCGGATGCGGCAGGTGCGGGAAATTTTCGCGGTCCGGGCCGACGCGCTTGGTGAGCGACCCGTACTTCAGCTCGACCTCGTCGCAATTGGTAAGCACGATCAGCGGCAACACACCGCCGATGTTGCGTTCGCCGCGTGCCCAGAAAGTGACCGGTTTCATCACCACCTCTTCCGACGGGTCGCACTGGCTCGCATAGACGTAGGCCGCAAATTTCGGTTCACGGAACATGTCCATGACGCCGTGATAGCAGATCCGGTCGCCGGAGCCGAAGTCCTTGTGGGTGTTGTAGTCGAACATGCACCAGCCGATGCAACCGGAAATACTCGGGTCGCCATGGGCTGCGTTCAGCACTTCCAGGTGCCGGCGCACGTGTTCGGCCTGCCGCTGCTCCTGGTCGTAGATCTTCGTCGGATACATGTGGCCGCCGAATTCCGTGATGAGATAGGGCACGTTGCGCGGGAGGCCGGTGCATTCCTGCTGCGGGCGAAGCGTGGTGCGGGGGCGATTGGCGCCGGGCAGCTCCTCGTTGCCGAGGATGAAGTCGTTCATCGTATAGACGTCTTCGAGGAACTCGCTGTCGGTGATGTAGCGCACGCCGCCGGTCTGCCGGGTCGGATCGAGTTCACGCGCCAGCCGATTGGTTTCGACATAGAAGTCGTGCGAATCTTGCGACTCGTTGATGCGCACACCCCAGATGATGATCGAGGGGTGGTTCCAGTCGCGCTCGATCATCCGGCGGACATTCAGGATCGCCTCCTGCTTCCATTCCTCGCCGCCGATGTGCTGCCAGCCGGGGATCTCCTCGAAGACCAGCAGCCCGATGCGGTCGCAATGGTCAAGGAACCATTTCGATTGCGGATAGTGCGATGTCCGGACCAGATTGCAGTGAAGCTTGTGCTTGAGGATCTCTGCATCGCGCTCCTGCGCCGGGCGGCCCATGGCATAGCCGACATAGGGGAAGGACTGGTGGCGGTTGAGGCCGCGGATCTTGAGCGGCCGGCCATTCAGCCGGAAGCCGTCCACCGTGAATTCCGCGGCGCGGAAGCCGAAATGCGAGGAGTGACGGTCATTGCCCTGGTCGGTCCTGAGCTGGACCTCGACCTGATAAAGAACCGGATCGTCGATTTCCCAAAGTGAGAGTCCCTTGAGACCCGTCATTTCGAGCGCGACGTCCTCGCCGTGGGTCTCGGCGACGGCCTCGGCCAAAAGTTCGCCGTTTGCACCTCTCAGCAGCGCCGTTACCGTGCCCGAGAAGGCGAGCCCTTGCGGATTGACGAGATCGCAGCGGACGGCGACAGACTTCAGGTCACTCAGCACATCGCGAGTCTCGATCTTGATGTTGGCGATCGAGACCGCATCGCTGGTCTTTAGCCAGACGTCCCGATAGATGCCGGCATAGGTCAGATAGTCGATCCGGCCGCCGAAGGGCGGAATTTCCGGATTTTCGCTGCCGTCGATCTTGACGGTGATGAGGTTGTCGCCTTCGCGAAGTCTGCCCGTCAGGCGCGCCTCAAAGGGGGTATAACCATCCCTATGCGCGACGATCTTCTCGCCGTTCAGGTAGACGACGGCGTCCGCCATCGCGGCGTCGAAGACGAGCGAGACCTCGCGAACGGCGAATTCGGGACGCCAGGCGAGCACCTTCTGGTAGGTGAAGGCGCGCTGGTAGCACGTCTCGTCGAAATAGTTGAACGGCAGTTCGACGGCATTGTGCGGCAGGCTCACAGCCTGACCGGATTGCAGCTTGCCGGCATCAGCGGCGATGAAGCCTTCGGAAAAGACCCATGAATCGTTGAATGAAGTAACAGAGCGCATCATCGTTCCTATTTGACTGAGCCCAGCATGCCCTGGACGAATTGGCGTTGCATGAAGAAGAAAACGGCAAGCGTCGGGAGCGTCGCCAGGATGGTGCCGACCATCACGACGCCGTAGTCGGGATAGTAGGCGGAGGCGAGCGACGAGATGACCAGCGTGATCGTCTTCGTCTCGTTGGACTGGAGCACGATCAGTGGCCAAAGGTAATTGTTCCACGCGGTCATGAAGACGATGATGAAGGCCGCCGCATAGGTCGAGCGCATCACCGGCACGTAGATGTAGAGAAAGATCTGCCATTCCTTGAGGCCGTCGACTTTCGCGGCATCGCGCAGTTCCGATGGGAACGCCTTGGTGCTTTGCCGGAAATAGAAAACGATGAAGGCCGAGCCGATCGACGGCAGAACGACCGCGATATGCGTGTTGATGAGGCCTGCCTTGCCCATCATGATGAAGAGCGGGATCATCAGCGCCGCAAAGGGTATCATCAGCGTCAAGAGCATGGCGCGGTAAAGGCTCTCACGCCGACGCGAGCGGAACATCTCGAAACCGTAGCCGGCGAGTGAAGACACGGCGAGCGTCAGCACCGTCGCAAAGATCGTGACCTTCGCCGAGTTCCAGAAGACGAGCGGTGCATTCACCAGGGTGAAGAAGTTTGCGATGTTCATCGCCAGGGCTTCACCGGGCAGCATCTTGCCCTTGATGATGTCGATCGACGAATTGGTGGCACCGAGCACCATCCAGATGAACGGGAAGACCGAGAGAAAGGCCATCAGCCCGACGAAGCCATAGGTGAAGACCTGAGTTACGGTGCGTCCAACGCCGTTTTTCATCGGTCGCGCTCCCTCGCGGCGAAGAATTGAAGGAAGGCGAGCACGGCGACGAGCACGACGATCACATAGGAGACCGTCGCCGCATAACCGAAATTCGGCATGAAGCGGAAGGTGAGATTGTAGATATAGAGCGATAGCGTCAGCGTCGCGTTGGACGGCCCGCCCTTGCCCTCGGTCAGGTTGTAGACTTCGTCAAAGAGCTGCAGCGTGCCGATCGTGGAAATCACCGTGGTGAAGAGGATGACGGGTTTGAGCAGCGGAATGGTGATGTGGGTGAAGCGCGCCCAGGCGGGAACGCCGTCGATGCGGGCCACCTCATAGATCGACTTATCGATGTTCTGCAGGGCGGCGAGATAGAAGATCATATTGTAGCCGGTCCAGCGCCAGGTAATGGCGATGATAACGAGCGTCTTCGCCCAGAACGGGTGCGTCAGCCACGGAATGGGCGAGGAAACGATGCCGATCGCCTGCAGCGTCGAGTTGACGATGCCGTCGATCGCGAACATGCCCTTGAAAAGCACGGAATAGGCGACGAGCGAGGTAACGCAAGGTAGGAAGATTGCGGTGCGGAAGATACCCCGCCCGACGAGCCGCGGATTGTTGAGCAGCGACGCCAGGATCAGCGCGAGCACTATCATGATCGGCACCTGCACGACGAAATAGGTCATCGTGTTGGTGAGCGCCTTGAGGAAGACCGGATCGTTCCAGAGGCGGATGATGTTTCCGAAGCCGACGAATTTCATCATCATGCCGCGGCCGGCCTGGAAGGACATCCAGAGCGACCAGAGGATCGGATAGACCATAAATAGAGCGATCAGCCCGAGCGCCGGCGCGACGAAGAGCCAGCCATTGACGTCATAATATCGGCCGATGCCGCCGCGGCGCGCGAAAACCATCATCATCCTCATGGGGTACGATAAAGCGCCCGACCACGGCGTTATCGCCGCGGCGGAAAGGTGGGCGATGATCCCGCCCACCTTGCCTGAGCTACTGGATCTGGCCGCTGATCTCGGCGTCGATCGCCTTCAACACCTCGTCGACCGGCGTTCCTTGCGTCAGCGCCGGCAATTGCGCGGTCACTGCGGTGTCCGCCTCGTTGGTGAAGATGCCGTAGTTCACCGACGGTACCTTTGCCAGCCAGTCGGAGAAATTCTGCCAGACCTTCTCGCCGCCGAAGAACGGGTCGGCAGCCTCGTAGGCCGCGCCGCCGCGCGCGGCGAGCAAAGAGCCGACGGCGCCGCGGTCCTGCAGGATCTTCTGATAGAAATCGATGTCCTTGCCGTAGATCTCGTTCAGGAAGTCGATCGATTCGGCCTTTTCCTCAGAGCTTTCCAGCACGTACCAGCTCGACCCGCCGAGGTTCGAAGCATGCGTCGCGCCGTCGATGGAGAGCGCCGGGATGGGGGCCACACCCCATTTCCCGGCCTGGTCCGGCTGCGCCTTGACGGTGCCGGTGATCCAGACGCCGGTCACGACCGTCGCGACGTCGCCGGAGGTGAAGGTTCCGACCCAGTCGGACCAACCGGCCGCCGGCTTGTAGATATTGGCGGACATGATCTTGCCGACCGTCTCCAGCGCCGCCTTCAGCGCCGCGTTGCCGGTGATGTTGGCCTTGCCTTCCTTGTCGAAATACCACTGTCCGGCCGATTGCATGATGATCCTGACAAGACCGGCATCGTTCGGGTCAAGGCCCATCATCTTCTTGCCGGTCTTCGCCTCGACCTGCTGGCCGATCTCGATGAAGCGATCCCAGGTAAGATTCTGCATGTCCTCGGGCTTGAAGCCGGCCTGTTCCAGGTAGTCCTTGCGGTAGTAAAGCCCTGTCACGCCTGAATCGAAGGGCATGCCATAGACCTGGCCGTCAAGGGTCATCACCTCGACCTTGTAGGGAGCAAAACCGGAATAATCGACGGTGCCGGATAGGGGCGCGAAGGCGCCGGGGAAGGACTGAAGATATTTCTGCGCACCGTAGTCCTCGATCAGGACGATGTCGGGCAGGGCGTCGGCAGTGCCAGAAGCGAGACCCGTCTGCAGCTTCTGCTCGACATCGGTCTTGGCGAAATCGACGATGTTGAAGGTGATATCCGGGTGCGTCTTCGTATAGCGGGCACCGGCTTCCTTCATGATCGCCACGTTGAAATTCGGATCCCAGCACCAGATGGTGATTTCCTTGGCCTCGGCGGCGGAGACCGCCAAGAAGCTTACGCCCGCCAATGCCAGAGCGGCGACGCGCGGCGCATAGGCACGCACCAGATTGTCCATTGCTTCCTCCCTAAGTTCGTTCCCAAGACAGTCCTCCCTGTCTCGCGGCGGAGTATTTCCGAAAATTTTGAAGGAGGCAATATTTCAGTAAATTTTTACTACGCTTTTTTCGACGACGCAGCCGCATCGGCCGATGCCGGCGTGCTTCCGCGCCAGACGATCTCGGTGCCGAGGATCACCTTTTTGGCGACTTCGCGCCCGGCAAGACGCTCGAGCAGCAGGTCGACGGCGGTCTCCCCGATCAGTTCCGCCGGAATTTTGACTGTGGAAAGCGGGGGGCCCAGAAACTGCGCAACGGGAATGTCGTTGAAGCTCGCCACTGCGACGTCTGCGGGAATTCTAAGACCCATTTCATGGATCGCCCGGTAGGCGCCGAGCGCCATGTTGTCGTTGCAGGTAATCAGGATCTCTGGCGGATTAGGTCTCGACAACATCGCTTTGGCGAGCGTGTAGCCGCTGTCGGGTGTCATCCGCTCGACCATGCACAATTCCGCATCGTAGAGCCCCGCCCTCGTCATCCAGTCGATGTAGGTGCGGCAGCGACGCTCCGAATAGATGTTGTCCGGCCCGTAGAAGGCGTCCACCCAGCCGACAAAGCCGATCCGGCGGAAGCCCATGCTATGTATGGCTTCGAGAAGGCGGGTCATCGCTAGCGAGACATCGCTGAGCACACTGTCGTCGACGTCTCCCGCCGGCGCATAATCGGCAAAGACGAGGTGGCGGCTGTGGCGGCGCAGCCACTCGAGTTCCTCGCCATAGTAATGGCCGACGGCCACCACTCCCGAGGCGCCCTCCAGGATCGTCGCTTCCGGAGGGTTGCCGGTGAGGAAGACCTTGACGACCTCGCTCTTCAGCGCCTGACAGCGGCTTTCGATGCCGAGCCGGACGCCGACATAATAGGGATCGGCCAGTTCCTGGGCGGGTTCGAGGAAATGGACGAGCGCGATCTTGAGCCCGGCGCCAAGACTTTGAGCGGCGGCGCGACTGCGGTTGCGCGGTGTTTCATAATTCAGTGCCTCGGCCGTCTCGATGACCGCCTGGCGCTTCTTGGTGGAGATCGAAAGTGTCGGATCGTAGTTGAGAACCCGCGAAACGGTTGCCGACGATACGCCGACGGCCGATGCGATTTCCTTGATTGTCACCATCTCTTACGTCCCGCCTGTCTGCCGCGTCGCCTCGGATCATTTGTTTAGTAAAATTTTATTGCGGCTTTTTCAATCGCAAGCAGCAGCGAGCGTGGTTACGGACTCGCCGATTCCTGCCTTCGGGGCCTTCGCTGGCATGCTGGCGTACATGCCGGTCGTGCGGAACTCCGTCGGGCTCGCGCCGAAGACGCGGCGGAAGACCTTGGCAAAATAATTGGGGTCTTCAAAGCCAGACATGATCGCTACTTCCTTGACTGGCAGGCTCGCGGCCTTGGTCAATAGCTTCACCGCCCGTTGCAGCCGCTTCTGCAGCACGAATTCGGCGGGCGGCATGCCTTCGCTTGCCGCGAAAATGCGGGAGAAATGGGCGCGGCTGAGGCCGGAGACGCGGGCGAGTTCCTCGACCGGCAGGGGTTTTTCGAGGTTCGCCAGGATGTGGTCGATGACGTGCTGCATCTTCCGGTACTCCTCGCTGAAGACCGGATGCGAGCCGAAGACGTCGTCGTAGAGCGCCATCGCCGCCTCATAGGCGATCGCCGAGGCGCGGCCGGGTGTTTCGCCACCGGTGATGAGGCGGAGGCTGCAGTCGGCAAGATGCTCTATCGTCTCCGGCTGCAGCTTCAGCACCGGGCCGGTGACGGCAAGTATGGCGCGGTGGATGCGCAGCGCCTCCTCGCCATTCATCGAGATCCAGAAGAATTCCCAGCGACCGCCTTCCTCCAACCAGTACCGGTGATTGTGCGGCACGAGCAGCAGCAGCGTGTCGCCTTCTCTCATCCGATAGTTGCGGCTTTCGTAGCGCAGGTTGCCGGCGCCACCGATCGTGTGCTGCAGTACCGTGAAGGGCGTCTGCCCGCGCTTTCGCCCGTCCCAGTCGTAGGTGGAATCGGTTCTGATCTCGTAACCGGTGCTGGTAGGCATGGTGTGCAGGCTCTGTCTTCCCCGCGGCAGCGAAACCGTCCGCATCACCGGTCCGAGCTCGATCAAGTCTTGCAGCACAGAATTACCCATGAAAGCACAATACCTCTCTAGTCGTGCATGTGATAATACACATAATAGCGACGGATCGCGCAAGACGCCCGGCTCTCCGGCGTCCTGAAGCAGGGTTTTGGTGAGGAAGGCCGTGTCGTGCGGCCCAAGTCAATTCAGTGAATTGATTTTACCCTTATAGCGCGAATATCGCCGTGCGAGGAGGAAATAAGACGACCATGGGCAGCTTCAAGATCGCCATCATCGGCGCCGGCAGCGTCGGTTTCACCAAGAAGCTTTTCACTGATATCCTGTCCGTGCCGGAGCTCAGGGATGTCGAGTTCGCCTTGACGGATTTGAGCGAGCACAATCTCGGCATGATCAAGACGATCCTCGACCGGATCGTCGAGGCGAACAACTTGCCGACACGGGTGACGGCGACCACCGACCGCCGCAAGGCTCTCGAAGGTGCGCGTTACATCATCAGTTGCGTGCGGGTGGGCGGTCTCGAAGCCTATGCCGACGATATTCGCATTCCGCTGAAGTACGGGGTGGATCAATGCGTCGGCGACACGATCTGCGCTGGCGGCATTCTCTACGGCCAGCGCAACATTCCGGTGATCCTCGACTTTTGCAAGGACATCCGTGAGGTCGCCGAGCCGGGTGCGAAGTTCCTGAACTATGCCAACCCGATGGCGATGAACACCTGGGCGGCGATCGAATACGGCAACGTCGACACGATCGGTCTATGCCACGGCGTCCAGCACGGCGGCGAGCAGATTGCCGAGATCCTCGGCGCCAAGGAGGGCGAGCTCGATTATATCTGCTCCGGCATCAACCATCAGACCTGGTTCATCGACGTCCGGCTCAACGGCCGCAGGATCGGTAAGGACGAACTCGTCGCTGCCTTCGAGGCGCACCCGGTCTTCTCCAAACAGGAAAAGCTCAGGATCGATGTCTTGAAGCGCTTCGGCGTCTATTCGACAGAGAGCAATGGACACCTTTCCGAATATCTGCCTTGGTACCGAAAGCGTCCGGACGAGATCACAAAGTGGATCGATATGTCGGACTGGATCCACGGCGAGACCGGCGGCTACCTCCGCTATTCGACCGAGACCCGCAACTGGTTCGAGACGGAGTATCCGCGCTTCCTGGAGGACGCGGGCAAGCCGATTGATGCCGCGAAGCGCTCGAACGAGCATGCGAGCCATATTCTCGAGGCGCTCGAAACCGGGCGCGTCTACCGCGGCCACTTCAACGTCAAGAACAATGGCGTGATCACCAACCTGCCGGCAGACGCGATCATCGAATCGTCCGGCTTCGTCGACCGCTTCGGAATCAACATGGTGGCCGGCATCACGTTGCCGGAAGCCTGTGCTGCCACCTGCATTTCGTCGATCAATGTCCAGCGCATGTCGGTGCATGCGGCGATCACCGGCGACATCGACCTCTTGAAGCTCGCTGTGCTGCATGATCCGCTCGTCGGCGCGATCTGCACGCCGGAAGAGGTCTGGCAGATGGTCGACGAGATGGTCGTCGCCCAGGCTCAGTGGTTGCCGCAATATGCGCATGCAATCGACGCGGCGAAGGAACGGCTCGCCCGCGCAACGGTGAAGACCCGCGACTGGAAGGGCGCTGCCCGGCGCGAGGTGCGCTCGATCGAGGAAATCCGCGCCGAGAAGGAAGCCGCAAAGTTGCGCGCCGCCGGCTAACCGACGGCGACATGGCATCTGCATGAGGAGATGCGATGCCGTCCCGGCGGGTATCGCCGCCGGTCACTCGTAATAATTGGAGCGGATGCGGGCGGAAACCGCACACAGTTTTCCTCACCCCGCTCTGGAGGAGGAGCGCCACCCGCCCCGGCGTGGCGAACACAGGAGGGAGAACCTGAGGCAATGAAAACGCACCGACTGAAAACAACGGCAAGCCTGCTCATCGGCATTTCCGCCTTTGCCGTGCAGGCTTTTGCATCGGAGCCGACCGTCGTGCCCGAGCAGCCGCCTTTTCCGGCGCAGGGCAAGATCACCTATGTGCCGCGCGATTCCATTCTCGAGTTCAAGGCATTGCCCGAATATAAAGAGCCGGAATGGGTAACGGAAAAATTCGTCAAGACCGGCAAGCTGCCGCCCGTCGCCGAGCGCCTGCCGAAGGAGCCGATGGTCTTCAAGACCGGCAACATGCCGGACGGCGTCGGCGTCTATGGCGATGTCATGCGCCACGTCATCGGCGGCCGGCCGGAAGGCTGGAACTACAGCGCCGGCCAGACTCAGGGCTGGGGCGGCATCGACATCGGCATGTTCGAATGCCTGACCCGCACCGCGCCGCTCTTTCAGGTCGAGGCGGAGGACGTCGAGCCGCTACCGAACCTCGCCAAAGGCTGGGAATGGTCCGAGGATGGCCACAAGCTCACCATGCATCTGATCGAGGGCGCGAAATGGTCGGATGGCGACCCCTTCGATGCCGAGGACGTGATGTTCTACTGGGATGACAATGTCGTCGATCCGAACGTTTCCCCGTTGAACGGCGCGACACCGGAAACCTTCGGCGAGGGAACGACGCTGAAGCAGATCGACAAGTACACCGTCGAATGGACCTTCAAGGACGCCTTCCCGCGCCAGCATCTCTATGCCATGGCTTACGGCACTTTCTGCCCCGGCCCATCGCATATCCTGAAAACCAAGCATCCGAAATATGCCGGCACGACCTACGACCAGTACAAGAACGGCTTCCCGCCGGAATACATGAACCTTCCGGTGATGGGCGCCTGGGTTCCCGTCGCCTATCGGCCGGACGACATCATCGCCTTGCGCCGCAACCCCTATTACTGGAAGGTCGATGAGGCCGGCAACCAGCTGCCCTATCTCAACGAGCTCCACTACAAGCTCTCAACCTGGGCGGATCGCGACGTGCAGGCGATCGCCGGTTCGGGTGATTTCTCCAATCTCGAGCAGCCGGAAAACTTCGTGGAATCGCTGAAGCGCGCGGCCAATGAATCCGCCCCCGCGCGTCTTGCCTTCGGTGCGCGCCTCATCGGCTATAATCTGCGCATGAACTTCTCGGCCAATGGCTGGGGCGAGCCGGACGAGCGCGCCCAGGCAGTCCGCGAACTCAACCGCAACCTCGATTTCCGCAAGGCCGTGACCATGGCGGTCGACCGCAAGAAGCTAGGCGAAGCGCTGGTGAAAGGCCCCTTCACGGCAATCTATCCGGGCGGGCTCTCCTCCGGCACGAGCTTCTATGACCGGCAGTCGACCATCTATTACCCCTATGATCTCGAAGGCGCCAAGGCGCTCCTCGAAAAGGTCGGCCTGAAGGACACGGACGGCAACGGCTTCGTCAACTTCCCGGCCGGGACCGCCGGCGGCGCCGACGTCCAGATCGTGCTGCTCGTCAACTCCGACTACAACACCGACCGCAACCTTTCGGAAGGTCTGGTCGGCCAGATGGAGCAGCTCGGCCTCAAGGTGGTGCTCAATGCGGTCGACGGCACCAAGCGTGACGCGACGCAGTATGCGGGCAAATTCGACTGGCTCGTCCGCCGCAACGACCAGGAGCTGACATCGGTCGTGCAGAACACGACGCAGCTCGCACCGACCGGCCCGCGCACGAGCTGGCATCACCGCGCCCCTGAAAGCGGCAAGATCGATCTCTTGCCGCACGAACAGGACCTCGTCGATGTCGTCAACAAGTTCATCGCCAGCAGCGACAATGCAGAGCGGGCGGAGCTGATGAAGCAGTTCCAGAAGGTCTCGACGACCAACGTCGATACCGTCGGGCTCACCGAATATCCGGGTGCGCTGATCATCAACAAGCGCTTCTCGAACATCCCGAGCGGCGCGCCGATCTTCATGTTCAACTGGGCAGAAGACACGATCATCCGTGAACGCGTGTTCGTCGCGGCCGACAAACAGGGCGACTACGAGCTCTATGCGGAGCAGCTTCCCGGCAAGCCCGGCGAAAGCGGTCCGAGCAATTGAACCTGAACCACCTCTCCCGGCTCCGGCGCTTCGGAGCCGGGAGGAGCGACAAGCCTTTCACTCCACCGGGAGCGTCGGCAAGCGTCGGCATCGCCCCACGGAAAACGACAGAAGGAAACGGCCATGTTCAGATTCCTGCTTGTCCGCATCGCCTCTGCCATTCCAGTCTTGCTCGTGCTGAGCGTGGTGACGTTTGCCATCATCCAGGCGCCGCCCGGCGACTACAGCGATTACATCCGCTCGCAGCTCATCAACCAGGGTGGTGCCTCCTTCGAGGAAGCCGACGCGCAGGCGCAGGCCTATCGCAAGGAGCACGGGCTCGATCAGCCGCTGCCGCTCCAATACGTCAACTGGATGACCGGCATTCTGACGCGCGGCGATTTCGGCCACAGCCTCTATTACAACAAGCCGGTTGCCGACGTCGTCGGCGAACGTCTGCCGCGCACGCTGGCGCTGGCCCTCGTCTGCCACATCCTTGCATCCGTCATCGGCATTGGTTTCGGCGTCATCGCCGCGACCCGGCAATATTCCTGGATCGACAGCCTGCTTTCGACCGTTTCCTTTCTGGGCATGACGGTACCGCGCTTCCTGATGGCGCTGATCATCGTCTATGTCCTCGTCTTTCATTTCAATGTCAGCGAGATCAACAGCTTCCATTCCGCCCGCTACGGCGGCGCGCCCTGGTCCTGGGGCAAATTCGTCGACCTCGTGAAGCACGTCTGGCCGGTGGTGGCGATCGCGACCTTCGGAGGGCTCGCCTACAATATGCGTGTCATGCGCGGCAACCTGCTCGACACGCTGAACGCGCAATATGTCGAGACCGCGCGCGCCAAGGGCCTGAGCGAAGGGGCGGTCGTCATGCGGCATGCCGTTCCGAACGCCCTGCACCCTCTCATCATGTATCAGGGCGTCGTGCTTCCGTACATGCTGACCGGCGAGATTGAGACGGCGATCATTTTCGCCCTTCCGACAGTGGGGCCCGCAATCGTCGGCTCCATGTGGGTGGGCGATGTCTACGTTACGGCGACCTTCATGCTGGTTCTCTCGGCAACGCTGATTGTCGGCAATATCATCGCCGACCTGCTGCTCGCCGCGCTCGATCCGCGCGTGCGCATGGGAGGAGGGGCCCACGCATGACCACAGAAGTCCACAGCACCGTTCCGGTTGCGATGCAGCCGGAGGAGAAGCATCACCAGGAGAGCTATACCGCGCTGGTGTGGCGGCGGTTGAAACGCTCCTGGACCGGCTTACTCGGCCTGATTCTCGTCGGCCTCTTGATTTTCATGGCGGTCTTTGCCGATTTCCTTTCGCCGGTCGATCCGAAGGCGACCGGCATCGCCTTCGCGCCGCCGCAGGCGCTCAGCATGCATGACAAGGACGGCAATTTCGTTTTCCCGCCGCGCAGCTACCCGGTGCGCGAGACGGAGGAACTCGATCCGATCACCTTCCAGCCGGTGGTTGGGCCGGACTATGACAACCCGCAGGTCCTAGGCTTCTTCGTCAAGGGAGCGCGATATAACCTCTTCGGTCTGATCCCGGCCGAACGCCATCTCTTCGGTGCCGTCGACGGCTCCGCGGTGCATTTCCTCGGCACAGACAAGTTCGGCCGCGACGTCCTTTCGCGGATCCTTCATGGCTCCCGCATTTCGCTGATGATCGCGCTCATCGTCGTCTTCATCGTCACAGTGGTCGGCACGACGGTCGGCATGGTGTCGGGTTATTTCGGCGGGCGCTTCGATGCCTGGACGCAACGTTTCGTCGAGCTCGTTCTCGCCTTCCCGCAATTGCCGCTCTACCTCGCGCTCGCCTCGCTGATCCCGGTGACCGCGCCGACCAACGTCTTTCTCGCTTTCGTCATCATCGTGATGTCGGCGCTCGGCTGGGCACAAATGTCGCGCGAAGTGCGGGGCAAGACCTTGGCGCTTGCGCGGATCGACTATGTGCGCGCGGCGATCGCTATCGGCGCGACGGACCGGCGCATTATCTTCCAGCACATCTTCCCGAACGTCATGAGCCACGTGATCGTCGCGGTGACGCTCGCGATCCCACAGGTGGTGCTGCTTGAATCCTTCCTCGGTTTCCTCGGTTTTGCGGTGAAGCCGCCGCTGATCTCGTGGGGGCTGATGCTGCAGGATACGGCGACCTATTCCGTCATCGGCTCGTATCCGTGGATTCTCTCGCCCGTCGCCTTTGTCCTCGTCACCGTCTTCGCATTCAATGCGCTGGGCGACGGCCTTCGCGACGCAATCGACCCCTATTGAGGAGCACGCCGATGGCTACAATCGAGATCATTGCCCCGGCACCGGACGAGCGGCGTGACCGTGCGACGAAGGATACGCGGCCGATCATCGATGCCCGCAGAGTCGCCGTCACCTTCAAGGTCGAGCACGGCATCGTCGAAGCGGTGAGGGACGTCTCCTTCCAGCTCTATCGCGGCGAGACGGTGGCGATCGTCGGTGAATCCGGCTCGGGCAAGTCGGTGACGGCGCGCAGCATCATGGGGCTTCTTACGAAACGCGCCACGATCGCCTCGCATTCGCGCATCGAATACGACGGCAAGGACGTGCTGAAATTCTCGAAACGGCAGCGCCGGGCGCTGCGCGGCGACCGGATCTCGATGATCTTCCAGGAGCCTATGAGTTCGCTTAATCCGGTCTACACGATCGGCAGCCAAATCATCGAGGCTATCCGAGCCCACCGCCGCATGAGCCGTCGGGCCGCTGCCGAGAGGGCGCTTGAACTCCTGCGCCACGTCCAGATCCCCGATCCGGAGGCGCGGCTGAACCAATACCCGCATCAGCTTTCCGGCGGCCAGCGCCAGCGAGTAATGATCGCCATGGCGCTTGCCAACGATCCGGATGTGCTGATCGCCGACGAGCCGACAACGGCGCTGGACGTGACGGTGCAGGCACAGATCCTCAACCTCATCCGCAAGCTGCAGCAGGAGCTCGGCATGGCGGTGATCCTGATCACCCACGACCTGACGGTCGTCCGCCAGTTTTCCGATTATGTTTATGTCATGCAGCTCGGCGAAGTGAAGGAGCACAACACGACGGCCGCGCTCTTTGCCAATCCGCTGCATGCCTATACCCGCCGGCTCCTCGCCTCCGAGCCGTCGGGCGCGGCCAAGCCACTGCCGGACAATGCGCCGATCATGCTCGACGGCCGGGATGTGCGGGTCTCCTTCATGCTGAGGAAGGGCGGCTTCTTCAAACCTGAACTCAAGGAGCTCGTCGCCGTCGACACCCTGAGCCTCAATCTGCGCCGGCACGAGACGCTCGGCCTCGTCGGCGAGTCCGGTTCCGGAAAGACCACCTTCGGTCAGGCACTCATCCGGCTCATCAATACCGACGGCGGCCAAATCTTTTTCGACGGCGAACCGATCCACAACAAGAGCCGCAATGAGATGCGGCCCCTGCGCTCGCGGATCCAGGTTGTCTTCCAGGATCCGTTCTCCTCGCTTAATCCGCGCATGTCGGTGGGGCAGATCATCGAGGAGGGCCTGATCGTCAACGGCATCGGCGAAAACCGCAAGGACAGGCTCAAGCGTGTCGAGGAGGCGCTCGTCAGCGCCGGCATGCCGGCCAATATTCTCTCGCGCTTTCCGCACGAGTTCTCCGGCGGCCAGCGCCAGCGCATTGCGATTGCCCGCGCCATCGCGCTCGAACCGGAATTCATCCTGCTCGATGAGCCGACCTCGGCGCTCGATCTCTCGGTGCAGGCGCAGATCATCGAACTGTTGCGCAAGCTGCAGGACGAGCGGGGCTTGAGCTACCTCTTCATTTCCCACGATCTCAAAGTCGTGCGCGCGCTCTGCCACCGCGTCGTGGTGATGCAGCACGGCAAGATTGTCGAAGAGGGGCCGGTAAACGAAATCCTATCCAATCCCAAGACTGCCTACACGGAGCGGCTTGTAAGGGCCGCCTTCGAAGTGGCCGCGTGACCGTCAGAACAGAGGCTATCCCATGACCAGACAACCCAAAATCACCTTCATCGGCGCGGGCTCCACCGTCTTCATGAAGAACATCATCGGCGACGTTTTGCAGCGGCCGGCGCTTTCCGCCGCCACCATCGCGCTGATGGACCTCAACCCACAGCGCCTGGAGGAAAGCGAGATCGTCGCCGGCAAGCTGGTGCGCACGCTCGGCGTAGAAGCAAAGATCGAAACGCACTCGAACCAGCGCAAGGCACTGGAAGGAGCCGACTTCGTCGTCGTCGCCTTCCAGATCGGCGGCTATGAGCCCTGCACCGTCACCGATTTCGAGGTGCCGAAAAAATACGGCCTGCGCCAGACGATCGCCGATACGCTCGGCGTCGGCGGCATCATGCGGGGCCTGCGCACAGTGCCGCATCTCTGGAAGATCTGCGAGGACATGCTGGAAGTCTGCCCCGAGGCGATCCTCCTGCAATACGTGAACCCGATGGCGATCAACACCTGGGCGATCGCAGAGAAATACCCGACGATCAAGCAGGTCGGGCTCTGCCATTCGGTGCAGGGCACGGCCTTCGAGCTTGCCCGCGACCTCGAGATACCGATTGAGGAAATCCGCTATCGCGCCGCTGGCATCAATCACATGGCCTTCTATCTGAAGTTCGAGCATCGCCAGCCGGACGGCAGCTATCGCAACCTCTATCCGGACCTCCTCCGTGGTTATCGCGAGGGGCGTTTTCCCAAGCCCAGCCATTGGAACCCACGCTGCCCGAACAAGGTGCGCTACGAGATGCTGACGCGGCTCGGCTATTTCGTCACCGAAAGCTCCGAGCACTTCGCCGAATACACGCCCTATTTCATCAAGGACGGCCGCCCCGACCTGATCGAAAAGTTCGGCATTCCGCTCGACGAGTATCCAAAGCGCTGCATCGAGCAGATCGAGCGCTGGAAGGGCGAGGCAGCCGCTTTCAAGGAGGCCGAGACGATCGAGGTTGCCGAGAGCCACGAATATGCCTCCTCGATCATGAACTCGGTCTGGACCGGCGAGCCTTCTGTCATCTACGGCAACCTGCGCAACAACGGCTGCATCACCTCGCTGCCGGAAAATTGCGCTGCGGAAGTTCCTTGCCTGGTCGATGCATCCGGCATCCAGCCGACTTATATCGGCGCGCTGCCGCCACAGCTCACCGCGCTCATTCGCACCAATATCAACGTCCAGGAACTCACGGTTCAGGCACTAATGACCGAGAACCGCGAGCACCTCTATCACGCGGCAATGATGGATCCTCATACGGCCGCCGAGCTCGATCTCGACCAGATCTGGTCGCTCGTCGACGATCTGCTTGTGGCCCATCACGACTGGATTCCCGAATGGGCGCGCGTGTCGAAGAAGATACAGGCCGCCTGATTTTTTTCTCCCGGTCAGGCGACCAGATGGCCCCGGAACGCGTTGTTCCGGGGCTTTTTTTAGGTCGAAAATGCAGGGGTCTTACTCAAGTGCGCCCCCATCCGCCTGCGGGGAGGGTTAGGGTGGCGTCAGCAGGCAACTACCGCCCCTATCGCCACGCGCGCGTTTTGCCGATCCATTCCCTCGTTCTCGCCTCGGGATCGACATTCAGCGTGATGTCCGTGACCACCGCCGCGCTGTTCGCACCGTGGGCGAAGACCCCCTCCAGACGCTCAATGTTCAGCCCGCCGATCGCCACGAGCGGCATCTTCCCGCCGCGCTCGCGCCAGGCGGATATCCGTGCCAGCCCCTGCGGCGCCCATTTCATCTTCTTGAGGATGGTCGGGTAGATCGGGCCGAGAGCCACATAGTCCGGCTCCGCGGCGAGCGCTGTTTGTAGTTCCGTTTCGTCATGGGTGCTGACCCCGAGTTTGAGCCCGGCGGTGCGGATCGCCGCGAGATCGGCCGCGGCGAGGTCCTCTTGGCCGAGATGCACGAAATCGCAGCCTTCCTCTATCGCGAGCAGCCAATAGTCGTTGACGATGAGTTGGCAGTGATAGGCCGCGCAGATCGCCTTGGCGATACGGATTTCACTGCGGATCTCCTCGTCACTCCGGTTCTTGATCCTGAGCTGCACCAGTTTCACGCCGAGTGGCACGAGCCGTTCGATCCAGGCGGCGCTGTCGACGATGAGATAGAAGGGATCGAGCTTCACGTGAAGACCGCCTTTCCGATGATGGGCGTGGAGGGAACGGCCATGTCGCGCGGCTCCAAGATGCCCGCGTGATAGGCCGCGTGTCCGGCGTCGATCGTCTTGGCGAAAGCCGCGGCCATGGCGGCAGGGTCCGCCGCGCCGGCGACGGCCGTGTTGAGGAGTACGGCGTCGAAGCCGAGCTCCATCACGGCTGACGCGTGCGACGGCCGGCCGATGCCAGCGTCGACGATCAGCGGCACATCGGGAAAATGCGCGCGCATGGCACGAAGTGCCGGCATGTTCTGGGGACCCATGGCGCTGCCGATTGGCGCGCACCAGGGCATCAACACCTGGCAACCCGCTTCGAGCAGCCGTTCGGCGACGACGAGGTCGTCGGTCGTATAGGGGAACACATTGAAGCCTTCGCCAGCGAGAATACCCGCTGCTTCGACGAGGCCGAAGACGTCGGGCTGCAGCGTATCGTGATGGCCGATCACTTCCAGCTTGATCCAGTCGGTGGCGAAGACCTCGCGCGCCATCTTTGCCGTCAGCACGGCCTCGGATACGGAATGGCAGCCGGCCGTGTTCGGCAGCACGTGTACGCCGAGTTCACGGATCAACTCGAAGAACGCGCCGCCCTGGCGGCCGCCCGCCGCCTCGCGGCGAAGTGAAACGGTCACGATGTCGGTGCCCGACCGCCGTACCGCCTCCGTGAGTACTTCCGGTGAGGGGTAGCGCGCGGTTCCGAGCAGCAGCCGCGATCGGATCTCGGTTCCATAGAATACCGGCATGACTCAACCTCCCTGCATCGGCGACAGAACCTCGACGCGGTCTCGATCCCTCAGCTCGTGACTGGCGCGGTCGGCCCGGGCGATGAGTTCGCCGTTGACGGCCGTTGCCAGCCAGTCGCCTTCGAACTCGAGGAGCGCGAGCAGGTCGGCAAGGGTGGGGGCTGCGAGGTCATGCTCCTCGCCATTGACGGTGAGCTTCATCGGACAAATCCTCCTTGTTTTAGGGCGCCAAAGGCCAAGGTCGCGACCTCTTCGGCCACGGCGGGCGATAGGAGGAAGCCATGGCGATAGAGGCCGTTGACGGTGACGGTGTTATCCCCGCGGCTGACCTGCGGCAGATTGTCGGCATAGGCGGGGCGCACGCCCGCGCCCGTCTCGACGAGACGCGCCTCGGCAAATGCAGGGTGGAGGGCATAGGCGGCGTTCAGAAGCTCCATCAGCGAGCGGGCGGTGATCGGACCGCCGTCGTCGCTCTCGATCATGGTCGCGCCGCACAGGAAGAGGCCACCGCCGCGCGGGACGATATAGAGCGGGATACGCGGATGCAGCATGCGCACCGGGCGGGAAAGTATAACCTCGTGCGTCTGGAGGTAGAGCATTTCGCCGCGAACGCCGCGAAGCTCTTTGACTTCGCCGATCTTGGCGGCGCCGGTGCAATCAACCGTCAGGCCGAAATCGCTTTCATGCACATCATCGCCGCCGAAGACGACGCCTTTTGCCTCAAGCGTCCGTTTTAGCGTCAAAAGCGCCCGGCGCGGATCGAGGTGCGCTTCCTCGGCAAAGAACAGCGCTTCTCGGAACCGGCCAGCGAGCGCCGGCTCGAGCAACCTGATCTCCTCGGCGTCGAGCCAGCGGAAGCCCGATGTGCGGGAGGCGAAGCGCCTGAGTTCGCCGCGGTCTCGCGGCGGCGCGACGACGAGCGTCCCATTGCGAAGCACATGGCCCTTCGGAAGGGCAGCCTCCCACCAGTCCGCGGCGCCGATGCCGCGGGTGAGGACGGTCTCGTCGGCGCTTTCCCGCTCGCACCAGGGGGCGAGCATTCCGCCCGCATACCAGGATGCGGCGTCCACAAAACCGGGTGAGCGTTCCGAAACTGTGACCTTCGCGCCGCGCCCGGCGAGCGCATAGGCCGTCGTGAGGCCGGCGACGCCGGCCCCCTTGATCAGCACGCGCATCTCATTCTCCGGCGGGCGGGGCGGCACCGTCCCCGACCGGCATGTAAAGATCGCCGCCTTCGCGATACTTCGCTGCCATGGCTTCGAGCCCCTCCTTCTGAGCCTCGGCGCGTATGTCGTGGGAGATCCGCATCGAGCAGAATTTTGGTCCGCACATCGAGCAAAAATGCGCGACCTTGTGCGCTTCCTTCGGCAGCGTTTCATCGTGGAAATTGCGGGCCGTTTCCGGATCGAGCGACAGGTTGAACTGGTCCTCCCAGCGGAATTCGAAGCGGGCGCGGGAAAGAGCGTCATCGCGAATGCGGGCGGCCGGATGTCCCTTGGCGAGATCGGCGGCATGTGCCGCGATCTTGTAGGTGATGACGCCGGTCTTGACGTCGTTGCGGTCGGGCAGCCCCAAATGCTCCTTCGGCGTGACGTAGCAGAGCATGGCGGTGCCGAACCAGCCGATCATCGCCGCGCCGATGCCGGAGGTGATGTGGTCGTAACCGGGCGCGATGTCGGTCGTCAGCGGCCCGAGCGTGTAGAAGGGTGCCTCGCCGCAGACGGCGAGCTGCTTGTCCATGTTCTCCTTGATCTTGTGCATCGGCACATGGCCGGGGCCCTCGATCATCACCTGGCAGTCCTTCGCCCAGGCGATCTTCGTCAGTTCGCCGAGCGTCTCGAGCTCGGCAAACTGCGCCGCGTCGTTGGCGTCGGCGATCGAGCCGGGCCGCAGGCCGTCGCCGAGCGAGAAGGAAACGTCATAGGCTCGGCAGATATCGCAGATCTCTTCGAAATGCTCGTAGAGGAAGCTTTCGCGGTGGTGATGCAGGCACCATTTCGCCATGATCGAGCCGCCGCGCGAGACGATGCCGGTGACGCGATCGACGGTGAGCGGGATATAGTGCAGCCGCACGCCGGCATGGATGGTGAAATAGTCCACCCCCTGTTCGGCCTGCTCGACAAGCGTGTCGCGATAAACTTCCCAGGTGAGGTCCTCGGCGATGCCGTTTACCTTTTCCAGCGCCTGATAGAGCGGAACCGTGCCGATCGGCACCGGCGAGTTGCGGATGATCCACTCGCGAATATTGTGAATGTTGCGGCCGGTCGAAAGGTCCATGACCGTGTCGGCGCCCCAACGTGTCGCCCAGACCATCTTCTCGACTTCCTCGGTCATCGACGACGTGACGGCGGAATTGCCGATATTGGCATTGATCTTCACCAGGAAATTGCGGCCGATGATCATCGGCTCGGATTCCGGATGGTTGATGTTGGCCGGAATGATCGCCCGGCCTGCCGCGACTTCCTGGCGGACGAATTCCGGCGTGACGAAATCGGGAACCGACGCGCCGAAGCTATCGCCGTCGCGCTTGAGCGGCTCTTTCGCGGCCTTGCGGCCGAGGTTTTCGCGGATGGCGATGAACTCCATCTCCGGCGTGACAATGCCGGCCCGGGCATAGGCGAGCTGCGTCACGGCCTGTCCGGACTTCGCCCGGAGCGGGTGGTGGCGCACGGGAAATTCGGGTGTCAGCCTTTCGCCGGTCGCAAAGCCGTTGTCCTCCGCCTTGACGCTGCGTCCCTGGTAACTTTCGACATCGCCGCGTTTGAGGATCCATTCGTGGCGAAGGCGCGGCAATCCTGCATCAATGCGGATATCAGCGCCGTCGAGCGTGAAAGGACCGGAGGAATCATAGACGGTGACCGGCGGCTCGCCGGAAGTCGGATGCAGCGCGATCTCACGCATCGGCACGCGGATCTCGGGATGGATCTCGCCGGCCTGATGTACCTTGCGGGATGCCGGAAGCGGCCCTTGCGTGACGGAAGGCGTGGTGGAGAGAGGCTTTATAACGTTCATCGTGAGGCTCCAAAATTTGACATTGGAGACCCAGTTCTGAAGCCGGAAGGATGAAAAGACGCTGTGCCGGCAAATTCCGCGAAAACACAGAATCTTGGCTTTGTACGTCCGCACCGTCCCTACGCCAGTATGAACTGGATCAGGTTCAACGGGTCACTGCGCACAACAGCAGTATCTCAGCCCCTTGCCGGGACCCCCCTGGTGAATGGACGCAAATAGTCACCGTTATGGGCGTGGCGTCAAGAGTGATTTTGGTTTCTGCGGTAGCATCGGGGACGGCAAAGGCTCCCGCTCAGTTGAGAGATGAACGCGCAACGGCTATCTTTACAAGGAGTTGATCGCAATCAGAGCGTCCCGGCACGGCATCGTCAGTCGGTCCCGGTCAGGGATGTCGCTGATCTGGTAGCGCACTCGGGAGAAAGCCTTGCACTGGTGGAGCCGCAATTGGGGAAAAAAGCAGCCGCAGTCTACCCCCGTTTCCTCGATGCGCAGCTTCTGGGGTTTGATGTTTGCCTACTGGCTCTCCGAGAGGTGGAAGGAGGCCTGGGGCCTCGCGGCGATCATCATCGTACTTACGGCTTTGTTAGCAATGGCCAGCGTCTGGTTCGCCGAGGCGTCGGGCGAACTTGTCGGGGCAATCGCCTTTCTTCACCATCCAGAAAACCCGACGACGCTCAGGTCCCTTCTGGCAAGCGCGGCAACATTGGCCGCGATCGTCGTGGTCAGGGAAGTCGGTTTCACGGCGGTTCGCCACTTCTTCTCAACGAGCCTCCATCGCAAGTGGCGCGCGTGGCTCGATCGGCGTTTTAACGACGCGCTACTCGATCGCAATCACACGCATCTTCATCTGCAGCATGGCGCCGCAGAGGCCATCCCGTCTGCGGTTGGAGTACCGGACAATATCGATCAGCGCGTCCAGGAATCGATCAAAGGCCTGACTGGCGGCGCCATCGGTCTCGCCATGGGGATCGCCGGCGTGATCCTGTCGCTCTTCTTCGTCGGCGGCAGGATTATCGAAACGTCGACCGAGGTCAGCGGCCTCGAGTTCCTCGGCAGCTACGCCAGCGCCTGTCTAACGCTTGCAGCGGTCGTCGCCTACGTCCCTTTCAATACGTTTGTAGCGGCGAAGCTGGGAGCGATCCAGCAAAGGCTGGATGTCAGAATGCAATGGGCCGAAGGCAGCTACCGCCGCGAGCTGACCACGCTCCTCCACCGCAGTTTCCACGTCGCGGCCTCCCGCGCCGAGGAAGCGCAGAAGGGCATCCACAGGCGGCGCTATCGCGACGTCGACCGCACCTGGGCGAGGCTCAACATCCTCACGGCGATCTATATGGGATTTCAGCTCGTCTACAACTTCTTCGGCTCGCGGATCGTAGCCTACGCGCCCGGACTCCTTCCCTATGTCGAGAACAGGATCAGCCTGCAGGCCTACGTCACCGGCGCCGAGCTCGCCAACGCGATCATTACCGATTGTTCGTGGTTCATACAGGTCATGCCGGACATTGCGACGCTAAGGGCGAACGCACGCCGCGTAACCGATCTTGCAACGGCGATCGAGGACGTGCAACAGCCCCGCGATTTCTATGCCCGCACCGGTCACGCCGAGCTGCGCTATGCCGAGCAGGATCCTCAGCTCGGTTTGACCATCCGGCATCTGGAGTTGATGCACACGGGCGACGATGATCCCTTCGTCACGGCTGGGAACCTCCAGTTCGACCGTGGCGAATGGACCCTCCTCGTCGGCGAATCCGGCACCGGCAAGTCCTCCCTGCTCAAGGCGATCAACGGCCTTTGGGCGCATGGCCGTGGCACCATCGTGCGGCCCAGGAACATGCGGACCTTCTATGCCGCGCAGGACGTGAAGCTGCCGACCGTACCGCTGAAGGAACTGGTCTGCCTGCCCGATCCCGTCGAAGTCCATTCGGACGCTAAGGCCGCGGCAGCGCTCAGCAAAGCCGGCCTTGCGGATTTCGTGGGCGATCTCGCCGAGGAAGGCCGGGACAATCAAAGCTGGGACCGGCTTCTCTCCGGCGGTCAGAAGCAGAAGCTCGTTCTCGCGCGAATCCTCCTGCAGCGCCCGGGGCTCCTGTTCCTCGACGAACCCACAAGCGCCCTCGACAGCGAGGCGACGGTTACGTTTCACCAGGCGATCCGCGACAACTTGCCCGGTGCAACGGTGTTGAGCGTCATGCACGACGCCACGCCTCCGAAAACCGCAAGCGGCGAGGAATTCTATCACAGCGTGCTCGTCATCGCCGACGGCATTGTGACCAAGACACCGCTGCCGAGAGTGCCAATCGGGCCGGTCGGTCCCGCACGCGTGCGGCCGCATCTCGGGGAACGAACCATAGATCGCTAGGCCGTGAACCCATAAATCGGGAATGACCGAAAGTGGGTGGTTAGGGGACGGTCTGCTTTGTGCGTACAGGCTGGAAAGCGGAGCTCTGTTATTGGTCTCACCAACGAAGCGGCGGCCAGATTGTAACCAACTTCATTTCTGCGTAGCATCGGCTCAAGCCTTTTTGAGGAACTTGGGAGGAGATCCTGCAGCATGGCGAAGCTCGTCTACGCCTTGAACCAGTCCCTGGATGGGTATGTCGACCACATGGAATTTGCGCCCGATCCCGCGCTCTTTCGTCATTTCATCGACGATGTGCGCGGCCTAGCCGGCAGCGTGTACGGTCGCCGCATGTACGAGGTGATGCGGTATTGGGACGAAGATCGTTCTGAGTGGGACGCGGAGGAACGCGACTACGCGGCGGCGTGGCGGAGCCAACCGAAGTGGGTCGTGTCGCGCTCGTTGAAGTCCGTCGGCCCGAACGCCACTCTCGTTGAGGACGACATTGAGGCGGCGATACGCGGGCTGAAGGCTCAACTGAATGGGGAGATTGAAGTTGCCGGACCAGAGCTAGCGCGAAGCCTGACCGACCTTGGTCTTGTCGATGAATATCGACTGTACCTTCATCCCGTCGTGCTTGGTCACGGCAAGCCGTTCTTCGCCGGTCCGCGGCCGCCGCTGCGCCTCGTGGCGAGCGATCGAATTGGCGGGGACGTGATTAGGCTAATATACGTTCCCGCATAGTCGCGCGACTAACCCGACGGACTGCTAAGAGTGGTAACTTTCAGGATCAGCGGCAGCAGTCTCCGACGTTGGCACGTGGGCGAAAGACGACTGGCGGCTTTCAAGCTGAAGCATTTCCGCCGCGTCGCCACCCACTAGGACAAGCTTGCTGCCAACGTCCTCGCCATGGTCCAACTCGCCTCAATGCGGCTGTGGCTGCGCGCTTGGTGAGTCTACGACCTAGTCCTAGTCTAGGCCTGTGCGGCCAGCGACGTCTCCGGCAGGGTGCCCTTCATCCGGCCCGCCGACCACCTTCTCCAGCAAGGCGGGGCGAAGGCGCCAAGCGGCGCTGTTTTCGCCCCCTCAGCGCGCGCTTGACGCGAGAGCGGCGCGCGGCGAATTCAACCCCTCGCCCCGCTCGCGGGGAGAGGGCGAGGGGCAATCGCCCCCTCGACTACCTGAAATTACCTGCACAATCCGGCGGTCTAGTCTTCACCATCCTTCGCCGAGGCAGCGCGCCCCACATACTCCGCCCGGTTGATGCCGTGGCGCTGCAGCTTGTCATAAAAGGTCTTGCGGGGAATGCCGAGTGCCTCCAGGGTCTCCTTGACGTCGCCGCGATGCGCCGTCAGCGTCTCTTTCAGGATTGCTGCCTCGTAGCGCTCCAGCCTTTCCGGCAAAGTGCCCCCTGTAGCAGCGGGGGGACTGGCGGGCTTGCCCGGATCGCCCTCGACCCCAAGCGCCACCCGTTCGGCGAAATGCGAGAGCTCGCGCACATTGCCGGGCCAGGGGTGCGACATCAGGTGATCGCGGACCGTTGCCGAGATTGTTGGCACCTCCCGACCGAAGCGTTCTGAGGCACGGGCGAGGAAATGCGAGAAGAGAAGCGGGATGTCTCCACGGCGCTCACGTAAGGGCGGGATCGACAGCGTCACGACATTGAGGCGGTAGTAGAGGTCTTCGCGAAAATCGCCGCGCTCCGCCGGATCGCCGAGATCGACCTTGGCCGCCGCCACGACGCGAATGTCGACCGGCCGGACGGCGTTGGTGCCGAGCGGCGTGATCTCGCGTGCCTCAAGCACCCGCAGCATCTTCACCTGGGTTGCCGGCGGCATCGCCTCGATCTCGTCCAAGAACAGCGTGCCGCCGCTTGCATGCTCGATCCGGCCGATCCGCTTCTTGGTCGCCCCGGTGAAGGCGCCGGGCTCATGACCGAAGAGCTCGCTCTCGATCACCGTTTCAGGGAGCGCGCCGCAATTGAGCGCGACGAAATTGCCGTCCCTGCGCCGGCTCCATTGGTGCAGCAGCGTTGCGACCACCTCCTTGCCGCTGCCGGTCTCGCCGGCGACCAGCACGTCGACGTCGGTATCGGCGATGTGCCTCAGCGTCTGACGCAGCCGTTCCATTACGGCGGTCTGGCCGATTAGTGGCAGGCTTTCGGAAGCACTCTCCGCCGCGCGCCGAAGCGCGCGGTTTTCCATCACGAGGCGGCGTTTCTCCTCCGCGCGCCGCGCGCTTTGAACGAGGCGGTCGGCGGCAAACGGCTTGGCGATGAAGTCGTAGACCCCGTCCTGAATGGCCTGTACGGCCATCGGTATGTCGCCGTGTCCGGTCACCAGAATGACGGGAAGGTCCGGGTCGAGCGCGGCGACTTTGCGGAAGAAGGCGAGGCCGTCCAAGCCCGGCATGCGGATGTCGCTGACGACGATGCCGGCGAAGTCGGGGCGGAGCGCCGCGAGTGCTTCGGTTGCACTCGCGAAGGGCGAGACCGTGAAGCCGGCGAGCTCCAGTGTCTGCTGCATCGCCTTGCGCAGGTCGCGGTCGTCATCGATCAGGAACACGTTTGATGCGCGGTTCATGCTCAAGCCTTCTGCAAATGGACGGTGAATGTGGTTCCGGACGGGCCGCTGTCGACTTCGATGGTGCCGCCGTAATCGGAGACAATCTCCTTCGAAATTGCCAATCCGAGGCCGAGCCCCTCTTCCTTCGACGTGTTGAAAGGCGTGAAAAGTTCGTCCCGAATCTCGGTTGGGATGCCTGGGCCGTTGTCGGCAACCGTCAGGGTGACGCCGCCGGCTGTCTCCGCGCAATCGACGCGAACTACTCCATCCGGTCCGTCACCGAGCGCTTCGAGCGCATTCTGGAGCAGATTGATCAGCACCTGTTCCAGTCGAATTCGATTGCCGAGCGCCTTCAATTCATCGGGCGGCAGGGAGAGTTTGATCGTATCCATGCGCCCGGCAAAGCGGCTGCGCAGAAGAAGCAGCGCTCCCTCTATCACGTCCTTCATCGCCGTCGGTTCGGCAGCGAAGTGGCCCTTGCGCGCGAAGCGGCGTAGCTCGTCGGTGATCGCGCCCACCCGCTCGGTGAGTTCCGCGATGCTGGTAAGGTTGTCGGCAGCGGTCGCGCTCTGGCCGCGATCCAAGAAGGTGCGGGCATTGTCCGCATAGGCGCGGATTGTGGCGACGGGCTGGTTGATTTCATGGGCGACGCCGGCTGCGACCTGGCCGAGGATCGCCAGCCGGTTGGCCTGCACGAGATCCTGCTGGACGGCCTGCAGCTTTTCGGTCGTCTGCCGATGATCGGCGATTTCGATCTCGAGACTATCGCGCGCCATTCGGAGGTCGCGCGTCCTTTCCTCGACCCTTGCCTCCAGTTCGTTTCGCGCCAGCCTCTCTGCCGCTGACCGCGTCGCGATCATCTGCCGCCGGCGCAGGAGAAATGCCAACAAAGCCAGGAGCGGCACCAGCACCGCGAGCATCAAGAGTCGCGCTTCGCGTGCGCCGGCCGACAGGGCCGTTTCGATTGGCGACAATTGTTCGAGACGCCAATTGGTGGACGGCACCATCGTTTCGACCCGCAGAAACGCTTCGGGACTGCTGCCTGGGAGCAGAACGTCAAGAATGGTCGAGCCGTCGGCCATCGCTTCCAGTTGGCGGAAGGGAAGGGGCAGCAGGGGCGCGTCGCCGAATTGCAAGCTTTCGCGGATTTCGGCCGCCCGATCCTCGGGGATGGGCTCCGTCGTCATGAACCGCCAGGACGGCAGGCTGGCGATGAGCACGATGCCGCGACGGTCCGTGACATAGGCCGGCTTGCCGGAGGCGCGCCAATCGGCTTCGACGCCGTCGAATTCGAGCTTGGCGACGATGACCCCGAGCGGCCCGTCGGGCCCATCGATCCGTCGGGAGATATAGAGTCCGGGGCGCCTGCTGACCGTTCCCATAGCGAAATGTTCAGCCTTGCCGTCGCGCAGCGCCAGCCGGAAATAGTCCCGGAACGCGTAATCGTTGCCGACGAAACTCGTCGGCTCGCGCCAATTGCTGGCGGCGACCGCGACCCCGTCCCGCCCGATCAGATAGACGACGGCCGCTTCGGCGCTGGCGGCGAGACTTTCGAGCTTACGGTTGATCTGGTCCAGCGATCGTCCGTCCGCCGATATGAGTGCCTCGCGAATGGCCGTGTCGTCGGCGAGAACCAGTGGTAGTGCGCGTTGCCTTTCAATAACCGCACGCAGCAGCGATGCTTTCAGGCTGACGTCGATGCGGCTCTGATCGGCCAAGGCACCGAGCGCTTTTGCCCGGCCATATTCGCCGGCCACGAGAAAGCTGACCACCAGAAGTCCAACGGCGATGACGGTGAAAAACAACCAGGATCGCTGCGCCCGGCGGTGAAGCTCGCCTAGATTGATTGTGTCCAGAGCATGTGTGGTCATTGCGATATTGTGCATGTTTTCGCCCAGTAAGCCAGTCGCACTGTGCGGATTCTCGCACATGGAGACGTGAGGAGAGTGGGGGCGAATTTATAAAAGTAAGTACATTCAATCGGTTGCTGATGCGGCCGCGAACTGGCACGGGCGTTGCAATTCCCTCCACATGACAGCCGCTGCTGTCGGTCTTCGGAAAAGTGGCCTGGGAGGCCCGGCAAACTGCCGGACTGGGCCCCGCGTGGAGGATATCATGATCGCAGAACATTCCGCGGAAGTCCGCGGCAAGACACCCCTTTATCGGCACCTCTATGTGCAGGTCCTGGCGGCGATCGCCGCGGGCATTCTGCTCGGACATTTCTATCCCGATGTCGGCACCGAATTGAAGCCGCTTGGCGATGCCTTCATCAAACTCGTCAAGATGATCATCGCGCCGGTCATCTTTCTGACCGTCGCGACCGGCATTGCCGGCATGACCGATCTTGCCAAGGTCGGGCGCGTCGCCGGCAAGGCGATGATCTATTTCCTGACTTTCTCTACGCTCGCTCTCATCGTGGGCCTGATCGTAGCCAATGTCGTACAGCCGGGCGCCGGGATGCATATCGATCCGGCATCGCTGGATATGAAGGCGGTTACCACCTATACCGAGAAGGCGCATGAGCAATCGATCACCGGCTTCGTGATGAACATCATTCCGACGACGCTGATCAGCGCCTTCGCCGATGGCGATATATTGCAGGTGCTGTTCATTTCGGTCCTCTTCGGCATCGCGCTGGCGATGGTCGGCAAGAAGGGCGAACCGGTCGTCGATTTCCTGCAGGCTTTGACCGCGCCGATCTTCCGGCTGGTGGCGATCCTGATGAAGGCGGCGCCGATCGGTGCCTTCGGCGCCATGGCTTTCACCATCGGCAAGTACGGTATCGCTTCGATCGCCAACCTCGCGATGCTGATCGGGACCTTCTATCTCACCTCCTTCCTCTTCGTCTTCGTCGTGCTCGGCGCCGTCGCGCGCTACAACGGCTTCTCGATCGTCGCGCTCATTCGCTACATTAAGGAGGAGCTGCTGCTCGTCCTTGGAACGTCGTCTTCGGAAGCGGCTCTCCCGGGCCTCATGAGCAAGATGGAGAAGGCGGGCTGCAAACGTTCGGTCGTAGGCCTCGTCATTCCGACTGGCTATTCCTTCAACCTCGACGGCACGAACATCTACATGAGGCTCGCTGCGCTCTTCATTGCGCAGGCGACCGACATTCAGCTCTCTTTCGGCGACCAGATCCTGCTGCTGCTCGTGGCGATGCTGAGTTCGAAGGGGGCTGCGGGCATCACCGGCGCCGGTTTCATCACGCTTGCAGCGACGCTTTCCGTCGTTCCCGCCGTGCCAGTCGCCGGCATGGCCCTGATCCTCGGCATCGACCGTTTCATGTCGGAATGCCGGGCGCTCACCAACTTCGTCGGCAATGCCGTCGCTACGGTCGTGGTGGCGAAGTGGGAGGGCGAACTGGATCAGGCTCGGTTCTCTGCCGTGCTCGGCGGCGCGGGGCGGGAAGAGCCCATTCCGGCGGCTGTTCAGCCCGCCGAATAACTTGCCTCCCAGGGCAGGACCGCACGACAAGTGCGATTTGGCGCGGTCTGGTTTCCAGACCGCGCTTTTTTTCGACCACGCCGAAATGGTTTGCTCTCGAAGGCCATCAGATTCCGTGTAGCACCTGCGTCGCCTTGACGGCGGCGGAGGCACGGTTTTCGACGCCGAGCTTCACGTAAATCTGCTCGAGATGTTTGGTGACCGTTCGGGAACTGAGGCCGAGAATCTCGCCGATATCGCGGTTGGACTTGCCCTTGGCGATCCACAGCAGCACCTCGGATTCGCGCTGTGTCAGCAGGAAATGCTGCCGCAACACCTCATCGTCACTCATGCCGTTCTCGGCCGTCAGGCGGAAGAGATATTCGTTGGCACCGATTGCGCCCAGGTATGATATCTGCAGGCTGGATTGTCCCGCCTGGTGCAGCGTGAAGGTATCTTCCCGTGCCGATCCTCTGCGCTCTTGCTGCTGCATCCATTCGGAGATGCGCCCGGTGACGACCGAAAGACCATCGTCAGTTCCGGTGGCGGCATTGACGAGGCGGGTCGCCTGCGGCGTTGACCAGCGGACGGTGCCGTCGCCGCGCACGGCCACGAGATGCCGGCCCGCCGCGTCGAGTGCGACCCTTGCGCTCTGCGCAGAGCGGGCATTGGAGAGATGGACCCGGATCCGCGCCCTGAGTTCGTCGATATTGATCGGTTTGGTAAGATAGTCGACGCCGCCCGCCTCGAGCGCGCGCACGACATGTTCGGTTTCCGTGAGCCCGGTCATGAAGATCACGGGAACCTGGGCCACCGAGGCACTTATCTTGAGCCGGGCACAGGTTTCAAACCCATCCATCCCCGGCATGACGGCATCGAGCAGGATGATGTCGGGAGTGATGCGGTCGGCGATGTTGAGCGCCGCATTGCCCGAGGTGGCGATCAGCACGGAAAAGCCTGACTGCTCCAGCGCCTCCGTCAGGAAGCCCAGTGCCTCTGGCGAGTCGTCGACCAGCAGGACAATGTCGCGCGGATTTACAGTCTCAGACACGGGTACTCGCCTCCTCTGCTGCCAGCCCTTTGAGGAAGGCGTCGTAGCCCGTAAGGTCGAAGGCCCGGACATAGGCGCGCACGGCTTCAGCGAAGGCCTGGTTCTCCGGTTTCAGGGCAATCTCCGTCAGCTTCGACTCGATGCCTCTGACGTAGCCGATTTCGCCGAGCCGGATCAATTCTTCGACGTGGTGATTTCCAGGACTGGTTACAGGGTCGTTATTGGCGCTGGCGCCTTTGACGTCGCCTTCATGGATCCATTCGAGACCGAGATGAATCGCCAGCTTGTCCGCAAGCTGGCGCACGCCGAAAGGCTTGGCGAGCGTGTCGCTGTGGCCGGTCGCCCCCGCCGCAGACCCGTCGCCGATATTGGCCGACAATATGATCGCCGGCGCGGTTTGGCCGCTTTCCCTGAGCTTTGTAACCAGCTCCCAGCCGTTCATCCCCGGCATGGAGATGTCGATCAGGAACAAGTCGGGCCGGCTAGCTTCGAGCAGCGCCAGGCATTCCGCGCCGCTTGCCGCCGTCAGCACGACGAACTCGAGCGGTACCAACACCTCGCGCATGAGATCTCGGTGGTCTTCGTTGTCGTCCACCACGACAATGGTACGGCGCGGCCCCTTGTAGGATTTGATCCTTCGCACCGGGTCATTGATCGCCGCCGGCCGGTCGACTGCCGAGAGCATCAACCGGACCTTGAAGGCGGTGCCCTTATCCTTTTCGCTGGTAACGGAGATTTCACCGCCGAGCGTCTGCGTCAGCAGACGTGTGATGGTCAAGCCGAGGCCGAGCCCAGGCATACGATGCTCCGCCGCGCCGCGCTGAAACGGGTCGAAGATCCGCGGCAGATCCTTGTCGCTGATGCCGCGGCCGCTGTCTTCGATGGTGAAGGTCGCCACCTGACTGCGATAGGCGATGTCGAAACGGATGCAGCCCTGCTCAGTGAATTTCAGCGCGTTCGAGAGCAGGTTCACGAGGATCTGCCGAAGCCGCTTCTCGTCGGTGCGCACATATTGCGGCAGCGATGGCGCGCGGTTGTGCTCGAAGGCGAGCCCCTTGGCCTGCGCCTGCGGCCGGAACATGTCGACGATCTGATCGAGGAAATCGTGAATGTTGATCTCGTTGGAATAGACCTGCAGCTTACCGGCCTCGATCTTGGAAATGTCGAGCAGCCCGTCGATCAGCCCGGAGAGGTGATCGGCACTGCGCTTGATCACCTTGATGGCGCCTTGCCGGGAGGGCGGAATCGTCTCGTCTCGCTCTAGGATCTGCGCGTAGCCGAGCACGGCGTTGAGCGGCGTTCGCAATTCGTGGCTGAGGCCGACGACATAGCGGCTCTTTGCGCGGTTGGCCGCTTCCGCCGCCTCCTTGGCGTTCTGCAAGGCTGCATCCGTCCGCTTGTGAGCGGCAATCTCTTTGAGCAGCAGTGTGTTTTGGCGGGAGGATTCTTCCTCGGCGACGACTCGGCTGTCATGAGCGAGCACGTAGAACCATGAGACGATCCCGGCGAAGATGGCGAAGACGAAGAAGACGATTGCGACCGTCCGCTCGACGACGGCGGCGGTCTCCGGCGAAGCGGCGGTCGTCTGATGCGCGATCATCGCGAGGATGATGCCGATGCCGGTGATCGACAGGACCGCTGAAATTGCATAGCGCCCGAGCCTGGTTGCGAGCTTCGTTGTAATTGCTTCAGGCAGCAACGTCTTGGCGACCGTGGCAATCTGCGTGTTCAGCCGCGCCTTCGGCTTGCACATATCGTGACAGCGGCTGTCGAGCGAACAGCAGAGCGAGCAGATCGGCGCGGCGTAGGCCGGGCACCAGGCCATGTCTTCCGGCTCGAATGGGTGCTCGCAGATGGAGCAGGTAATCTCACTTTGACGAAACCAGCTCTTGCGCGGTTTGCGCGCCAGATAGAATTTTCCCTCCGTCCACCAGGCAATCAGCGGCGAGGCGATGAAGGCCGCAACGAGCGCGATATAGGGCGCGAGCGAGGCGGCAATGGCACCCATGGCGCCGAAATGCGCGGTAAGCGCCAGGATTGCCGATACGCCCATGGTGCCGAGGCCGACAGGATTGATGTCGTAGAGATGGGCGCGCTTGAACTCGATGCCCGGCGGCGACAGGCCGAGCGGCTTGTTGACGAAGAGGTCGGCGGAGATCGTGCAGAGCCAGGCCATGGCGATGATCGAGAAGATGCCGAGCGTCTCCTCAAGCAGGCGATAGATGCCAAGCTCCATCAGGAGGAGGGCGATCGCCACGTTGAAGACCAGCCAGATGACGCGGCCGGGATGGCTGTGCGTCAGCCGCGAGAAAAAGTTCGACCACGCGAGCGACCCGGCATAGGCGTTCATCACGTTGATCTTCAACTGCGAGACGACGACGAAGGCGGCCATCAGGAGCAGAGCGGCTGTGTCCGACGGAAAGATGTAGCCGAAGGCGGTGTAGTACATCTGCGCCGGATCGGCGGCCCTGGTTGAAGGCACGCCGGCGCTGAGCGCCAGCACGACGAGAAAGGAGCCGGCAAGCAGCTTCGGTGCGCCGACGATCACCCATCCGGATCCGGCCAAAAAGATGGCAATGCGGTGGTGGAGCTTGCGTTGGCCGTCTGGCGGCAGGAAGCGGAGGAAGTCCACCTGTTCGCCGATCTGTGCCATCAGCGCGAAGATCACCGCGGAAGCCGCGCCGAACTCGACGAGATCGAAGGGAGCAATCGTGCCTGTGGGGCCGGAGGCATGGTGGATGCCTGCATAGGCGAGCCAGAGCCCGACCTTTTCCCAATCGGCAAGCGCAATAAAGGCGAAGGGCAGGATGTTGAGGACGATCCAGAAGGGTTGCGTCATCAGTTGGAACTTGCTGATCAGCCGCACGCCGTGCGTTACCAGCGGAATCACCACGACGGCGCTGACGATGTAGCCGATCCAAAGCGGTATGCCGAGCGCGAGTTCCAGCGCGCCGGACATGATCGACGCTTCGATCGCGAAGAGGATGAAGGTGAAGCTCGCATAGATCAGCGACGTGATCGTCGAGCCGATATAGCCGAAGCTGGCACCGCGCGTCAGAAGGTCGATATCGACGCCGTGGCGGATGGCATAGCGGCTGATCGGCAGGCCGACGAGAAGGATCATCACGCTGGCGACGAGGATGGCGACGATCGCATTGGTCGTGCCGTAGGACATGGTGATGGCGCCACCGATCGCTTCCAGCGCCAGGAAGGAGATCGCGCCGATCGCGGTCTGCGAGATGCGCTCGGAGGAAAAGCGCCGCGCGCTTTTTGCGGTGAAGCGCAAGGCATAGTCTTCGAGCGTCTGGTTGGCGACCCAGCGATTGTATTCTCGCCTGACGGGAATGATGCGCTGGCGTGCCGCCATGTTGCCTCGCGTGTCTCGCATTGCCGGCCGGGAAGACGCCAGTCTCCCTTTCGTAACACAGATGACCGGTACACGAAATTGCTGCATTGCGGCGGAAGCTTCCTTCTTCCCCCCGTGATCTACGCAAAATGACGTATGTGCACTGCAGCGCCCCTGTCGGATGATCGCGTCCGGGAATGGGAGCGGGATGGGCGGAAAACCGCTTCACACTTTCCTATCCCGCTCCAAGCAACGGCTAACGAGAACGAGCACCACGTTGCGCGACCAGAACTAGAGGGGTTCATTGAGATGAATATCAGGACAAGCGTCAGCGGCGCATTCCTCGCTGCCGTCCTTTCGACGACGGCGTTCAACGGCGTCTTCGCCGCCGATGACACGATCAAGGTCGGCATTCTTCATTCGCTTTCCGGAACCATGGCGATCTCCGAGACGACGCTGAAAGACGCCATGCTCATGCTGATCGATGAGCAGAACAAAAAGGGCGGCCTGCTCGGCAAAAAGCTTGAAGCGGTCGTCGTCGACCCCGCCTCGGACTGGCCGCTCTTTGCCGAAAAGGCGCGCGAGCTGGTTTCCGCCGACAAGGTCTCGGCCGTTTTTGGCTGCTGGACGTCGGTTTCCCGCAAATCCGTACTGCCGGTTTTTGAGGAACTGAACTCGATCCTCTTCTATCCGGTCCAGTACGAGGGTGAGGAAAGCCAGCGCAACGTCTTCTACACGGGCGCCGCTCCGAACCAGCAGGCGATCCCTGCCGTCGATTATCTGATGGAAAACGAAGAGGTCGAGCGCTGGGTGCTCGCCGGCACCGACTACGTCTATCCGCGCACGACCAACAAGATCCTCGAGGCCTACCTGATCTCCAAGGGCGTCAAGCCCGAGGACATCATGATCAACTATACGCCTTTCGGCCATTCCGACTGGCAGACCATCGTCTCCGACGTCAAGAAGTTCGGCTCGGCCGGCAAGAAGACGGCGGTAGTCTCCACCGTCAACGGTGACGCCAACGTGCCCTTCTACAAAGAGCTCGCCAACCAGGGCATCAAGGCCGAGGACATTCCGGTCGTCGCCTTCTCCGTCGGCGAGGAAGAGCTTGCTGGCCTCGATACCGGCCCGCTGGTCGGCCATCTGGCGGCCTGGAACTATTTCCAGTCGGTCGACAATCCGGCGAATGCCGAGTTCATCAAGACCTGGAAGGCCTACACCAAGAACGACAAGCGGGTGACCAACGATCCGATGGAAGCCCACTATATCGGCTTCAACATGTGGCTGAAGGCTGTTGAAAAGGCGGGCACTACCGACACCGACGCGGTGCTCGACGCCATGGTCGGTATTTCGGTGCCGAACCTCTCGGGTGGCTATTCCACCATGATGCCGAATCACCACATCACCAAGCCGGTGCTCATCGGCGAAATCCAGGCGGATGGTCAGTTCGAGACGGTTTGGGAAACGCCCGGCCTCGTCGTCGGCGACGAATGGTCGGACTACCTGCCGGACTCGAAAGATCTGATCGCCGATTGGCGGGCGCCGATGTCCTGCGGCAACTTCAACGTCGCCACCGGAAAATGCGGCGGCAAGGGTTCATGATTTTCATCACGAAAACATTGTTCTCGGAAACGGCCACGGTAGGGCCGTTTCCTCAGCGACATTTTTCATGACTAACCAGTAGATCGAAATACCCTCCGTCCGGAAGCGTCCTTCGGGCGGAGGGACTTGCAGCCGAAATGCGGGGATGACGCCGAGAAACCGACGTGCCTGCTTAAATCCGGCCGCTGGCGGAGCTTGCCCGCGCGGCATGGGGCGAGTTCAGGCGACACGAATCGAGCGAGAGGGCAAATGCACCGCATCCTGCAAACCGTACTTGTCGCCTTGTTTCTCTTCACCGTGATCCCGGTCGCAGGGCTTCGGGCCGAAGAAGGGCTGCGCGAACTGGTGAATGCGCTCGGGACAGCAAAATTGTCCGACATGGACGAGCACATCGGCGCATTGGCAAAAAACGGTGATCCGAAGGTCCTGGCAATCCTCGAAGCGCTCGGTGAAGGCGATCTCTATGCCCGCAGGGCCGACGGCCAGGTATTTCTGACGGAAGAAAGCGGATCGGCTCTGACGCTCACCGACCCGGTTTCCGGCGAAAGCGCCGGCGAAGCGCCGAAGGTGGCGTTTCAAAAGATCAAGGTGAACAACAGCGTACGCCGCGCCGTGCGAACGGCGCTCGGCAGCCTGACGCTGTTGAGCCCGGATCGCAACGCGCGCCTCAAAGCCGTGCAATCGGTTCTGCAATCGCCCAGTGCGGAAGCGCTCGGCGCGATCGAGAACGCCCTCGGCTCAGAGAAAGATGCTGCTGTCCGGGCGCTGCTCGAACAGGCGCGTGCCACGACGTTGCTCATCTCAGACCGGCCGGTCGAGGAGAAGAAAAAGGCGATTCAAACACTGAAGGAAAGTGGCGGGCGCGACGCGCTGTCCATTCTCTCGGCCGCCATCGTCTCCGCGGACGAGAGCTTGAAGCCGGATATCGAGGCGGCACTTGCGAGCATCGAGCAAACGCAGGCGCTCTGGGCCGCCGGACAGAACGTCTGGTACGGCCTGTCCCTCGGCTCGGTGCTGCTTCTCGCGGCGATCGGCCTTGCCATTACGTTCGGGGTTATGGGCATCATCAACATGGCGCACGGCGAAATGGTCATGCTCGGTGCTTATACGACCTTTCTGGTTCAGGAGGTCGTACGCAACTCCTTTCCGGCGCTTTTCGATTGGTCTCTGGCGATCGCCCTGCCGCTCGCCTTTCTCGTGACGGGGGCCGTCGGTCTGGTGATCGAACGGGGCGTTATCCGCTTCCTTTATGGCCGTCCGCTCGAGACGCTGCTCGCCACGTGGGGCATATCGCTGATCCTGCAGCAAGCGGTCCGCACGATCTTCGGCCCGACCAACCGCGAAGTCGGCAATCCGTCGTGGATGTCCGGCGCTTTTGAACTGGGCGGGCTGACGGTCACCTGGAACCGTCTCTGGATCATCGTCTTCGCGCTCGCCGTCTTTGCCGCCCTTCTCTTCCTGCTGAAGAAGACGCCGATGGGTCTCCAGATGCGAGCGGTGACGCAGAACCGGCGCATGGCTTCCTCCATGGGCATCCGCACACCCTTGGTCGACGCGCTGACCTTCGCGCTTGGCTCAGGCATTGCAGGCATGGCGGGCGTCGCGCTTTCGCAGATCGACAATGTCTCGCCGAACCTCGGTCAAGGCTACATCATCGATAGCTTCATGGTCGTCGTCTTCGGCGGTGTCGGCAATCTCTGGGGTACACTTGTGGGCGCTTTCACGCTCGGCATTCTCAACAAGTTCATCGAACCCTATGCCGGAGCCGTCCTCGGCAAGATCCTCGTTCTCGTGTTGATCATCCTCTTCATCCAGAAGCGGCCGCGCGGGCTGTTTGCACTCAAGGGTCGGGCGGTGGAAGCATGATCACCTCGTTTCTCATCAAATCTGCAGACCGAACCATCGTCGTCGCTGTGGCGATCCTGCTGGGGTTCGCGCTCGTCATTCCGGCGCTGAACCTGCTGACGGCGCCGGACGATGCTCTGCATGTGCCAACCTATCTGGTCTCACTTTTCGGCAAGTATCTGACCTATGCGCTTCTAGCGTTGTCGCTCGATCTCGTCTGGGGTTTCTGCGGTATCCTATCGCTCGGACACGCCGCCTTCTTCGCTCTCGGCGGTTACGCGATGGGCATGTACCTGATGCGCCAGATCGGCGCGCGCGGCTCCTACGGCAACCCGCTGCTGCCGGATTTCATGGTCTTCCTCAACTGGAAGGAACTCCCCTGGTTCTGGTACGGTTTCGACATGTTCTGGTTCGCGGCGCTGATGGTCGTGCTGGCGCCGGGGCTGCTCGCCTTCGTCTTCGGCTGGTTCGCTTTTCGTTCCCGCGTCAATGGCGTCTATCTGTCGATCATCACCCAGGCGATGACCTACGCACTGCTGCTCGCCTTCTTTCGTAACGACATGGGCTTCGGCGGCAACAACGGCCTGACGGATTTCAAGGATATTCTCGGGTTCAACATCCACGCGGACGGCACACGTGCGGCTCTCTTTGCAGCCTCCGCATTGGCACTTGCCGCCGCGCTGGTCATCGCATCCGGCATCGTGCGCTCGAAGTTCGGAAAGGTGCTGGTTGCGCTTCGCGACGCAGAAAGTCGCACCCGCTTCCTCGGTTACCGCGTCGAGCACATGAAGCTCTTCGCCTTCACCGTCTCGGCGATGATGGCCGGCGTCGCTGGCGCCCTCTATGTGCCGCAGGTCGGCATCATCAATCCCGGCGAGTTCGAACCCGGCAACTCGATCGAGGTGGTGATCTGGACGGCGGTTGGCGGTCGCGGCACGCTGATCGGCCCGATCATCGGCGCCATTCTCGTCAATGGCGGCAAGAGCATCTTCACCGCCGCGTTTCCGGAATTCTGGCTGTTCGCACTCGGCGGGCTGTTCGTGCTCGTCACACTCTTCCTGCCAAAGGGCGTCGTCGGCACCGCGCAGCAATATCTCAGCCGGCGCAGAGCCTATCGCGAGGCCGCCCGAAACGACAAAGAGGCGAGCCTTGCGGCTGCCGAACCGATAGCTGCGGAGTGATCGCCATGACCGAGAAGAAACCGAGAAGCCTGCTCTATCTCGATGGCGTTTCCGTCTCCTTCGACGGCTTCAAGGCGCTGAATTCGCTCTCCTTCGTGGTCGAGCCTGGGGAATTGCGCGCAATCATCGGCCCAAACGGCGCCGGCAAGACGACGATGATGGACATCATCACCGGCAAGACGCGGCCGGACGAAGGCGACGTGTTCTTCAAGGGAGACATAGACCTCACCCGAAAGGATGAGGCGGAAATCGCTCAGCTCGGCATCGGCCGCAAGTTTCAGAAGCCGACGGTTTTCGAGAACCATACGGTGTGGGACAACCTGGAGTTGGCGCTTGATCGCAGCCGCGGCGTCTTTGCCACTCTGTTCTATCGTTTGACGCGCGAGGACAAGGTGCGCATCGAGGAGATACTTGCGACCGTTCGGCTGACGGCGCGCCGTGACGATCTCGCAGCCAATCTCTCACACGGCCAGAAGCAATGGCTGGAGATCGGCATGCTGCTTGCGCAGGAACCGGAACTGCTGCTCGTTGATGAGCCGGTGGCCGGCATGACGGACGCGGAGACGGCGGAAACCGCGATCCTGTTGAAGGAGATCGCCAAAACGCGCTCCGTCGTCGTGGTCGAGCATGACATGGGTTTCATCCGTGACCTCGGTGTCAAGGTGACCTGTCTCGCGGAGGGCTCCGTGCTTGCGGAAGGTTCCATTGATTTCGTGAGCAGTGATCCGAAGGTGATCGAGAACTATCTCGGCCGATGAACGCGAGCGAGCGAGGAGTTTTTAACGCATGTTGACGGTGGAAAATGTCAGCCTTCACTATGGCGCCGCCCAGGCCTTGCGCAATGTCTCAATCAAGGCAGAGATGGGAAAAATCACCTGCGTGCTAGGGCGGAACGGCGTGGGCAAATCCAGCCTGCTCAGAGCGATAACCGGCCAGCACCCGGTGAGTGCAGGCGCTATCTCCTTCAATGATACGCCGCTCGACGGCATGGCGCCCTTCCGGCGCGCCAAGCAGGGCGTCGGCTACGTGCCGCAGGGCCGCGAGATCTTTCCTCTCCTGACGGTGAAGGAGAATTTGGAGACCGGCTATGCGCCGCTGAGGCGGGCAGACCGCTCGATTCCGGACGATATCTTCAGCCTGTTTCCGGTGCTTCAGACGATGCTCGGACGCCGCGGCGGCGATCTTTCCGGTGGCCAGCAGCAGCAACTCGCCATAGGTCGCGCGCTCGTCAGCCGCCCGAAGATCCTTGTGCTCGACGAGCCGACAGAAGGTATTCAGCCCTCGATTATCAAGGACATAGGCAGGGCGATAAGATATCTGAGGGATTCGACCGGCATGGCGATCCTGCTCGTCGAGCAATATCTCGATTTCTGCCGGGAGCTTGCTGACCATGTCTACATCATGGACCGTGGCGCCTTCGTACATGAAGGAGCGGCAGAGACGCTCGACACGCCGGAGGCACGCCGGCACCTGACCGTGTAATTTCTCGCAGCCGAATTTCACCACTTCATTCAGCGGTTTGCGCCGGCGGCGCAAGCTCCGCCGCGGCAAGCATCCCCAGGAAATCCACCTTTCTGGTCAAATGCGTTTGCCCCTTGGGTTTCTTTGAACCATACTGCCACTGCACATCCCACGGTTGCCAGGAGTATTGCAATCAGTTTTGCTGACAGAATTGGCCATTTCGCGTTTCCGGTCTAGCCCAATCGGAGGAGACACAAATGACGAATTTCCTGCCCGCCCTGTATGAAGGGCATGCCCCGATAACCCTGCAAAATCTCTTCAGAGATGCGCTCGAAGCCTATGACGACTGGGGTGAAGATACACCCGAACCGATCGTTCCCTTCGAAGGCAAGGTGCTTCCGATCAGCGCTGTTTTCGAGTGGATGAAACCCTGCACCGACATCATGCCCACCAACATGCTCGGCATCGTCACCGACCGGCTGAGCAAGCCCTGGAACGGCGCGGGACCGCTCGACGAAATGACCTTCTCTACCGCCGCCCGCGTCATGTCCGTTCTTGTGCGGCGCCGGCTGAGACGCTTCGGACGCGGTTCGATCGAGAGCTTTATGGACCGCTTCAATCAAGCTTATGGAACCGCTCAGCAGGGCTGAGCGGAAACTGCCGCGGACAGCGCGGGTTACAGCGCGGTTGCGTCTTTTCAGACGCATAAAGGCCGCTGTAGCACTTCGAAATTGCTGCGTGTTTTATCTTGAATCGGCCTCGATGTAAGGAAACGCGCAGTAGGGCTGCGCCGTCCGCTCGCCCAGCGTATCGTTCCGTTCGATGGCGGGGGTGGCTTCGTCAAACGGAACCGAGAAATCGATCGCTGCAAGCGAGCGACCGTCACCTGCCGATGGTGCGGGTGGGGCGCAGGTGCAGTTTACAATGGCCATTGGTAACGCTACCATCGCTGACTGACGCCCAGGGGAGGAGACCTGTCCGGCGTCGGACTCGCGTATCGACATGTCGTGCCGGATCGGCAAGCAACGCAGATGAATTCTGCGGCGAATTATCGACGTTTTGCGGCCCCCTGTTTCGATGCCCTGTCCCGGCATTACCACAAATGGGAGGGAATTCGATGACCAGCAAATTCGTCAGCGGCATGCTCACGGCCGCTGCACTCGCATTTCTATCCACCACCGCCTACGCTGAGCCTGAAATCGTCAGTGGCCCGGCAGCAGACCCGGATTGTTTCGCGCCGTGGTCGCCCGAAACCAAATTCTTCAAGTTTCAAAAAAAGGAAGGTCCTTACCGGATCGCGCTCGCGAACGGCTATATCGCCAACACCTGGCGCATTCAGATGATCCAAACGGCCAAGGCTTATGCCGCGCAGCCGGACGTGGCGGCAAAGCTCAAGGAGTTCAAGGTGGTGTCGACCGGCGAGGACGTGCCGGCGCAGATCTCCGCAATCAACAATTTCATCGACTCTGGCTATGACGCAATCGTCGTCAACGCCCAGAACCCGACCGCCTTCGGGCCGGTTATCAAACGCGCAAAGGAAGCCGGCGTTGTTCTCGTCGCTTTCGACAACATTCTCGACACGGAGGATGCGATAAACGTCAACGTCGATCAGAAAGGCCTCGGCGTTCTCTGGGCGAACTGGCTCGCCAAGCACTTGCCGGAAGGCGGCAAGATCCTCGAAGTGCGCGGGGTCGCCGGTACTTCGGTCGACACCGATCGCCATAACGGCATTCATGAGACGTTGGCCGCCACCGGCAAGAAGTGGGATGTGGTGGAAGTGCTCGGCAAATGGGATGATCCGACGGCGCAGAAGGCGACCGCCGATGCGATTGCCGTTCACAAGAAGTTCGATGGTATCACGGCGCAGGGTGGTGACACCGGCGTCGTCCAGGCGATGATCGATGCCGGTCACCCTTTCGTGCCGTTCGGCGGCGAAACGGAAAACGGATTCCGTAAATTCTGCGCCAAGCATGCCGCGGAAGGGTTGAAGTGCTCCTCGGCCGGCACCGGCCCGGCCCAGGTGGCGGTCGCCATCAAGACGGCTATTGCCGCGCTCGAGGGCGAGGTCGTGCCGCAGTCGATCAAGCTGCCTTTGGCGATCGTCGAGGACCCGAACTTCAAGGAAGGTCAGGATTACTATCCCGACCAGTCGGACAACTTCTTCGTCGGCAATGCTTTTCCGACCTGCGACATCAATTTCACCGCCCAGGAAATCATGGGGCAGAGCAAGGAAAACCAGTAGGTTCGCCCCGGAACATTGTTTCTCAAAAAGCATACCGCGCCCTCCTTCGGCGCGGTATGCGGCGACAATCCTGACCGAGGCGGCCGATGGACATGGCAGAACGAGACACGCCAACCGTGCTCTTCCGGATGGAAGGCGTGTCGAAACGCTATGGCGGTGTGCGCGCGCTCGAAAATGCCGAACTCGCGGTAACGGCGGGTCGGATCCACGCGATTCTCGGTGAAAACGGCGCCGGCAAATCGACGCTCATCAAGATCATGGCAGGCGTGGTGGCGCCGGATGATGGGCGAATGCTTCTCGACGGCCAAGAGGTCGCCTTCCGCTCACCAGCGGAGGCTGCCGCTGCAGGCATTGCCTGCGTTTTCCAAGAGCTGTCGCTGATCCCGGACTTGAGCGTTGCCGACAATATCGTCATCGCCAATCCGCCCTGCCGTTTCGGCATGATCGACCGCCGTGCTCAGCGGGCGATCGCCGAGGAGGCTTTGGCGCGAGCGGGTGCCGACGATATTCATCCTCGGGCGGCGGTGAAGGACCTGCCGCTGTCGCGTCGGCAACTGGTGGAGATCGCCAAGGCGCTCGTCTCGAAGCCGCGCATTCTGATCCTCGACGAAGCCACCTCGGCACTCACGGCCGGCGATGTTGCCAAGGTGTTTGCTGTCCTCAAACGGCTGCGTTCAGAAGGCCTTGCTCTCCTTTACATCTCGCACCGCATGCACGAGATCACCGAACTTGCCGACACGTGCACCGTGTTTCGCAATGGCCGCAACGTTGCGAGTTTCAAGGCCGGCACCCGCAGCAGCAGCGAAGTCGTTGAGATGATGATCGGGCGCGAATACAGCAATGTTTTCCCGCCGAAGCCGAAGCGAATAGCGGCGGCAGGAAAACCAGTACTCGAATGCCGAAGCCTCGGCTGGAGCGATCGGCTGCGCGATATTTCCCTGACCGTCGGGGAAGGGGAGGTGGTGGGCCTCGGCGGCTTGGAAGGGCAGGGGCAGCGGCAGTTGCTTTTAGCCCTCTTCGGCGTGTTGCGCGGAACGACGGGTTCGCTGCTCATCGACGGCACACCGGCCACGGTCCGAAGCCCGGCGACCGCGCGGGGAGCGCACAACGCCATGGCGCTCATCCCGGAAGACCGAAAGACCGAGGGATTGATGCTGCCGATGACAGTGCGCGAAAACCTGTCCTTCGCTGCCCTCGATCGTGTTTCCCGCGGCGGCATCATCGATCGGAACAAGGAGGAGCAACTGATCGACGAAATGGTACGGCTGCTGGCGATCAAGACCGCGGGCCTCGATATTCAGGTGGGGGCGCTCTCTGGCGGCAATCAGCAAAAGGTCGTCATCGCCAAGTGGCTGATGCGCAAACCTAGGATCATTCTGCTCAACGATCCGACCCGTGGGATCGACGTCGGAACGAAGCAGGAGCTCTACCAGCTTCTAAGGAGATTGGCGGAGACTGGAGCGGCGATCCTGTTCTACTCTACCGACTACGACGAGCTGATCGGTTGCTGCGACCGTGTGCTGGTCTTCTATGACGGCCGTATCGTGCGGGAATTGGAGGGCGATGAGATCACGGAGCATGCGCTGATCGCCAGTGCGCTCAACGTCGAGGAAGGCAAGGGGACAGCAGCATGAGCGAATGGCGCTACTGGCTGAATGAACAGCGCGGCACACTGATAGGGCTCGCCATTTTTCTGATGATGTTTTCCGTCTACATCGCCAACCACCCGGCCGGCCTCACTGCGAATGTGGCGCAGACGGCCGCCAACAAAGGCGCTCTGCTCGCCTTCGTAGCGATGGCACAGGCACTGGTGGTGATCACCGCTGGAATTGACCTCTCCGTGGGCATGATCTTCGTGCTGACGAATTGCCTCGCCTCCTGGATCGTCGTCGGCGCGCCGATGCCGACCGCCCTCGGGGTGGGCGCGGTGCTTTTGACCGGCATGGTCTGCGGCGCCATTAATGGACTGCTGGTGATCTACGGTCGGCTGCAGCCGATCGTCGCGACAATCGCGACCGGTGCGGTCTATTTCGGCCTGGCGCTGCTGCTCAGACCTTTCCCCGGCGGTTCGGTCAACGAGGAGCTCGCCGATGCGCTGACCGGCCGGCTCTTCGGCGTTGTCCCTTCGAGCCTTGTGGCGTTGACGGCAGTCGTCTTTCTCGTCTGGTTGCCCTTTCGGCGCTCCAAGATCGGTCGCGCCGCCTATGCGGCGGGTTCTTCCGAGCCGGCGGCTTTCATGTCCGGCGTGCCGATCCGGCGAGGCAAGTTTGCGGCCTATACGCTTGCCGGACTGCTCGCGGGCATGGGGGGATTGTTCCTTACCTTTTTCACCTATACCGGCGAGGCGGCCTATGCCAGCGGCAGCGCATATACGCTCTGGTCCATTGCCGCCGTGGTGCTCGGCGGCGTATCGCTTTATGGCGGGCGCGGCAGCGCGATCGGCGCGATCTTCGGCGCCTTCGCGGCTCGCACCACCGGCGACATGCTCTTCGTCTTCGACGTCGACCCGCTGTGGCAGCCGCTGCTCCAGGGCATCGTGCTCATGATTGCCGTCAGCATCGGATCGTTGGCCTTGCTGCGCGTCCGCAACCGTTTGGATTGGTTCCGATGAGCGAGGCCTCCGAAGACCATCTCTCGTTCAGAGCCCGCCTGCCGGGCTTTCTCCGCCGCATGGAGCCGGCCGTCCTCACTGCATTCGGCTGCATCCTGCTGCTTCTGTTTTTGGGCAGCCTTTATTCGAGCAACTTCCTGTCGCCCGATTATCTTCTGCAGCAGATGAAAGTCGCTTCCTTCCTCGGCGTGGTCGCCGCCGGAATGATGGTCGTCATCCTCCTCGGCCACATCGATCTCTCCGTTCCCTGGGTGATGACCATGGGCGCGATGATGGCCTGCGCGGTTGCCGGCTTCGGCGAGGCGGGACCCGTTATCGCGATCCCCGCCGGCGTTTTCTGCGGCGCGAGTTTCGGCCTATTGAACGGCGTCGGCGTCGCCTATTTGCGCATTCCCTCGATGATCGTGACCCTTGCGACCAATGTGGTGGCGCAGGGGCTGATGGTGGTCTACACGGGCGGTTTCTCACCGCAGGATTCGGCATCACCTGCGATGCGCTGGCTGGCGACCGGTGCGATCATACCAGGTCTCCCAAACGCCATTCTGGTCTGGATCGCCATCAGCGCCGCGATGATCTTCCTGTTCACGCGCACTTCGTATGGACGCGCAGTCTATGGTATCGGCAACAGCGAGCGCGCCGCCTATCTCTCCGGCGTCGACACCCGACGCGTCGTCATGATCGCTTTCGCGATTTCAGGAGCTCTGAGCGCTTTTGGCGGCGTTCTGCTCGCCGGCTATGCGTCGAAGGCGGCTCAGGCGATGGGTGACGCTTATCTTCTGCCGGCGATTGCCGCCGTCGTGCTCGGCGGCACGTCTATTCTCGGCGGCCGCGGTTCCTATCTCGGGACTGTCGCTGGCGTCGTCCTGATTACTCTGTTGCAATCGATACTCTCGGTCATGCAGATGCCGGAAGCGGGCCGGCAGATCGTCTACGGCGCGGTCATTATCGTCATGCTTCTGCTCTATGGCCGCGCGCCGCCGGACCGGTAACATTTGACTGCAAACCGCGAAGCGCACGCGGCGTGTTCGCCTGGGCTTGCGTGGCGCGCCGTTCAATCCGCTGTCACAAAAGCACGATAGGGATGAACGAATGGCGACGCTGCAGCAGATAGCTTTTCACGCCGGTTGCTCGCTGGCGACGGTGTCGCGCGCTTTGAAGGGCGAAGGGCCGGTCAGTGATGAAATGGTACGCCGCGTGCGTCGCGCCGCCGCTGAACTCGGCTACAGATCTCGCACTTCGGCCGGTGTAGCCGGGACGCGGAACCGTCCCGTTGTCGGCGTGCTGGTGCCGAGTGTGACGAATCCTGTCTTCGCCGCCTCGCTCGCCGGCATTCAGCACCGTATGCAGGCGGCTTCACATGGTGTTCTGATTGCCCAATCAAACTATGATCCGGCACTGGAATGCCGGGCGGTCAGCGCGCTCTTGGAGCAGCGCCCGACCGGCTTGATCCTGACGCTCTGCAATGCTGAAACCAGCAAGGCGCTTTCTGCATCACTGCCCCCGACGATCCTGCTGAACAATCTGCCGGTTGCTCGCTTCCCTGCTGCCGTGACAGTCGACAATTACCGCGCCGGTTATGAGATCACACGTCATGTGCTGGCGCATCGGCACCACCGCATCCTGTTCGTTTCTGGCCATTTCTCCTCCTCCGACCGGGCACGCCTGCGTTACGAAGGATACCGCGCTGCGATGGGCGACGCCGGGTACCGCCCGCTCCAACCAATGGAAATTCCGTTCGTTGACGGCTACGAGCATCTGGAACTCGCCCCCGTGATGGAAGACTACGCCCCGACGGCGATCATCGCTTCCAATGACCTGCTGGCTCTGGGCGTTATCGGCGCGCTCAGACGGGTTGGCCTGTCGGTACCTGGCGACGTCTCGGTTGCCGGTTTTGACGGCATTCCGATCGGCCGGCTAATGAACCCCTCGCTCACCACCGTGGCGATGCCGGACGGCGACATGGGCGTTGCAGCCGCGGCGATGCTGCTCGACATCGCCACAAATGCCCTGCAATGCCGCCATCTTCGCCTCGATCATCGGCTCTATGCCGGTGGGACGGTGCGCAGCGCAGTGTAGGCGGGGACTGCCGGCTCTCCGCCACTACTGTTTCCTTAAATCGGAGCCGATCTAAGGATAAAAACATGCGGCAATTCAAAGCGCTACGGCGACCTTTGTGCGTCTGAAAAGACGCACGGCGCTGTCGTCGAATGCCGATGTGGGTGGCCACCCCTTCGACTCCTCGGCGGGGTGGCAGGCTCGGCTGCTGGCCGCAAGGCTCAACTGCGCGGCAGCAGGCTTTCCACTTCGGCGGCCGCGTCGTCGAGCGCCTCCTGCGGTGTTGCTGATTGTTCGACCACCCGCGACAGGTTCTCTACGATCGACTGGGTGACCTTGACCCCGTTCGTGCCCGGGAAGGCATACCACGGGATCATCCGCGGCATCTGCTCAAGGGCGGCGCGGAACAATGGATTTTCCCTGTAGAAGTTCCCAAGGTATTCCGGCGACTTCGCGGCGAGTTCGTTGTTCGGGACGTAACCGGTCCCGGGGACAACGACCGAGGCGCCATAGGGGCCCGCCGCGAACTTGGCGAATTTCCAGGCCGCATCCTGCTTTTCGGCGTCGCGCGTCAGGATCACGACGGCATTGCCGCCGGTCGGCAGCTTGCCGTTCACGGGATCGATCAGCGGGATATGCGCCGTGCGCAGGTCGAACTTACCACCGACATTCTTGATCGTGTTGCGCAGCGCGCCGGTCGTCTGGAAGGCGAAGCCGATCTTGCCGGCGACGAAAGCCTGTTCGCCGGCCTGTTTCGTGAGAACCGGCAGTCCGCCTTCCTTGACCATGCGGTCGAGCACTTCGATTGCCTTCTGACCTTCCGGACCGTTGAAGGCGACCTTCGTCTCGTCCTCGTTCAGCATGCGACCGCCGGCGCCGAAGAGGAGGGCGGAGAACATCCAATCGTCACCCTGCCAGCGGAAGTCGATGCCTTCGACGCCGCCGCCGAGCGCCTTGATCTTGCCGCCGAGTGCGATCACTTCGTCCCAGGTCTTCGGCGGCTTGTCCGGATCTCCGCCGGCTTTGCGGACGAGATCGGCGTTGTAGTACATGATCGGATTGGAGGTCGCGAAAGCGAGGCCCACCTGCTTGCCGCCGACCTGGGCGAGCTTCAGGATGTTGTCCGAGAAACCCTGCTCGGCCATGTTGCCGTCCTTGGCGATGAACGGTGCGAGATCAACGGGAATGTCGCGCTCGTTGACCATGCGCAGGCGGTTGAGGCCGATGAAGGTGATGTCGGGCATCTCAGCCGTGCCGGCTTGGCGCATGATCGTCTGGATACCTTCCTCGTAGGTGGCGGAGGGATTGGCAAAGGTGATCTTGATATCCGGGTTTTCTTCCATGAACTTCTTCGAGATCGTGTCCATCACGTCCTTGAAGAAGCCGGGCATCGGATAGTGCACCGTCAGCACCGTTTCGGCCTGAGCCGGGGCTGCGAGGGTGATCGACACCGACGCGGCGGCGAGAAATTGCCTGAATAGTTTCATGACGCTCTCCTGGTTCGACCGGTCAGCCTTTGAGCCCGGTCATTGTAATGCCCTCGACGAAGCGCTTCTGCGCGAGCAGGAAGGCGGCGACGAGGGGAAGGGTGATCATCAGTGTGGCGGCCATCAGCGCGCCGTAGTCGTCGCCGGCTTCGGCGGCGCGGAAATAGAGAAGACCGAGCGGGGGAGTCGCGTAGTCCTGGTTGGTGACGACCACCAGCGGCCAGAACAGATCGTTCCAATGCGCAACCACGGAGAAGATGGCGAAGGCGGTGATGGCGGGCCATGCGTTCGGCACGACCACGCGGGTAACGATGTCGCTCTCGGACATGCCGTCGAGGCGCGCGGCATGGATCAGATCGTCCGGGATGGCGCGGAAGAACTGCAAGAACAGGAAGATCGCGAAGACCGAAATGGAGAAGGGCGCAACCAGTGCCGTGTAGCTGTTGAGCACGGCCAATCGATCGAAGGCGACATAGAGCGGCAGCGCGGTGGCGTGAATGGGCACCAGTAGCCCGAGCATCACGAGCGCCATCATGAGACGCGCCGCGGGAAATTTGAGTTTCGCCATGGCGTAGGCGCAGGGTATGGCGACGACGACTTGCACGATGAAGATCAGCGCGCAGACGATGACGCCGTTCATTAAAAGAGTCGTCATCGAAACGCGTGAAAGCGCCTTGCTGAAGTTCTCCACATAAGACCAGTGCTCAGGAATGAGCGACAATGAGGAGGAAAAGATCTCGCTCTGCGCCTTGCCGGCGGTCGAAAGCATGAAAGTGTAGGGCGCAAGGAAAACGAGCGCGCCGAGCGACAGGAGTGTGAGCCGAACGATCCGGCCGAGGGAAAGGCTGGTCATGCGTAATGCACCTTCCGATCGAGAATGCGGTATTGGAGGAACATCAGGACGACGAGGATGGCGAGGAAGACGACCGTTATCGCCGAGGCATAACCGACCCGGAGATAGACGAAGCCCTCCTGGTAGATGGTGAAAAGCAGCACTTCGGAGGCCTTGTTCGGCCCGCCTTCGGTCAGCGTTTTCACCGTTTCGAAGACCTTCACCGAGTTGATGGTGCTGATCGTCGTGACGAAGAGCGTCGTCGGCCCGAGCATCGGCCAGGTCACGAGCCGGAACCGGTCGAGCCAGGACTTGGCGCCGTCCACTTCCGCGGCGGCAAAGAGCTCGCGCGGGATGGCGGTGAGCCCGGCAAGGAATAAGACCATGTTGAAGCCGACAGATTGCCAGATGCCGATGATCGCCAGGCTGTAGAGCACGGTGCCGGAGGCGCCGAGCCAGTTCGGCCCGGCAATGCCGAAATAGGCAAGGAAGGCGTTGATCGGTCCGATGCTCGGATGGAAGAGGAACTGCCAGACCGTCGCCATGGCGACGAGCAACGAGGCGACGGGAAGAAAATAGACCGTGCGGAAGAAGGCCTTGGCCCGCGTCTCTGCCTCGATCAACAGGGCGATGGCGAGCGCCAGCACGATTGACACCGGCGTAACGATCGCCGTGTAGACGGCGGTGTTCCAGAGGGAGCGGCGGAAGGTGCGGTCACTGATTAGCTCTGCGTAGTTCTCGAAGCCGACGAAGCGGAAGCCCCCATAGCCGAGCTCGTAATCGGTGAAGCCGAGGATCACGACGGCAAGCGTTGGCAGCAGGATGAAGAGGAACATGAGCAGGATTGCGGGAGCGGCCAGCAACCAGGAGATCCGTGCTTCGCGCCGATCAGCGAGCGCGAGCGGCATGTCTATCGCGACGCTAGCCATGGGCCTTCTCCAGAGTCGACGCGATGGCGACCGTTTTCGCCCGCAAGCGTCTGCCGGTCATAGCGAAGAGCATCGCCCGGTCTGGTTCGATGTCGACCGAAACCGGCATGTCTGCTGAGAGCGTTGCCGCCTCGGCCGGTGCGGCCTTTGAGACGATCGTTTCGCCGATCGCGTCGAGTCTTGCGTGCACGATGACCTCAGAGCCCAGGAACTCGGTCCGCTCGACACGGGCCTTCAGGATGCCGTCAGCCCTTGCACTGAGGCGGACGAATTCGGGCCGGACGCCTATCATGACCGCCGTCTCGCCCGGCGCTGCATTTACGGCGGCAAGGGTCAGGGCCCCGAAGCGCACCGTGCCGGACGCATCCATCCGCGTTTCGAGAATGTTGATGCGCGGCTGGCCGAGGAAGCGGGCGACCTCGACATGGGCGGGGTTGTCATAGATTTCCTGCGGCGGAGCCAATTGCAGGAGGGTACCGCCGATCATCACGGCAACACGATCGGCCATCGACAGCGCCTCGGACTGGTCGTGGGTGACGTAGAGCGTCGGCACGCCGGCACGCCGGTGAAGCTCGACGATCTCGCCACGGGCGTGAACGCGCAGGTTCGCATCGAGGTTGGAGAGCGGCTCGTCCATCAGGAAGACGCTCGGACGCCGAACCATCGCGCGGGCGAGTGCCACGCGCTGGCGCTGTCCGCCCGACATCTGCCCCGGTTTTCGGTCAAGCAGATGGTCGATCTTGAGGGACGAGGCCATGTCGCGGACCTGCCGCTGAATCTCGGCACGGATCTGCCGCTGACCGGGAACAAGGCTGCCGATGAACGGTAGGCGCTGGGTAGCCGTCAGGCGGCGCATCGCGAGCGGCACGGCAATGTTCTGGCCGGCCGTCAGATGCGGGTAGAGGGCGTAGGACTGGAATACCATCGCGACGTTGCGATCGGCGGCGACGACCGTTGATACCTCGCGGCCGCTGATGGCGATCTCGCCGCCATCCGCATGATCCAATCCCGCGACGATGCGCAAAAGCGTGCTCTTGCCGCAGCCGGACGGGCCGACGAGCGCGATGAATTCGCCTCGTTCCGCCTCCAGGCTGACGCCCTTTAGGATCGCGTTGCCGGAAAAGGACTTGGTGATGTTGCGGAGCGAAAGGATGCTCATTGCGCCGCCTCCACGAGCTTTTTCGCTGCGCGCGGGTAAACTTCCTCGACGACGTGATCGAGCACGTGAGCTCTCAATCCGGGCACGCTGACGATTTTGCTCTCGATCTCTCGTTCGCCAGCGTGATGGAGGACCGCTCCGACGAGCCGTTCTCCCGGCATCCCGCGCTCCAGCGTATCGATGATGAAGGAGGTGGGTGGCGCCCAGACGAGTTCGGTGCCCGCATGCTGGCCCTGCCAAGCCCAGTGCAGGTGGCCGCTGGCATGGAGCGCAACGTCATGGTCGGCCATGAGCTCGTAGAAACGCTGACGCTGCTTCGGCTTGACGCTCCAGTAGCCCGTGTCGCCTTCCGCGGGGTCGTCGACGAAGAGCGGCTTATGAGCGAAGATCGCCACCCGACGGTTGTCGCGGCCTGCAAGCTGCCGTTCAAGCCACTCGAATTGCGCTTCTTCTTCCGCGTTCTCGAACCCGAGAAGCAGGCTGTTCAGGCCGATCAGCCGCCAGTTGCCGTGGTCGGAAACCCAGTAGTCCGGTCCGACCAGCTGCCGCCAGCGGGCGAGCCGCACGGGATCGACCGGCTGATCCGAGCCGGGCAGGTGGCCGACATCGTGGTTGCCGGGCACGATCAGCACCGGCACCGACAGTTTCCGGAGGAGTTCCATGGCAAAGAGGATGTCTTCCTCCTGGTCCGCACCGTCGATCGTGAGATCGCCGGTATGGACGACGAGGTCAGCGCCCAGCGTGTCGATCCAGCGGGCAACGGGTTCCCAATTGTCGTTGAAATGGCATTTGGACGGGCTGAGATGGGTGTCGCTGATCTGAACGATTTTCATGGGACGTCGCCTCCGGCATGGTCATGAGCGCGCGGTGCAGAAAGTCGTTTGCCTGGCCGACGCCGCTTTGAGGCACTCTTTAGGGGGGTCCCATGTCAGTTTGGTAACAGGGCTTCTCAGCCGTTTTTCAGTTTCTCCATGAAAGCTTCAATCTTGCTCCGACCGCAGCCCCGTCTCGCCTGGGGATTCATGTCACTGCCGCCAAGTGGTATCATCTGGCGCGCACGGCCGTTTTGGAGCATCCCATGACCCGCATCACCGATCTCAAAGTCTTCGACTTGCGTTTCCCCACGTCCCGAAACCTCGACGGTTCCGATGCCATGAATCCGGACCCCGATTATTCGGCCGCCTACGTCATTCTCGAGACGGACCGGCCGGAATTGGCGGGACATGGTCTCACCTTCACGATCGGACGCGGCAACGATGTCTGCTGCATGGCGATCGAAGCCATGCGGCACCTGGTCGTCGGCCAGGGCACTGACGACATTCGGCGGCATCCTGGCCATTTCTGGAGACATCTGACCGGCGACAGCCAGTTGCGCTGGATCGGTCCGGAAAAGGGGGCGATTCACCTTGCGACCGGCGCAATCGTCAATGCCGTGTGGGATCTTATCGCTAAGCAGGCCGGCAAACCGGTTTGGCGGCTCGTGGCCGACATGTCGCCGGAAGAGATCGCCGATATTGTCGACTATCGCTACATGACCGACGCGCTGACGCGCGCGGAAGCGGTCGACATGCTCAGGCGTGCCGAACCGGGAAAGGCCGACCGTATTGCTACGCTCGAGAAGGAAGGTTATCCCTGCTACACGACGTCCGCTGGTTGGCTCGGATACGACGACGCGAAGCTGCGCCGGCTTGCGCAGGAGGCGGTCGACCAAGGCTTCAATCACGTCAAGATGAAGGTCGGTCGCGATCTGCCCGACGATATCCGCCGTCTGACGATCGCCCGCGAGGTGATCGGTCCTGAGCGCCATCTGATGATCGACGCCAATCAGGTATGGGAGGTGCAGGAGGCAATCGACTGGGTGAAGGCCCTCGCCTTCGCCCAGCCCTTCTTCATCGAGGAGCCGACGAGCCCTGACGACGTCGCCGGTCACCGCAAGATCCGCGAGGCGATCGCTCCGATCAAGGTCGCGACCGGCGAGATGTGCCAGAACCGCATCCTTTTCAAGCAGTTCATTGCCGAAGGCGCGATCGACATCGTGCAGATCGATGCCTGCCGCTTGGGCGGACTGAATGAAGTCCTGGCCGTCCTGCTGCTGGCCGCCAAATACGGGCTTCCGGTTTGGCCGCATGCCGGCGGCGTCGGCTTGTGCGAATATGTGCAGCATCTGTCGATGATCGATTACGTCGCTGTCTCCGGAACGAAGGACGGCCGCGTGATCGAGTATGTCGACCATCTACACAAACATTTCGTCGATCCCTGCATCATCAGAAATGCCGCCTACATGCCGCCGCAGCAACCGGGCTTTTCGATCGAAATGAAGGCGCAATCGATTGCGGCTCACACCTATCACGGATAGCGCAGGGCTCGCCGAGCCCTTCCGGCATCCCGCGTCCAGGTACCGGACATGGGGACATGTCCTATCATGCGAGAAATGGCTTGACGCGAATCAGAGGATAAATCACCTCTAACGGAATAGATCGCATATTTCGTATTTCAGCGTAGCTCAGCGATTGATCTGTCAGGAACTGTGTCGGGCGCGTTTGGCGCGGCCGAAAAGCGCGCCGTTGTTGTTCAGCGGTGGCCGACAGAAATGCGGGTGGGGAACGCGCGAGGGGATTTTGACAATGGACATGACGGGTTCGACGGCGGAGGTCGCAAGCGCAACCGGAGCGGCTTTGAGCGGGGAATACCGACGGCCCGCGGACGAAGCGATCGCCGCGGACGCGCGTGCGCTGTCCGAGCAACTGAAGGCAATGCGCGAACGCCTGTTCCCCCCGACGGCGATGAAGACACTGAGAAGCTTCACCTCCGGCGAGGCCGCCAAGCTGATCGGCGTTTCGGACGGCTATCTGCGACAGCTCTCATTGGCGGGTGAGGGACCGCAGCCCGACACCGGTGCAGGCGGGCGGCGTTCCTATTCGCTTGCCGACATCAACGCACTTCGCCGTCACCTCGCCGAGCAGGCGCAGGCCAAGGGCAACGCCGTCAAGGCGCGCGGCTATCTGAAATGGCGCGCCACGGTGAGGGGCGAGCACCTGCAGGTCATTTCGGTCACCAATTTCAAGGGCGGCTCCGGAAAAACCACTTCATCGGTTCATCTCGCGCAGTATCTAGCGATGACCGGTCATCGGGTTCTCGCGGTCGATCTCGACCCGCAGGCCTCGCTCTCGGCGCTTTTCGGCTATCAGCCGGAACTCGACCTCACCGGCAACGATACGCTTTATGGCGCGATCCGCTATGACGCTGAGGCACGGCCGCTGAGGGACATCATTCGAAAGACCTATTTCGACGGGCTCGACCTGATACCGGGCAATCTCGAGCTGCAGGAATTCGAGCATACGACGCCACAGGCTTTGAGTGCGCGTCAGAACGGCGCGGATGCGGGGCCATTGTTCTTCGCCCGCGTTCAAACGGCCTTGGCAAGCGTCGCCGGCGATTATGACGTGATCGTCATCGATTGCCCGCCGCAACTCGGCTACCTCACGCTCTCGGCGCTCTGTGCCTCCACGTCCGTCATCGTGACGGTGCATCCGCAGATGCTCGACGTCGCCTCGATGAATCAGTTCCTCTACATGACGTCGGACCTTCTAAGTGTGGTGCGCGAGGCGGGCGGCGAACTCAATTTCGATTTCCTGCGCTATCTCGTCACCCGTTTCGAACCCAATGACGGCCCGCAGGCGCAGATCGTCGGTTTCATGCGCTCGCTATTCGGCGACCGCGTGCTGACCTCGGCCATGGTGAAATCAACGGCGATCTCCGATGCCGGCTTGACGAAGCAAACGCTCTACGAAGTCGGCCGGGAGAATTTCACCCGCGCCACCTATGATCGGGCGATCGAATCGCTGAATGCCGTCAACGGCGAGGTCGAGGCTCTTATTCACGCGGCATGGGGGCGCTAAGACATGGCCCACAACAATCGCAAGAGTGAATTGCGGGCGCTGTTTTCGGGCAGTCCCGCCGCTACACCCCCCCAGGCTGCTCCTGAACAGAAGCCGTCGGTTCCGGGCGAGTTGACATCTGTCAACGGCAGGCCCGCAGCCCCGCTGGATGCGCCCCGCGCGGCATCGGGGGCGGTCAAGGCGATGGGGCTTTCGCTCGGCAACATCACCCGCGAGGCGGAAGAGGCTCGCGCACTGCGAGAAGTGCTCACGCAGAGCGAGCGCGTTGTTTCGCTTGATACTTCACTGGTCGAGGCCTCCTTTGTCGAAGATCGCCTGACCGATGGGGAAGTGGACGATCCGGATTTTCTGGCGCTCGTCGAGAGCATTCGCGAGAACGGTCAGCAGTCGCCGATCCTCGTTCGCCCGCATCCGGAAAAGCAAGGCCACTATCAGACCGCCTATGGGCACCGCCGTCTGAAGGCCGTGCGACGGCTCGAGCTACAGGTGAAGGCAGTCGTCCGGACGCTTTCCGATGACGAACTGGTGCTTGCTCAGGGCAAGGAAAACGCGGAGCGACGCAATCTCTCCTTCATTGAGCGCGCGCTTTTTGCCGCGACCCTTGCCGCGCGCGGGTTCGACCGCAAGGTAATCGGCGATGCACTCGCGGTGCAGAAGAGCGAACTGTCCCGCCTGCTGCAGGTGGCCGATAGCGTGCCGCACCATCTCGCGCGCGCCATCGGTCCGGCGCCGAAAGCCGGTCGCGAGCGCTGGATGGCGATCGGCGTCCTGCTTGAACGCGACGAGGCCCGCGAGCAGGCGGAACAGGAAATCGGCTTGTCACGGTTCCGCGAGGCGGACACCGACCAGCGCTTCCAGTTTGTCTTCAACCGGCTGTCCGGCGGCAACAAACAGGACCAGAGGGAGCCGCGGGATCTGCAGGATGCGGCGGGCCAGGTCTTCGCGCGGCTGAGGCTCGATGGCAGGAAACCGCGCATCGAGTTCGTCGCCGGCACCGACCCGACTTTCCTTGAGCAGGCGGTCGAGATGCTGGCACGCTATCATGCGGAATACGCTGCCAGGCGGAAGTCCTGACCCTGGCGTGAAGCGCGCCCGAAAGCAATCAGATGCTCGCGGGCGGAAATACGATCTGAAGCAGCCGAATCACGCCAACGTTCCGGCCGCGGATTCGTGCCGGCACCGCCCTTCTACTCGCGGGCCGAGAATACCCCCCGTTTCAGGTCTGAGAATTTTTCCTAACTTCTGAAATAGAAATTTACCAGCGGCATTCACGTGCCCTCAAGACCCCCGCGAATCGCCGAAGCACTTGAAAACAATGCTTTCGGGGGCGGCGGAAAACGTCAGCAAGAAGGGAGACCGGTCCTCTCCGCCGTCTGCTTGGAAGGGAGTTGTTAACCTTCATTTCCTATTCGCTTGAGACAGCCCCTTCGATGATGAATTTCGAGTTTTCAGGCCCATGCGTATTCCCCGGACAAATTTCTCGACGGCAGCTTTGCATGATGCAAACCAGGCGGATGATTTCGACGATCCGCATCCGGGAGCATCGGGAAGCGCCTACTCCCAGCCGGCCGATTCTCCCGCGCATGATCACCTGTTCGAGGCGCCGGTAGCGCCACGGCGAGCGGCGGCCGACGCGGTTGTCGAGAGCTATGCCGGGCGTGCCGCGCGCCTCTACGGCCCAGGTTCCGCCTATGCTCCGGCGCAGGTCACGGCGTCGTCGAACCAGCCGCTGCCGACCCTCGCCGAAATCGTCGGCCATTTTGGCGACGAGACTTGGGAAAGCCATTTCTTCCTCTCGCCCAACGTTCGGTTCACCCGCACGCCGGAGCGCGAATTCATGAAGCGGCGCGCGCCGATTGATGAGAGCGAATCGTTGGTTGAGGAAAACAAGGCCGAGGAGACCGCGACCACGGCGAACGAGCACGCCGCGCCGCATTCGGTGGCGGAAACGTCGCTGCCAGACGCCGCGCCCACGGTCGAGCCCGAGGCGGCTTCCTACAGCCCCTCCGAGTTGCTGCGCGTGCTGACGCGGCAGCTTCCCCATTGGACATCCGTTCAGTCGCGGGCGCGCGACGAAAGCAACATCGAGCCGACCGAAGCCTCAATCGAGGTTCCGGGGAACGAAGTGCCGTCTGGCGTAGATCTGCGTGAGATCGCGCCTCCCGCACTCGCACCTACCGAAGAGCCGAACTCGCCGGCCGTGGCGATGCTTGCCGACGTCGGCCCTGCAGCAGCCGGTGTCCCCGGCAGGCACCTGCCATACTTATCGGACCACGCGTTCTTCGAGTTCATGCCGCTGGAAATCGGCAATAGTCCGTCTGCAGGCGCGACGATTTCAGCTCCGAAGGCGCCAGAGACGACGTCGCAGATCGTGGCGGTGCCGAGGCCGGCCGCCCCCCGGCCGGTGGAAATCCGCAAACTGCCGCCGACGGCGATCACGTCGTTGTTCCGCGTCGTTGAATGCCGGCGCCCTGAGCTGAGCTCGCTCTCGCCTGCCCCCGCGTCTCCAAGCACGTCTAGCCCGGTAATCGCGCCGGAAGTCAGCCTGAACGAAACCGCTGTGACGCGGGAAACGACCGCCTCGACGAGTGCAGAACCGGTTGCGCCGATCAACGAGGCCGTTCCGCAGCCTGCCGTTACGAAGGCGGCGATCACCATGCCTGCGGTGGTGCAACGCTCTTCCTCGACGCTCCCGCCGATTGGCGGAATCGACCGGCTCCACACCACTGACGCCTACGAGTTTCCCTCCGAGGAGCTGCTGCAGGAAGCGCCGGAAGGCCAGGGCTTTTTCATGGCGCAGGAGCAGCTCGAGCAGAATGCCGGCCTCCTCGAAAGCGTGCTCGAGGATTTCGGCGTCAAGGGCGAGATCATCCATGTGCGGCCCGGTCCGGTCGTCACGCTCTACGAGTTCGAGCCGGCGCCCGGTGTCAAGTCCTCCCGCGTTATCGGCCTTGCCGACGATATCGCCCGCTCCATGTCGGCGCTCTCGGCGCGTGTCGCGGTCGTCCCCGGCCGCAACGTCATCGGCATCGAACTGCCGAACGCCACGCGAGAAACCGTCTATTTCCGCGAGCTGATCGAATCGAACGACTTCCGCAAGACCGGCTGCAAGCTGGCGCTTTGCCTCGGCAAGACGATCGGCGGCGAACCGGTGATCGCCGAGCTTGCCAAGATGCCGCATCTGCTCGTCGCCGGAACGACCGGATCGGGCAAATCGGTTGCGATCAACACGATGATCCTGTCGCTGCTCTACCGGCTGAAGCCGGAAGAGTGCCGGTTGATCATGGTCGATCCGAAGATGCTGGAGCTCTCCGTCTATGATGGCATTCCGCATCTGCTGACGCCCGTCGTCACAGATCCCAAGAAGGCCGTGATGGCGCTTAAATGGGCGGTGCGCGAGATGGAGGACCGCTATCGCAAGATGTCGCGGCTCGGCGTCCGTAACATCGACGGCTACAATCAGCGCGCGGCCGCCGCCCGCGAAAAGGGCGAGCCGATCCTTGCGACGGTGCAGACCGGCTTCGAGAAGGGTACCGGCGAGCCGCTTTTTGAGCAGCAGGAAATGGACCTGGCGCCGATGCCCTATATCGTCGTCATCGTCGACGAGATGGCCGACCTGATGATGGTCGCCGGCAAGGAGATCGAGGGGGCGATCCAGCGGTTGGCGCAGATGGCACGTGCCGCCGGTATCCATCTGATCATGGCAACCCAGCGCCCCTCGGTCGACGTCATCACCGGCACGATCAAGGCGAATTTTCCGACGCGCATCTCGTTCCAGGTAACGTCAAAGATCGACAGTCGCACGATTTTGGGGGAACAAGGCGCAGAACAACTCCTCGGCCAGGGCGATATGCTGCACATGGCCGGCGGCGGCCGCATCGCCCGCGTCCACGGTCCCTTCGTCTCCGACCAGGAAGTCGAGCATGTCGTCGCGCATCTGAAGGCGCAAGGTCGCCCTGAATATCTCGAGACCGTTACCGCGGACGAGGAGGAAGAGGAGGCCGAGGAAGATCAGGGCGCCATATTCGACAAAAGCGCGATCGCGTCCGAAGACGGCAACGAGCTTTACGACCAGGCGGTCAAGGTGGTGCTGCGCGACAAGAAGTGCTCCACCTCCTATATCCAGCGCCGGCTCGGTATTGGCTACAACCGTGCGGCCTCCCTCGTCGAACGCATGGAGAAGGAGGGCCTAGTCGGTCCGGCCAACCACGTTGGCAAGCGCGAGATCATCTACGGCAATCGCGACAGCGCAGGTACGCCCGACAACGACGATATGGATTGAGCGAAGCCGCCAGGTCTTCCGGTCGATTTCCCGCACCGGCGACGAGCTTAGCTGCGCCGCTCGTACGGGATCGCCGGCGGCCTTTCGCGGACCTCCATCTGATTAAAAGATGCGCAAATGCTGATAGAGGTGCCCATAGGGCGCTCAAAACAGGCAGCGTTCGCAACGCGAGCGATTAAAAACATAAGAGCATGATACTGGCACAAGGCTTGCTTGCCTGTCTTGTATGCAAGATTTGTCGCCACAGCAGAATGGTCAGAACGGCATCGACGATGCCGTCGTCTCAGGCATCCTCTCCGCCCGCATCCGCCCCGGCACGCGGCTGAGCGAGAACGAGCTCGCCAGCCTCTTCAACGTTTCGCGCACGCGGGTCCGCGAGGCGATGATGCGGCTAGAGGCGCGCGGTATCGTCAAGGTTAGCCCGAGGCGCGGCTGGTTCGTGGTCGAACCCTCGGCCGAGGAGGCGACGACCGTCTATGCCGCACGGCGTGTTATCGAGGCGGGGCTCGTGCGCAGCATGGATCGCCTTACGGCGAGTGGCCGCGACGCCCTCACTGCCCATCTTGCCGAAGAAAAGGCGGCGATCGCCGCGGCCGATCGCCAGCGCCTCACGTGCCTTATGGGCGATTTTCACATCCGGATCGCGGAACTCTCCGGTAATGCCATTCTCGTTGAGATACTGCGCGATCTGACCGCCCGCACGATCCTGATCTCTTTACTCTACCAGTCCGACTTCCACGCCATGCAGTCTCATCTCGGCCATTGCCGCATCGTCGCGGCGATGGAGGAGGGGGACTTCCTGAAGGCGGCGGCGCTTTCCGTCGAGCATTTGGACGAGGTGGAGACGGGGCTGGATCTCACCCAGCGTCCCGATCCGCTGGCCGACCTCAGGCGCTCCCTTTCGCTTCCGCCCCAGAGTGCGGCCTCGTCTTCAACGGCGCCACCAAAAACCAAACCGCAAACCAAAACAGGAGAATGACTCAATGCTTTCGAGAAGACTTTTCGTTGTCATGGCGGCGCTGGCCACCGCTATCGGTTTCGGCTCCGTAGTCCACGCCGATGCGCTCGGCGATATCACAGCGCGCGGCACGCTTCGCGTGGCTGTGCCGCAGGACTTCCCGCCTTTCGGCAGCGTCGGCGTCGATATGGCGCCCATGGGCTACGATATCGACATGGCCAATCTGATCGCTGACAAGTTAGGTGTGAAGGTCGAACTCGTGCCGGTCACCAGCGCCAACCGCATTCCCTATCTGCAGACGAACAAGGTCGACCTCGTCATTTCGAGCCTCGGAAAGAATCCCGACCGCGAAAAGGTGATCGATTTCTCCGCGGCTTACGCGCCCTTCTACAACGGCGTCTTCGCGCCCGCCGAACTGGCCGCCACGAAACCGGAGGAACTCTCCGGCAAAATGGTTGGTGTCACGCGCGGCGCTGTCGAAGATCTGGAGCTGACGAAGGTTGCGCCGGCCGATACGGTTATCAAGCGTTATGAAGACAATAACGGCACGATATCGGCTTTCCTTTCGGGCCAGGTCGAAGCGGTTGCGACGGGTAATGTCGTTGCCGCGGCCATTCTCGCCAAGAACCCGCCGAAGCGTCCGGAATTGAAGTTCCTCATCAAGAACTCACCCTGCTACATCGGCCTTAGCAAGGAACAGCCGGCTCTCTTGGAAAAGGTGAACGGCATCATTGCCGCCGCCAAGGCCGATGGCTCGCTGAACGCCATTTCGCAGAAATGGCTCGGCACCGATTTGCCCACCGATCTCTGATGTATCGGCCTTGCGCCATTCCGCTCCGGCGGTATGGCGCCACCGAGCGTTTTTAAACAGGGGTGCGCCTTGAATTACCAATTCGAATTCGGCTGGCTCTTCGAGTACTATCCGCAGATCGTCAAGGGGATAGCGATCACGGTCGAACTGATTGCCGTCGGCGCCGTCGCCGGCATTTCGCTTGGCATTTTCTGCGCCTGGGTGAGGGCACTCGGCCCTTCCTGGCTGAAGCCGATCGTCGCGGCCTACGTAGAGCTGATCCGTAACACGCCGTTTCTAATCCAGCTCTTCTTCATCTTTTTTGGCCTTCCGTCGCTCGGCCTGCAGCTCGATGAACTCCAGGCGGCAAATATCGCCATGATCGTCAATCTCGGTGCTTATAGCTGCGAAATCATAAGGGCCGGCATCCAGGCGACCCCGAGGGGCCAGTTCGAGGCGGGCGCCAGCCTCGCCATGACTCGTTTCGAGACCTTTCGGCACGTGGTCCTCGTGCCATCGCTTCAGCGGATCTGGCCGGCGCTCTCTTCGCAGGTCGTCATCGTCATGCTCGGTTCGGCCGTCGTGTCGCAGATCGCCGCCGAGGACCTGACCTTTGCCGCCAACTTCATCCAGTCGCGGACGTTCCGCGCCTTTGAGGCGTATATGGTCTCGACCATCGTCTACCTGGCGCTCGCGATCCTGCTTCGTCAGGCGTTGGCAGCGGTCGGCGGGCTCATCTTCCCGCGGAGGGCGGCGCGATGATCGAGTTCACGACCTGGGACATTCTGCGAAATCTACTTCTCGCGACCCGTTGGACGATCCTCCTGTCGCTTGTCTCGTTTGTCGGCGGCGGCGTCGTTGGGCTCGCACTGCTCTTCCTGCGCATCAGCAAGCGCAAGTCGCTGCGGTCGCTCGCAAAATATTACATCGAACTGTTCCAAGGGACGCCGCTCCTGATGCAGCTCTTCATCGCCTTCTTCGGTCTCGGCCTTTTCGGCATCGATGTGCCGGCATGGCTTGCCGCTGGCCTAGCCTTGATCCTTTGGGCCGCCGCCTTTCTCGGCGAAATCTGGCGCGGCTGCGTCGAGGCGGTCGCCAAGGGTCAATGGGAAGCCTCTGCCAGTCTCGGCATGGGCCGGCTCCAGCAAATGCGCTACGTCATCCTGCCTCAGGCGATGAGGATCGCCGTTGCGCCGACCGTCGGCTTTTCCGTGCAGGTGGTCAAGGGCACGGCGCTGACCTCGATCATCGGCTTCGTCGAATTGTCGAAGGCGGGCACGGTCGTCACCAACGCCACCTTCCAGCCGTTCACCGTCTACGGCCTCGTCGCCCTCATCTACTTTGCCCTCTGCTGGCCCCTGTCCAAGAGCAGTCAGGTTCTTGAAAGGAAGCTCAATGTCGCTCATCGAAATCACTGAAGTCCGCAAGAGCTATGGGATGAACGAGGTCCTGAAGGGCATCGATCTAGACGTCGAGCCCGGCGAGGTGATCGCCATCATCGGCAAGAGCGGTTCGGGTAAATCGACGCTGCTGCGCTGCATCAACGGGCTCGAGACGATCAGCAAGGGGTCGATTTCGGTGGCGGGCGCCCAACTGCTCGATGACGAGGTGCACTTGAAGGCGCTGCGCTTGAAGGTCGGCATGATCTTCCAGCAGTTCAACCTCTTTCCGCACCTGACGGTCGGCGGCAATGTCATGCTGTCTCAGATGGTGGTCAAGAAGACGCCAAAACCGGCGGCCGAAGAGATGGCCCGCAAGATGTTGGAGCGTGTCGGTCTGGAGCAAAAATTTGATGCCTATCCGGACGAACTCTCCGGCGGCCAGAAGCAGCGCGTCGCGATTGCTCGGGCGCTGGCGATGCAGCCGATCGCTCTTCTGTGTGACGAGATCACCTCGGCACTCGATCCGGAGCTGGTCTCGGAAGTGTTGGCGGTCGTCCGTGAGCTTGCTGCCGAAGGGATGACGCTCTTGATGGTGACCCACGAGATGAAGTTCGCTCGCGACGTCTGCTCGCGCGTCGTCTTCATGCATCAGGGCCGCGTTCACGAGATCGGCGCGCCCGACGAGGTCTTCGCCAATCCGCAGACCCCGGAACTGAAACAGTTCCTCGGCATGCATTGAAAAGACTAACTCCTGACTTTGCGGGTCGGCGGGATAGTCCAGCCGGCCGCTTTCGGATCGAGACGATTACGGCCTGACGGTGAGATGGCCTTTCATGTTGGGATGATATCGGCAGAAATAGTCCATACTGCCCGGACTTTGCACCACGAAACTGCCTGACTTGTGCGCCGAGATGAGGACCTCCCAGACTCCTTTCACGGTCGCGGTATGGACGAGCCCCTCCTTGTTGATCCACTCGATCGTGTCACCGATCTTCGCCTCGACGGTGGCCGGCGAGAAGGTCATCCGCTCGATCGTGACTTGGATGGTCTCTGCTTTCATCGGGGTGACGAAGGTCGTCGCCCCGATGAAAGACCCGTACAAACATGCTCGCATAGGTGTCATCGCCGCGCTCATTTCAGCTCGGTCGCTACATGCTCGGCATGCTGCTGATGCCCCTGAAACAGCTTCAGCCCCGTCTCCAGCAAGCTCTTGAGCTCGGCATTTTGCGCCGAGGGGATGAGCAGTGTTTCGAGCGCGCCGTTGACCTGCTTGTGATAGGCGACTTCGTGGGCGATGTAGGCCTTGTCGAAGTCAGCGCCTGTGAGCTTGGCAAGCTCCTCGCGCTTGGCCTCGGCCGCCTGCGACAGCGCCTTGCTCGTATCGTTGTCTTCGGGCGTGACGTTCAGCTTCTTGACGAGATCGAGGGCCTGTTTGTTCACGGTCTCGTGGTCGCGCGCCATGCTCTCGGCAAATTCGACGACGCTCTTGTTCTTTGACATCGCAATGGCCTGTTTGGCCGCCTCGATGTCGAGAACGCCGGCGGTGTAGGCGATGTGTGCGATCTGCGGATCCGTAGGCTTGTCGGCGGCAAGCGCCCAGTTGGCGCCGAGCAAGAGGGCGATTGCGGTCATTGCAGTCGTCAGTCGGAGAGTCATCGGACGTTCCCTTTCTCGAAGATCAAAGCGGGATTTCAATTGACGCGCTTTGGATGCTTCGGCGGGCGAAACGTTCCAGATTACTTGCCGTCGCTTCCCGGTAATTGGCGCGAGATGCGGGAAAGCACGGCCTTGGTCAGACGCTCGCAGCGCTTGCCCGCGAAGGGAAAGGCATTGAGGAGAAGCGGTCCGATCTGCTGTTCCAGTTCCTCTTTGATGAGGTGGCGTGCCCGATGCAGCCTTGTCCTGACCGTCTCCGGGCGAAGGGCAAGCAGAGTCGCGGTCTCCTCGTTGCTTAACCCTTCGATGGCCCGCAGGATGAAAACGCTCCGGTAGGTGTCCGGGAGATGATCGGTTGCCTTTTCGACAAGGTCGAGGATCTGTCGCTGTGCCATTGTCTTTTCCGGATCATCGGTCGTTGCGTTGAGCGGGAAGGCGATGATCTCCGCCTGATGCTGCCGCATATCGGCGGCCATCTTCATTCGGCGCCGCCTTTTGCGCAGGCGGCCTAAGGCCTCGTTAATGACGATGCGGGCGAGCCAGGTCGAGATTGCGGCGTCGCCGCGGAAATCCGCAAAATGCGTGAAGGCGCGGACATAGGCCTCCTGCAGCACATCCTCCGCGTCGCTGTTGTTCCTGACGATGCTTCTGGCGATCCGATAGAGCTTGCGGTTATGCGTCTGCATGATCGAGCGGAACGTTTCCATTTCGTCGGAAAGCAGCCGGCGCTTCAGGGAACGGTCGGTTTCGGCGATGGGCATGGTTGAGCTCCTTGTCTCAAGTTGGATGCCGCATCTCCTGGAACGTTCCCAAAACAGCTGCGCCCCCCGCTCATTCTAGCGCGCCTGACCACAAGCTTCGACCCTGCCAGGCGGTGGCGCCCGCACCCGTTTTTGGCGGATGCGGGCGATGCGCGGGTCAGGCGCCGAAGCCGCCGTCGATCGTGTGTAGCGCGCCTGTCGTATAGCCCGCTTCCGGACCGGCGAGATAAGCGGCAAGGCCCGCAATCTCTTCCGGACGGCCGTGGCGCTTGATCGCCATGAAACTGTGCATGAAGTCGCTCATCGGGCCATCTTCCGGGTTCATGTCCGTTGCCGTCGGACCGGGTTGAATGACGTTGACGGTGATGCCCTTTGCGCCGAAGTCACGAGCCAAGCCGCGCGACATTCCCTGCAGCGCCGATTTGGTCAAGGCGTAGGCGGCACCTCCAGCGAAGGGCATGCGATCGCCGTTAACCGAGCCGATGACGATGATGCGGCCGCCCTCCGGCATGTGCCGCGCCGCCTCGACGGCCGCGTGATAGGGTGCGCGGACGTTAACATCGATCATCCGGTCGACGGCGTCTGCATCGAGCTCGAGCGGATCGCCGATGATCAACGTGCCGGCATTGACGACGAGAACATCGAGAGCGCCCTGATCGCGAACGACGGCGATCACTGAATCGCGATCCGCCGCATCGGAACGGATCGCGGTGGCGCTCGCTTCCGTCGCAAGGGCGTCCGCGGCATCTTTCGACCCGGCGTAGGTGAAGGTGACGGCGGCGCCTTCGTTAGCGAAACGGCGAACGATCGCCGCGCCAATGCCGCGGCTGCCACCGAGGACGAGAACTTTCTTTGCATTGAAGTCCGACATGACAATCTCCTTGAGAAAAAATGTAGTAAGCGATACATAATAGGAGAATGAGATCGGCGCAAGGAATTTTGTAGTGAATGATACAAAAAAAGCGAAAACGCGCGGCCGCCCCCGGGGTTTCGACGTAGAGGAAGCGATCGCCAAGGCGCAAGCTCTGTTCCATAAGCACGGCTATGACGCTGTCAGCCTAGCGGATCTGACGGATGCGCTCGGCATCAATCCGCCCAGTTTCTATTCCGCCTTCGGGAGCAAGGCGGACCTCTACGCTCGCGCGCTTGAGCGCTATGCGAAGACGGAAGGGCTGGACTTCAAGCGGCTGCTGGCGCCGGACAGGCCGCTTGGCGATAGTTTGGCAGCTCTGTTCGAAGCGGCGGCCGAGAGCTACACCGCGCACCCCGAAGCGCCCGGCTGCCTGGTGATAGAGGGCGCGCATGGCACCGTCGATGCCGTGGCATGCCAGAAGGCGACGACCCTGTGGCAACGAGGCCGCGCCGCCGTGCGCGACGCTATCGCGCGGTCCGAACCTGAACGGGCCGATACGATCACCGACTATATCATGGCCGTGCTGACCGGCATCTCTGCGAGCGCGCGCGACGGCCTCAGCAAGGAGCGATTGCTGGGTATTGCCCGACTGGCCTCGCTTCCGTTCGCATAGCAAGGAACGCTTGCATTCGCCGGCGTGCGCCCCAGATTCAGAAACAGGGTTGATGGAGGCAGCCATGACGGATAATCGCAAGGCGGCGTTGGTCCGTATCACCGGCCAGGTGCAGGGCGTCAGCTTTCGCGTCTGGACGCGCGCCGAGGCCGAACGGCTCGGCCTGAGCGGTTGGGTCCGCAATGAACGCGACGGATCGGTCACGGCTCTGATCGCCGGGCCGGACTCAGCGATTGCGACGATGCTCAGCCGATTTTGGAAGGGTCCTCCCGGCGCGTCGGTCTCGAACGTCGAGAGCGAGCACGCCTCTTCCCTGCGTGCGCCTGAGGGATTCCACATCACCGGTTAAATCGCGCGGGCTACACCCGCTTCAAATTCAGCGTGGCGGGGGAGATCACACCCGCTCCAGCGCCACCGCAATGCCCTGGCCGACGCCGATGCACATGGTGGACAGCGAATATCGTCCGCGAGTTTCAACGAGTTCCAGTGCCGCCGTTCCGGTGATGCGGGCGCCCGACATGCCAAGCGGATGGCCGAGCGCAATCGCACCGCCGTTGCGGTTGACCCTCGGATCGTCGTCGGCAATCCCAAGCTCGCGCAGCACGGCCAGGCCCTGGCTTGCAAAAGCCTCGTTGAGTTCGATCACATCCAACCGGTCCAGGGTTAGCCCGAGCCGCGCCAGGAGCTTTTGCGAAGCCGGGACCGGGCCGATACCCATGACGCGCGGCGGCACGCCGGCCGACGCCCCGCCGAGAACGCGGGCGATCGGCCTCAGGCCGTATCGCCTGGCCGCTGCTTCCGAGGCGATGACGAGGGCAGCCGCCCCGTCATTGACACCCGACGCATTGCCGGCCGTTACCGTACCGCCTTCGCGGAACGGCGCCTTCAGCTTGGCAAGCGCCTCGATCGTCGTCGCACGCGGGTGCTCATCCTTGTCGACAGTGACGGGTTCGCCCTTGCGCTGCGGGACGGTGACTGCGGTGATTTCGCTGGCAAGCCGGCCGTTCTCCTGCGCGGCTGCGGCCTTCGCCTGACTGCGCAACGCAAAAGCGTCCTGGTCCTCGCGCGAGATCTTGTATTCCTCGGCGACGTTCTCGCCCGTTTCCGGCATCGAGTCGACGCCGTATTGCTTCTTCATCAGCGGGTTGACGAAGCGCCAGCCGATCGTCGTGTCGTGGATCTCTGCATGGCGTGAAAATGCGCTGTCGGCCTTGGGCAGAACAAAAGGCGCGCGCGACATCGATTCGACCCCTCCGGCGATCATCAGGTCCGCCTCGCCGGATTTGATCGCGCGGGCAGCAGTTATCACCGCATCCATGCCGGAGCCGCAAAGCCGGTTGATCGTTGTCCCGGGGACGGAGACAGGTAACCCCGCAAGCAGAAGCGACATGCGCGCGACGTTGCGGTTGTCTTCGCCCGCCTGGTTGGCGCAGCCGAGGATCACGTCATCGACCGCCTCCCAGTCGACCGAGGTATTGCGCTCCATAAGCGTCTTCAGCGGGATGGCGCCAAGGTCGTCGGCACGCACGGCGGAAAGGGCTCCTGCGAAGCGGCCGATCGGCGTGCGGATGTAGTCGCAGATGTAAGCCTCGCGCATCAGGCAGCCTCCTTACCCGTTCCGGCGCCCTGATGCGCCATTTTGGTGCGGGCGTTGATGTCGCGAAGAACTGAAAGCTCGATCTCCGTCGGCGCCGGCGTCTCGATAACGTTCTCGGCGAATTTGATCGGCCAGCCGCAATTCTCAATGATCTGCCCTCTGCTGACACCGGCGTGGATCGAAACGACGGCCAATTCCTTCGTCTCCGGGTCCGGCTCGAGAATGCAGAGATCGGCAATCACGCGCGTCGGTCCCTTCGTCTTCAGACCAAGTCGTTCGCGATGGTTGCCACCTTCGCCGTGACCCATGGAAGTGACGAAGGGCAGCTTCTCGACGAAGCCGCGCTTTGTCAGCGCCATGGTGACGAAGATGCGGCCGCAATTGGAGGCGATCTCCGGCGCGCCGCCGCCGCCCGGCAGGCGGACCTTGGGGTGATCGTAGGGGCCAACCACCGTCGTGTTGAGATTGGCGAATTTGTCGATCTGGGCACCGCCCAGAAAGCCGGTGGTAATGCGTCCGCCCTGCAGCCAATAGCGGAACATTTCCGGCACCGACACGGTGAAGAGGGCGGTATCGCAAAGCTCTCCATCGCCGATCGAGAGCGGCAAGACATCCGGCCTGGTACCGACAGTGCCGCTTTCATAGATGAGCGTAATCTCCGGCGCATGGGTCAGCCGCGCGACATTGCAGGCCGCAGACGGCGCGCCGATGCCGACGAAACAGACGTCCTCGTTGGAGAGCTCGCGCGATGCGGCGATCGTCATCATTTCATTGGGAGTGAAATCCGTCATCGACATCTCCTTAGGCCGCTCTTGCCGAAGTCTTCACGGCATGCCTGGCGAAGTCTTCGGGCTTCGCATCGAGTACGTTTTCCTTGATCCAGGCGATGAAAGAGTCCCGGTCGCGGGCGATCTCGTCCCAGGCGATGTAGAAGGCGTTCGAGCGCGGATAGTAGCCGTGTGCGTAGGAGGGAAAGGCGCCGCCCGGCACGTGGACGACTGCGGTTGCCGCCCAAGTCGGCAGCACGACGGAATTGGGGGAAGGCGGAGCGAGTTCGTCGACGATTTCCTCGACCGTGACGATCGAGCGTTTGGCGGCAAGTACGGCTTCCTTCTGCACGCCGACAATCCCCTCGATCAGGACATTGCCCTTTCTGTCGGCGCGCTGCGCATGGATAATCGTCACGTCCGGGCGGATCGCCGGCACGGCGGCAAGAACTTCACCGGTGAAGGGGCAGGCAATGTGTCTGATCTTCGGATTCACCTTCGGCAGATCGGCGCCAATATAGCCGCGCAGCATGGCGAAGGGCAGGTTTGCGGCGCCTGCCTCGTATGCATTCGCCATGGCTGCATGCGAGTGTTCCTCTATTTCGAGCGGCCGCGGCCAATGGTTTTCGACCGCGTCGCGGAAGCGGTGCAGCGAGCCGACGCCGGGATTGCCGCCCCAGGAGAATTTCATGCCGCGCGCAGCCCCGACCCCGATCAGCTGATCGTAGAGAATGTCCGGCGTCATGCGGACAAGAAACAGATCCTTCCTGCCTTGACGGATCACCTCGTGGCCTGCGGCATAGGGGATCAGATGCGTGAACCCCTCCATCGCGACGGTGTCGCCGTCCCTGACGTTTTCCGCAACCGCCTCGGCGAGCGATAAGATGCGAGCCATGCAGCTCCTCCCTCCATTGTTTCCCGGCCGACGTCTTGCTTACGGTTCGTCAGTGACCGTTTGCCGGAAATAAGCCTGTTTCGATCAGCGGTCAAATATTTTGTGCGTTATTTGACATTTGTTCATATATCGCACACAATCGGTGGTGAAATCGATGCGAGGGAAATCATGCGGGAAACGGACTTTGTCAGTGGCTTTGCGCGCGGGCTGAAAGTGATCGAAGCCTTCGGCGAGGCGCGGCCGCGCCTGTCGATCGCCGAGGCTGCGAAGATCACCGGCCTCGAACGGGCGACCGTGCGACGATCGCTGCTTACTCTGTCCGAACTCGGTTACGCCGACTATGATGGCAAGTTCTTCGCGCTCACGCCGAAAATCCTGCGGCTCGGCCACGCCTATCTTTCGGCGACACCTTTGCCGACGATTGTCCAGCCCTATCTCGACCAGCTTTCGGAAAAGTCGGGCCAAAGCGCCTCGGCGTCGGTTCTCGACGGCACGGAGATCGTCTATGTGGCGCGCGCCTCGCAGCGCCGGGTGATGTCGATCAACCTGATGCCGGGCTCCCGCCTTCCGGCCTATTGCGCCTCCATGGGCCGCGTGCTGCTCGCGGCGCTTCCGGAAGCGGAGGCGCGAGACATCCTCAGCCGCTCGCAGCTAAAGGCGAATACACCACGCACGATAACCGACCCGGAGGAGCTGATGGAGGAGCTGCGCCGGATTCGAGACCAGGGTTATGCGATCATCGATCAGGAGCTCGAACTCGGTCTTTGTTCAATTGCCGTCCCATTGATGAATGCCCGTGGTCATGTGGTCGCCGCGCTCAATATCGGCGCCCCCGCCGCCCATGTCGCCGCCTCGGAACTGGCGGAGCGTTATCTGCCGCTGCTCGAGGAGACGCAGGCGGCGTTGCGGCCGCTCGTCCACTGATGTTGTTGTAGCGGGCGCCTGCCGCGCAGGCTTCGGGATTACGGTTGCTGCAGCCATGAATTCAACAAAACTTCACGACAGAAGACTATTGCGGGTTGTCGGACAGGCAAGGAAGATACCGGTGGCACGGCTCCCGAAACCGGAACTGATCGAGGGAAAGTGCGGCAGTTCAAGACGTTAGAGCGCGTGCGCCCGCGAGGCGGACGGTGCTGTAGAGCACAGCGGCAAGTCGACCGACATACCTCCCATGTCTGCGAGACTTTCACACGGGGACGACGGAACATGAAAGTTGTAGTCGAAAATACCGTCTGCTTGAACACGGGCGATGCGGCAATTCTGCTCGCCATCAGGCATATATTGAAATCCATAGCGGACGAGAACATAGAATTTCTGGTCTTCGACAGTCAGCCGGACGTCGCCGCGCGACTGTATCCGAAGGAGCAATATCCCGACATAGAGCTTCGGAAACTGCCTTCGGAATCGATCTTCAAGTATAAATACGACGACAATACAGTGAAGAATGCGCTGAAGCAGGTCTACAATCAGGCCGCCTTCCAGGCGCTACGCCATCTCGGCAGCGGCAACTATCTCGACAGGCGCTTTTTCAGCGACGACGACCGGAAGAGCCTTGCGCTGTACAAGGACGCAGATCTCGTGATCACCACCGGCGGCACTTATCTCGTCGAAAACTATTCGCTTGAGCGGCGCATCAATCAGTTCAAGCTCGGCGAGATGCTCGGCAAGAAGACGATCTTCTTCACCCAGTCTCTTGGCCCGTTCGAGAAGCCCTACAACCGCAGGAAGCTGCCGCCTATTTTCGCGCGCAGTCCGCTGATCCTGCTGCGCGACGTTCGTTCGCGCGACCATATCCTCGATCTCGTCGACGACCCGTCGAAGTGCCATGTCGTCGCCGACGCCGTCTTTGCGCTTGCGGAGGTGGACCGGATCAAAGGCATTCTTGATGTCGGACGCCCGCAGCCGAGCGGCCGCGTTGGCATTTCCGTACGGCACTGGCACTACGTCAAGGGCGGCGACGGCGGCATGGGCCGGTATATCGATTCCGTCCGTGAGATGGCGACGAAACTCGTGCGCGACCATGGCAAGAAGGTCACTTTCATTTCGACCTGCCAGGGCGTGCCGGAATACGCGCATGACGATTCGAAGACCGCGAATCTGATCGTGTCGGGGCTCGCGCCCGAGATCGCAAGCCATGTGACGGTCGACGCGTCGTTCCACACACCGGAGCAGTTGATGGCGGTCGCACGGGAGTTCGATTTCGTCGTGGCGACGCGGATGCACATGATGATCATGTCGCTTTGCGTCGGCACCCCGGTGCTGCCGATCGCCTACGAGTTCAAGACGAAGGAAGTCGCCAAGCGCGTCGGCGTCGCTGATGTGCTCCTCGACATCGATACGGTAACGGTGGAGGAGGCGCGCGGCAAACTCGACAGCTTCATCAGCAATCTCGATCGCTATCGCGAGGCGAGCCTCAAGGCAGTGCTCGAAGAGCATGCCTCGGCAATGTCGGCGGCTGATCTTCTCCGTCCGCTTCTTGAAAGCCTATCGGCGAATGGCGCTCGCGCCCTTCGACAGGATGTCGAACAGAACCTGGCGCGGCTGGCGTAGGGCGAGGGCGAACACCAGGGCCAGCCCATAATTGAGGCAAACCGCTAGAGCGAGAGCGAGAAGGTCCGAGCTTCCGGTCAGGGCTGTCGAGAGCAAGCCATAGCAGATCCAGGCGACCAGGGCCGACACAAGAAAGAGGCCCTGGACGAGTAGGAAGTCGCCGGCGGAAACCGGCCCGACCCGTTGCAGGAGCCAGGCAAGCACCGGAAGCCGCAAGACGTAGCCGCTGATTGCATAGGCGGCTGCGACGCCGATTGCGCCCCATTGGAGGCCGACGACGAAGGAGAGCACCGTCGTCAGCGACGAATAGATGCCCCAGCGGAACATCGTCTTCGTCTCGCCCTGGCAGATGAAAATCCAGCCGGTCGTGCTCGACACCGGCTGCATGAGGCTTGCAATCCCGAGCCAGGCGAAGATCGGCGCAACGGGTAGCCATTGCTGGCCGAACAGGAGGCTGACGGTCGGCTGAGCGGCGCAGGTCAAGGCCGCGATTCCGGGCATGGTGACGGCCGCGAGCAGCCAATTGGTCCGCATGTAGATATCGCGAAACCGGGTCTTGTCCTCCTGGATGCGGCTCATCAGCGGGATCATCACGCGCGAGAGCGGCTGCGTTATGTTCTGCAGCGGGAACAGCAGAAGCTTGTAGGCGCGATCATAATAGCCGAGATCGACCGGGCCGGAGACCTTGCCGATCAGGACGTTGTCGAGATTGCGCGAGAAGAAATTGACGAGATTGAAACCGGTAAGATTGGCGCCGAAAGAAATGATCTCGCGGTCTATTCTGAACGCCGGCCGGTCGGGCATCCAGCGCGTCGCCCACCAGGCCGCCAACAGGGCGACGGCGGCGGATGCTGCAGGCCCGATGACCAGCGACCAATAGCCCATGCCGGAATAGGCGGCGCCGGCGGTAACGAGCAGTCCGATGACGGCCGCGTAGACGTCGTTCAGCGCCAATTGGCCGAACTTGAGATGGCGGTTCATCAGAGCGAGCGGCAGGGCTGCGAGGCTGCCGAGCAACAGCGGCAGTGCCGCAGCAATCGTGATCGCGGTCATGCGCTGATCGCCGTAGAAAGCGGCCACGGCGGGTGATAAGGCGACGACGACCAGCGTGCAGATGAGACCGACGAGAGTGCTGATCCAGAAGACTTGATTGAGCTCTTTCTGCTCGATCTCCTTGCGCTGGATGACCGCCTGTTGCAGCCCCAGATTCTGGAAGAGCCCGACAAATGCGACGATTGGGCTGACCGACGCGACAAGACCAAAGTCCTCCGGCACCAGCAGCCGTGCGAGCACGACGACGGAGAGGAACTGAATGACCATCCGCACGGCCTGCGCACCGCCGGTCACCAGCCCGCCGCGAAGGGCGACACGACCGAGTTGAAGGTTTTGTGCGTTCAAGCGACTAGCCTCGATTTGGCGAAACGGCCGAGAATTTCGGCGAAATCGTTGTCGAGGCTCTCCATGTCGAATTCGGCCTCTACTTTCCTTCTTGCTTGCAACGCTATGCGTTCGCATTGCTCGGGATGCTCGGCGACGAAGTGCAGGCGGTTCGCGAGCGTGTCGACATCCCTTTCGGCCGCGAGGAAGCCCGTTTTCTGGTCCTCGATCAATTCGGGGATACCGGAATGATAGGAACTGACGACCGTCAGTCCGGCGGCCATGGCCTCCATCAGAGCTACCGGTATGCCTTCGACATCGCCGTTACTGGCGGTGACGCTCGGCAGGACGAAGACGTGCGATCGCCGCAGCCATTGCTTGACGTCCTCGTGGGCGAGGCTGCCAAGGAATGAAACCTGCTCGTTGATACCGAGCTCGGACGCCAGTACTTCGAGTTCCTGCCGCAAGGGGCCATCGCCGATGATCGTGTAGTGCCAGGCAAGCCCCGGTGCGCCGGCACGAAGTTTGGCGAGCGCGCGCAATGCGAATTCCACCCCCTTCTTTTCGGCCAGTCGGCACACCGAAATGAGTTGCAGCGGCGAGCCCTGCCACGATTTCCACTCATAGGGAATTTTTCGCAGATCTATCCCCATATGGTGGACGGCGACCTTTGCCTCCGGCGCTCCGGCCTCCACCAGGGCTTGGCGGAAAAAGTCGTTCACCGTCAGGTTGAGGGCGCCGTACTCGAAGAGATCATTGTATCGCCTGAGGTCTCGCTCACGCAGCGGCACACCGACGTCATAGCCGTGAAAGATCGTGACGATCGGCGGCCTGAGCCGTTTCCACTTCTTCAGCCGCGCCGCGCGGGCGCCGTTGTGCCCGAAATGGGCGACGATAACGTCGCATTCGTTCAGGCGCCCAACCGACGACATATCGAGAGCCGTAGAGGCCTTATCGCGAAACCTTGCCGGTAGCCGCCCTATTGCCGGACGAAGCTGCGCCGCTGCTCCCCACCAGTCGCGGGTCTCTTTCAACAGAGTCGCGAGCGGCTCCTGCTCCCGATCGGCGAAATTATAGTCAGAAATCCCATTGCAGACGACATTGACGTTAAAGCCGTGCCGCAAAAGGCCGGCCATCTGCCCAATGACGAACGTCTCCGAGAGCAGAGGAAACTGCCCGACTACGAAACCTATGCGCATGCCCGGTCTCTCTCAGGAGGCCTTGAGGGCAGAGGGACGGTCGGCGGCGGCACGCTCCAGAACCTCGAGGAAGGCCGCAAATTGTCGCGTTGGCTGCATCAGCGGACGCTCGGCGAAGTTCGATGCGGCTGCCGATAACCGCTCATATTCGGCGTCGTCGCTCCAAAGGCGTCGGATCGCTCCGGTCCATTCTTCGAGCGGCGCGTCGTAGTCGAGAACGATGCCGCCTTCGCCGATCGCCTCCGGCAATCCTCCGCGCCTTGAGCCTACGACCGGAATGCCGCTGCAATGAGCCTCGGAGGCTACCCGTCCCCAGGCCTCTTCCCATTTGCTGGGGGCCAGCAGGATCTTGGTCCGCCCGTAAACGGTCTTCATATCGCTGGTCCGGCTCTCCAGCCGCACGTTCTTCAAGGGCGCGATGATCTTCTCGATTTCTGCCCGGTGGTCGTCCGAGAGCTTCCAGCTTTCGACGAACAGGAATGGAATGTCCGGGCACTGCTCGGCGATGCGAACCGCCAATTCGAATCCCTTCTCCTTGTAGGGATTGATGAAAGTTACATATTGGCGCGCCGTCGGGGTCTTGTAGGTTTCGGGATTGATCGTCGGCGGGATGATCACCGAGTCGATGCCGTACTTCTGCTTATAGCTCCGGGCGGTGAATTCCGAATTCGCGATATAGTAGGCGGACGTCAATTCCCGTAGATCGCCGGCGAGTTCGTGAAACTCGACATTTCTGAGATAGATGACCAGCGGCACATTGTGTACCTGCAGCGCCTTTCCGATCGGCACGGATTTGTGGCACTGCACAACCGCCACATCGGGCTGGAGCTTCTTGACGGCGAAGGCCGCCGCTTCCCAGGGAAACCAGGCGCGAACGACGGGATATCCGGGAAAGTTGTCCATGACGCCGCGCTGACCGGACAACTTTAACTTGAGGCGCGTTTTGAACCCAAAGGCGCCGTCGCCGAACAAGGCGGCAAGGACACCTGCCTCGTGACCGCGGTCACGCAATTGCTGGACGAGGTGGTGCGTGCTTGACTGAACGCCGCCGCTGAATTCAGGATAATATCCGTTTCCGCCGGCAAACAGGACTTTCATACCGCTGTTCCTTCTTCAGAGAGACGTTCCATCGAATTCCGCGCCTTCACCCAAAGGGGGCGACGCGGAAAGCACCAACTCCAGAATGACGGCATTTGTTGGGTAGGTCGGTGCAACCTTTAAAATCGAGCCGAGGGTGAGCCGCGACGGACATGCTTTCAACAAAAGCGCGAGAGCATTCGGACACGTGTACATCCAGCCGCAAGAGACGAATACCTTCACTAAGCAGGGTGGCCGTCGAAGACAGACGCGCAAACATTGCTGCACTGCAGCAGAGTGTCATGGCAGGTACGGATAGTCAATCGAACTCGCCCGAATGAGCTAGCACGAATGGCGTATAGCGGAACGCGCACGAAGCGTTCGCTTGACGCGGCGCTCTTGCGAGCTTCAAATCAGGATCTAAATAAAAGCGAACGACGGCGGGTGCCCCATGGTCGATGACGAACCGGTATCGGAGACGAAACTGACGACCACCAAGCGGCGATGGGCGGCCGACGGCAAATTCCTGACCGGCCGCATCGCTCGGCCCGAAACCGAGCGCCTGCCGCCTGGTCAGCATCTCGTCAAAGACTGGCCCGTCCTGGACCTCGGGCAGCAGCCGCATATTACGCTGGAAAACTGGCGGCTCGACGTGACCGGTTTGGTCGAAGACCCGCTATCGCTTGATTGGACGGCGTTCCAGTCGCTGCCGCAGAGCGACAATCTTTCCGACATTCATTGTGTGACGACCTGGTCGCGTTACGACAACCGCTGGGAAGGTGTGCTGACACGCGATCTCATCGACCGGGTCATGCCCAGGCCGGAAGCGGAATACGTCATGCTGACGAGCTATGACGGCTATAGCACCAACCTTCCGCTTGCCGACTTCGCCGGTGAAGATGCAATTCTCGCAACCGCTTGGGAAGGCGCGCCGATCACGCGCTCGCATGGTGGGCCGATGCGCCTCGTGGTGCCGCATCTCTATTTCTGGAAGAGCGCGAAATGGCTGACCCGCATCGATTTTCGCGGCCGCGACGTGGCCGGCTTCTGGGAGCGAAACGGTTACCACATGCGCGGCGACCCCTGGCGCGAGGAACGCTATTCCGGCGATTGAACGCGCGCTTCGTCTTTGACTGCAACTCTTGATCTTCAATGCTACAGTCCACGGTTGAGAACTCGGATCACGATGATATGGGTCGAATCAACCGAAAATGATCGTGATCGATTCTATCTATTGAAGCGCGGAATGCCGGCGGAAAACCGCTCACACTTTTGCTCGTTCCGCGCAAGCCCGGGAGAAAAGCATGCGCATTCCCAGCTTGAGAACCCTGTCCTTTATCGTAACCTTCGCGCTCGTGCTCGCACCTTGGAAGGGTCAGGCGGCCTCGCCGGAGCCGGTCAAGGCCGAGCATGGCATGGTCGTCGCGGCTCAGCATCTCGCTTCCGACATCGGTGTCGCGGTGTTGAAGAAGGGCGGCAATGCGGTCGATGCGGCGGTCGCGGTCGGCTATGCGCTTGCGGTCGTCTATCCGACCGCCGGCAATATCGGCGGCGGCGGCTTCATGACTATCCGCTTCAACGATGGCAAGACGACCTTTCTCGACTTTCGCGAACGCGCGCCGCTTGCAGCGACCAAATCCATGTATCTCGACGACAAGGGCAACCTCGTTAAAGGCTTGAGCACGGAAGGCTATCTCGCCATCGGGGTGCCTGGGCCGGTGATGGGTTTCGAATTTGCGCGCAGCCGCTACGGCACGCGGCCGCTTAAAGAATTGATTGATCCGGCGATCAAACTCGCCAGGGAAGGCTTCGTGCTGGAGCAGGGCGATATCGATTCCTTCGAGGGCGAAACCGAAAGGCTGGCGAAGGACCCCGCCGCCGCCGCGATCTTCCTGAAGCCGGACGGAAAACCCTTCACGGTCGGTGACAAGCTGGTCCAGACCGATCTCGCCGCCTCGCTTTCGAGCATTGCCGAAAAAGGACCGGATGCCTTTTACAAGGGCGCGATTGCCGATGCGATCGTAAAAGCAAGCGCGGAGAAGGGCGGCATCCTCGCCAAGAAGGATTTCGAGCAATATGCCGTGCGCGAGCTGGAGCCGGTCAAGTGCAATTATCGCGGCTACGATATCGTGTCCTCGCCGCCGCCTTCGTCGGGCGGCGTCATCATCTGCGAAATCCTCAACATCCTCGAGGACTATCCGCTCTCCTATCTCGGCTACGGTTCGGCCGAGACCGTGCATGCGATGATCGAGGCGATGCGCCACGCCTATGTCGACCGCAACACGGCGCTCGGCGATCCGGCCTTTGTCGAGAACCCCGTCGGCAAGCTCGTCGACAAGGCCTATGCCAAGGAGATCCGCGACAAGATCGACCCCTTCAAGGCAGGCGTTTCGCAGGTGCTGATGCCGGCGGGCTTTGCCGAGAGCAAGGAAACGACCCACTATTCCATCATCGACGACGAGGGAAATGCCGTGGCCGTCACCTATACCCTGAACGGTTCCTTCGGCGCAGGGGTGGTGGCGCCCGGCACCGGAATCCTGCTTAACAACGAGATGGATGATTTCACCGCCAAGCCGGGGACACCCAATCTCTACGGTCTTGTCCAGGGCGAGGCGAACGCGATTGCGCCCGGCAAGACGCCGCTTTCGTCGATGAGCCCGACCATCATCTCCAAGGACGGCAAGCCGTTCATGGTGATCGGCAGCCCCGGTGGCGCACGGATCATCACCATCACACTCGAAGCGATCATCAATGTCATCGATCACGGCATGAACATTCAAGAAGCCGTGGACGCGCCGCGCATTCACCATCAATGGTTGCCGGATAAGGTGTTCATGGAGCCTTATGCGCTCTCGCCCGACACCCGCAAGCTTCTGTCGGGGATGGGCCACGACGTCGAGATTGACGAAAGCTGGCCTATTTGGGGGCAGGCCACCGGCATTCTCGTCGGCGGCGAAAGTCTGAGCGAGATCGAGGCCGGGGCTGGTGCGCGCTACAACGGTGCGGTCGACAGCCGTATCGGAGCCGGCGCGGCAAGGGGCTATTAGCAGGGAGCAGGCTCTGAGGAAATCCGGTAGACAGCGGCAGGCGGCAGGTTGGCGAATGTCCCACCGATCCGGACGGCCTTTAGACCAAGGCGCTCGAGGATAGACCTTGGTACCGGGCAGTGCGGACCGTATGTGAGTTGCGCCGTCGCCTTGCCGGCACATCATGCGGAGCGGATGGTTACGGGCGCCTCGTTCGAAAAATCGATCACGGCGCTGCGCTCGCTCGTCGCCGATTAGACCTTGGCCATAGCAGCACCTGCCGCCTCCCGGATCGTCTGTATTAGGATGAAGAGCGGCAAGGATGGGATCGCGTCGGTGCGCATGGTGAGCCCGACCGGCCCCTTGGTTTCGCTGGTGTCGATCGGCAGCGTCGTCAGGAGGCCATCCGTGATGTCCGTGGCGACGACTCCGGTCGAGATGATCCAGATGGCATCGCTTGATCGCACGAAAGCGCGGCCGAAGGAGTCGGAGACGGTCTCAATCTGGTTCGGCAGGCTGGCAATGCCGTTGGTGATCAGGAAGCGCTCGACGAACGGGCGAATGATCGAGGCACGGGTGGGCATCAGCACGGGATAGTCGCTGAGATGCGCAAAGACCGACCGTTTGCCGCAAAGCAGCGGATGGCCGACGCGCACGGCAAAGACGACCTGTTCCGAATAGAGGTGTTCGAAAGAAAAGCCGGTCATCTTGTCGGGCGCGGCAAGCCTCCCGACCACCAGGTCGAGGTCGCCGACGCGCAATTGCTCCAGGAGTACGGCGTTTTCTCCGGTGACGATCTTGATGCGGGCGCCGGTTTCCTCCTTGAGAAAAAGGCCCATGGCGCCGGGCATGATGCGCGTCGAGACGGTGGGAAGTGCGCCGATGCGGATCGGCGGACCGTCGCCGGAACGTTCCTGAGAGACGGAATCGAGCCCTTGCCGGAGCGCTGTCAGGGCCGCACCCGCGTGGCGCAGGAAGACCTCGCCGTAGCGGGTGATCTTTATACCGCGCCCCTCGCGCTCGAACACGGCAACGCCCAGAACCTCCTCGAGCTCCCGGATCGTCTTGGTCACCGCCGGCTGAGTGACATGCAGGAGCTCCGCCGCTTTCGCTACGCTCTTCTGACGTGCGACCTCGACAAATGTCTGCAGATGGCGAAACTTAACGCGAGCGTCGAGCATGCAATGCATAACCCCCGGGTTAACGGAACGCCATGAAATATCATTTTACCTAACCAGATTAAACATCCAATTTGGCGACGGAGGAGACCTGCCGTGCAATTCGCCCGTATCAACGACATCACGATTCACTATCAGGTGATTGGCGCGACGGCGGAAAAGCCGGTGCTCGTTTTCGCCAACGCGCTTGGCACCGATTTCCGAATCTGGCGTGACGTGATCGTCCGTCTCGCCGGCGATTTTGCGATCGTTCTCTATGACAAACGTGGGCATGGTCTTTCCGATATCGGCCAGGTGCCCTATTCGATCGAGGATCACGCGACCGATCTGGCTGCGCTTCTCGATCTGCTCGCGGTCAAGCAGGCGATCGTCTGCGGCCTTTCCGTCGGCGGTCTGATCGCGCAATCGCTCTACCAGCGTCGCCCCGATCTCGTGCGGGCGCTCGTGCTCTTGGATACCGCGCACAAGATCGGCACCGCGGAGATGTGGGACGCGCGGATCGCCGCGATCGAAGCGGACGGCATCGAAGCGATTGCCGATGGCGTGCTCGAGCGTTGGTTTACGCCGGCCTTCCGCCGGCCGGAGAATGTCGCCTTCACCGGCTATCGCAACATGCTGATCCGGCAGCCCGTTCCGGGCTATGTCGGTACTTGTGCCGCGATCCGCGACGCCGATTACACGGAAGCAGCCAAGAAGATCGCCGTGCCGGTACTCTGCATCGTCGGCGATCAGGACGGGTCGACGCCACCGGATCTGGTGCGATCGACGGCGCAGCTCATTCCCGGTGCCCGCTACGAGATCATCCACAATGCCGGGCATATTCCCTGTGTCGAGCAGCCGGAGATCCTGACCGCGACTCTGCGCGCCTTTTTCGAACTTGTGACGCATGGAGATCGAACCGATGAATGATGCTTTCGCGCCCTCCGAGCGTTATCGCCAAGGCATGGCGACCCGCCGGGCCGTTCTCGGCGACAATCACGTCGATAGGGCGCAATCGGCATCGACCGATTTCGACAGGCCGTTTCAGGAACTGATCACCGAAGCGGCCTGGGGGCATGTGTGGTCGCGCCCGAACTGGACGAAGCGGGAGCGGTCGATCGTCACCATTGCACTGTTGGCCGCCCTTGGACAGGACGAGGAAGTTGCAATGCATGTCCGCGCCACCGCCAATACCGGCGCGAGCCGTGAGGATATTTGCGAGGCGCTGTTGCATGTGGCGATCTATGCGGGCGTTCCCGCAGCCAATCATGCGATCAAGATCGTCAAGCAGGTGTTCGGCGAAATGGACGCGGGCAGGGCGGTCTGACGGGAGAAGAATGATGTCCGACATACAGAATCGCGGGCCTGAAACTGGCGCCTTCTTCCAGCGCGACCGGAGCTGGCATGCACCGGCCTTCACCCCCGGCTACAAGACCTCCGTGTTGCGGTCGCCGCAAAAGCCATTGCTTTCGCTCGACGGCACGATTTCCGAGATAACCGGGCCCGTCTTCGGCCATTCGATGCTTGGCGAGCTTGACAACGACCTGATCCATAATTTCGCCCGGCCAGGCGAAAGCGCGATCGGCGAACGCATCATCGTTCACGGCCGCCTCCTGGACGAGCGCGGCCGTCCCGTTCCGGGCGCGCTGCTGGAGTTCTGGCAGGCCAATGCCGGCGGGCGCTACCGGCACAAGAAGGAAAGCTATCTCGCCCCGCTCGACCCGAATTTCGGCGGCTGCGGCCGGACGATTACCGACGAGAACGGCTTATACCACTTCCGTACGATCAAGCCCGGTCCCTATCCCTGGCCGAACGGCGTCAACGACTGGCGCCCGGCGCATATCCATTTCTCGATCTTCGGGCACGGCTTCGCGCAGCGGCTGATCACCCAGATGTACTTCGAAGGCGATCCGATGATCTGGAAATGTCCGATCGTCAATACGATCTCCGACCGCCGGGCGATCGAGCAACTGATCGCACCGCTCGATTGGGGAAACACGATTCCGATGGATGCGCGCGCCTACAAGTTCGACATCGTCCTGCGCGGCCGCCGCTCGACGCTCTTTGAAAACCGGCCAGAAGGCAATTGAGGAGGGAGCACTGATGGTTCAGGATCTGGGTTATCTTAAGGAAACCGCTTCCCAGACCGCCGGACCCTATGTCCACATTGGCCTGACGCCGAATTTCTGCGGCATAAGCGGCGTCTACGAGAAGGATCTCGGATCCTCGATGGTCAACGACAAGACGCTCGGGCAGCGGATCACCGTCAAGGGCCGGGTGATCGATGGCGCGGGAGCGCCGCTCAAGGACGCATTGGTGGAAATCTGGCAGGCGGACGCCGCCGGCCTCTACAATTCTCCCTCGGAAATACGCGGTGCAGCGGACCCGAACTTTACCGGATGGGGCAGGTGTCCCACCAGCGCCGAGGATGGGGGCTTCGTCTTCGAGACCGTAAAGCCGGGCCGTGTGCCGTTCAAGGACGGTCGCTTGATGGCGCCGCACATCACTTTCTGGGTTGTCGCGCGCGGTATCAATATCGGGCTTCATACCCGAATGTACTTCCCCGACGAGACGGGGGCGAACAGTGAGGACCCGCTGCTTGCCCGTATCGAACATCGCCACCGGCTCGAGACACTTGTCGCCTCCGGCGCGGCGCCTAGTTATGTCTTCGACATCCACCTCCAGGGCGAGAAGGAAACCGTCTTCCTGGACATATGATCGTTCCGCGGCCTGTCCGCGTTGCGGCTCGCTCATGATGATTTCGGGGCAATCGAAGCCCGATCACCGTGAGTGATTCCACTGCACGGTTCCTTGAAATCGTAACCGATTCAAGGACAAACCATGCAGCGATTCGAAGCGTTACAGCGGCCTTTGTGCGTCTGAAAAGACGCACGGCGCTATAATGCATTGGGATCGGAAAACGGGCGGGGAAGCGCTCATTTTTTCCTCGTCCTGCTCTAATCTGACGTTCCCTTCGCGTGGCGAGAACGGGACGACGAGACCCCTGGAGACGCGGAATGACCTATTCGGCCTTCGATCATCCCTATCTCTCCGGTCTTCTCGGCGACGAGGCCGTAGCGGCGGAATTCTCCGTTGCTGCCGACATTCGAGCGATGCTCGCCTTCGAGGCGGCGCTTGCCAGGGCCGAGGCGCGCAATGGCGTGATCCCAGATCAGGCGGCCGACCGCATTAACGGGGCCTGTCGCGCCTTTTCTCCGGACGTTGCCGCATTGCGCCGTGCGACGGCGGCCGACGGCGTCGTCGTGCCGGAACTCGTCCGGCAATTGCGCGTGGCAGTCGGCGGAGAGGCGGCGGAGCATGTCCATTTCGGGGCCACCAGCCAGGACGTCATCGACACCAGCCTGATGCTGCGGCTGAAGGCGATCGCCGAACTCTTCTCCGGTCGGCTCGGCAATGTCGCGTCGATGTTGGAGGAGTGTGAGAAGCAATGGGGCGAGCGACCGCTCACTGGCCGCACGCGCATGCAGCCGGCCATTCCCATCACGGTTTCTGACCGTCTGCGCACCTGGATCGAACCATTGCTCGATCATCAAGACAGGCTCGACGCGATCGATGGCAATCTGTTCGCCGTCCAATTCGGGGGGGCCGCTGGCACGCTCGAAAAACTCAAGGACAAGGCTGAGGCAGTACGCGAGACGCTTGCGGAGGAACTGGCGCTCGTCGGTTGTCCGCAATGGCACAGCCAGCGTTCGGCGGTCGCGGACTTCGCCAATCTGCTGTCGCTGATCACCGGTAGCCTAGGCAAGTTTGGCCAGGACGTGGCCTTGATGGCCCAGTCGGGAGAGGAGATCGTGCTCGCTGGCGGCGGAAGCTCGTCCGCCATGCCGCACAAGCAGAATCCGGTGGCGGCGGAGATACTGGTCACCCTGGCGCGCTTCAATGCCACGCAGCTTTCCGGCATCCACCAGGCGCTCGTGCATGAGCAGGAGCGTTCGGGCTCGGCCTGGACGCTCGAATGGCTGATCCTGCCACAAATGGCCGGCGCGACGGCGGCGGCACTGAGACTGGCGGCGGAACTTGCCGGCAATATCCGCCGGCTGGGCGCGGCGTAAGCGCTTCCATACTTGTTGCCGTGGCTCCGTTGGCCGACGTGTAGTCGCGCGCTTTCGCTCGTGTCCGATCTATCATTGAACGTGTTCCTAGCCATGTCCTTGATGAGCATGCAGTTGTGGGCATTGGGTGGCTTGGGGGCGTCTCTCGTGATCGTGCTCGCGCTTCAGACGGTCGCTACCTTGGCCTACGTCTTGCTTGCGGTGTTTCCCGCAATGGGCCGAAACTATGAGGCTGCAGTTCTACCCGCGGGCTTCGGCGGGATTGCTCTTGGCGCGACGCCGACAGCAATTGCCAACATGACAGCAGTGACCAAGGTCTACGGTGCCGCGGCCACCGCCTTTATCATCCTCCCACTGGTCTCAGCGTTCTTTATCGACCTCGCCAATGCTGCGGTGATCGGTTTCCTCGCGCGGTGAATCACCGAGGCAGTGCAAACGGACCATTGTCCGAAGGCAAGCCTCAACGATCGTAGCTTCGGCGAACTTTCCTGACCGTTGCGAGTGCGTCGGGCCTGTCGAAATAAGTCTGCTCCCGCCGACGAACGACCTTTTCCAAGGTCTCGCGGCAGCCTGTCAGCAGCTCGATCGCGCCAACGATCTGCTCGTCCGGCAAGGACTCGATGGCGCGGATATCGATCCCGAACACGTCCTGGATATCGGCGTTCGTCAATCTGAAATCGCGAGCGATGAAACGAATATCCCGAATAAGCTGGCGAGCACGTTCCGGCATCGGTCAATCTCCTAAAATAGAACTATGAAAATATGCAAATAAAAACAATTTATAAGTGCTTTTTATACAACGTTGCAATCGAACGTGCAACGGTGCGAGCCCGCGGCAAGCATCATTTGCCCATGCAGCCACGAAATCTCTGGAAGGCCTTCCGGCCTCCAAGATATGGCTCGAGCGGTTCGACGGACCCACAAATTGGTGAGGAATATTCGTCCTACACCGCCGTCCGTCTATTCGGACAAGGAGGTCGCAAACGGGCGGCGGGGAGACGCCGGCCTTAGCGCGGGATGAGGAAAAGTGTGCGCGGTTTTCCGCCCGCATCCCGCGCTAACTTATTAGAATCGATCACGTTCATGATTTTAGGTCGATCCGACCTAAAATCATCATGATCTAGGCCAGCGTGTAGGCTGTCTTGACGGTTGTGTAGAATTCGGCGGCGTATTTGCCCTGTTCGCGCGAGCCGTAGGAGGAGCCCTTGCGGCCGCCGAACGGCACGTGGAAATCGACGCCGGCCGTCGGCAGGTTGACCATCACCATGCCGGCCTCGGCGTTGCGCTTGAAATGCGTCGCATGCTTGAGGCTGGTGGTGGCGATGCCGGAGGACAGCCCGAACGGCGTGTCGTTGGCAACGGCGAGCGCCTCGTCGTAGTCCTTCACCCGGATGACGGCGGCGACCGGGCCGAAGATCTCCTCTTGGCTGATCCGCATCTGGTTCGTCGCTTCGGTAAACAGCGCCGGCTGCAGGTAGAAGCCGGGCGCGTCGCGCTGCAACAGTTCGCCGCCGAAGGCGAGCCTGGCGCCTTCCTGCTGGCCGATGGCGATATAGTCGGTGTCCTGGTTCAGCTGGCTCTGGTCGACCACCGGGCCGATATGGGTGCCGGCCTTCAGCGCGTCGTCGACGATCAGCCCGTTCATCCGCTCGGCCACCGCGGCGACGAAGCGGTCGTGAATGCCCGCGGTGACGATCACCCGCGACGAGGCGGTGCAGCGCTGGCCGGTCGAGAAGAAGGCGGAATTGACCGTCGCCTCGACGGCGACGGTGAGATCGGCGTCGTCGAGCACGACGAACGGATTCTTGCCGCCCATTTCCAGCTGGAACTTGCGATTGTGTTCGACCGAGGCGGCGGCGACGCGTTTGCCGGTGCCGACCGAGCCGGTGAAGGTGATCGCCTGGATATCGGGGCTGTCGAGCATCGCCTGGCCGACGACCGAGCCCTTGCCCATGACGAGGTTCATGACCCCCTTCGGCAGGCCGGCGCGGTGCAGAATGTCGACGATCGCCCAGGAGCAGCCGGGCACCAGTTCGGCCGGCTTGAAGACGACGGTGTTGCCGTAACACAGCGCCGGGGCGATCTTCCAGGCGGGAATGGCGATCGGGAAGTTCCACGGGGTGATGATGCCGACGACGCCGACCGGCTCGCGGCTGATCTCGACGCCGATGCCGGGGCGCACCGACGGCAGCATTTCGCCGGCCAGCCGCAAGCATTCGCCGGCGAAGAACTCGAAGATCTGGCCGGCCCGCACCGTCTCGCCGATGCCCTCGGCCAGGGTCTTGCCTTCCTCGCGCGACAACAGCCGGCCGAGTTCGTCCTTGCGCGCGAGGATCTCGTCGGCGGTCTTCTTCAGAATTGCATGGCGCTCGAGGATGCCGGAGCGCGACCAGGCGGGAAAGGCGGCCTTGGCCGCCGCGATCGCCGCCGAAGCGTCGTCGGCGGTGGCGCGGGCATATTCGCCGATGACGTCATTGGTGTTCGACGGATTGACATTGGCGACGCCGTCGCTGCCGACCCATTCGCCGGCAATCAGGTTCTGGTGAAGTGTCATCTTGCCAAGCTCCCGTTTCTAGGCCGCTCTGACCAAAGGCCGTCAGCGCCGATTGTTGGTTCGGCTGACGGTTCTTCGGTTTGCATGAGCCATTTTGGTCTCGGCACAGCGCGCAGCAGGCTCTGCGTATATTCGTGGCGTGGTGCGCTGAACACCGTCGATGTGTCTCCCTCCTCGACGATCTTTCCCTGTTTCATCACCATGATCCTATCGGCGAAATGGCGGACGATCGGCAGGTCATGGGTAATGAAGATGTAAGAGAGCCCGAGTCTGGTGCGAAGATCGGCGAGGAGGTCGATCACCTGGGCCTGGATAGAGACGTCCAGCGCCGAAACCGCTTCGTCGCAGATGATGAGCTCCGGCTCGCTTGCAAGTGCGCGGGCAATGGCGATGCGCTGCCGCTGGCCACCGGAGAACTGGTGCGGATAGCGATCGGCGTGTTCCGGCCGCAGACCAACGAGTTCCAAAAGTTCCGACACTCTCCCCTTCCATTTCTCTTTGGAGAGGATATCCCGGTGGATCACCCAGGGTTCGGAAATGATCGCATGAACATTCATGCGCGGGTTCATGGAGCCGTAAGGATCCTGGAACACCATCTGGACCTTGCGCCGAAACGTCATCAGGCGCTTTCCGTTCATCCCGAAAATGTCCTCGCCGGCGAAGAGGGCCCTGCCGGAGCTCGGATCGTTCAGCCGCAAGAGCATGCGAGCGACGCTCGATTTGCCCGAGCCGGATTCGCCGACAATGCCGAGGGTTTCGCCTCGCCTGACCTCGAAGCTGACGTCGTCCACCGCCTTGAACGTGCGCTTGCCGGCAAAGCTCCCTGAGGAAAGCAGATAGTCCTTCGTGAGATGTTCCACCTTGAGCAGTACGTCGCCCGCACCCCCCGTCGAACGCTTGTTCGAAGTCTCCGCAGCGTCGCCGTGCGGCAGCGCGGAAATTAAGCGGCGGGTATAGGCATGCTGCGGATTGCTGAAGACCTCTCTGGCCGAGCCGGCCTCCACAACTCGCGCGGCGTTCATGACGATGACGCGATCCGCCATGGCAGAGGCGACCTCGAGATCGTGGGTGATCATGATCAGCGCCATTCCGGTCTCGCGCTGGAGGTCGCGCAACAGTTCGAGGATCTGGGCCTGAACACTGACGTCCAGGGCGGTCGTAGGCTCGTCCGCGATCAGAATGTCGGGCTTCAGCGCAATCGCCATGGCAATCATCACACGCTGGCGCTGACCGCCGGAAAATTGGTGCGGATAGAAGTCAACCCGGCTTTCCGGTTCCGGAATGCCGACGCGGCGGAGGAGCTCAATCGCGTTGGCACGCGCTTGCCTGCCCTTCCCGGCGCCGTGGCTCTCATAGACCTCCTCGATTTGGCGTCCGACCGTGTAGACGGGATTGAGATAGGCGAGCGGATCCTGGAAGATCATCGCAATCCGGCGGCCGTTGATGCTTCTGCGGGCTTCCGCATCCAGACGCGAGAGTTCGATGCCATCGAAGTGGCAGGCGCCTGCGACGATATCGGCCGGTGGGCAGTCGAGGAGGTCCATCACCGTGCTCGTGCTGACGCTCTTTCCCGAGCCGCTTTCACCGAGAATGACGAGGGTCTCGCTGCGATTAACGTGGAAGGAGACGTTGTCGACCGCCCGTACTGGCTCTTTATCCGAGAGGAAATCGACCGTCAGGCCCTCGACCTTGAGAATGGGATTGGCTGCGTTCTTCATCGAGCGGCCTTTCGCAATGTCTGCAGACGCCAGCGTTGTTGCGGATCGGCGACGGTGCGCGCCCAGTTCGAAAGGATGTTGAGCGAGAGCGTCGTCAACATGATGGCAAGGCCAGGCCAAAAGGCGATCCACCAGGCCGTCGAAAGATAACCGCGGCCGTTTGCCACCATCGCACCCCAGGTGAAATCTGGCGGCTGAATGCCGAGGCCGAGGAAGCTCAGTGCCGATTCGGATAGGATGACCGTTGCGAAGTCGATGGCCGAGATCGTCACCAATGTCGGCAGGACGAGCGGTGCGATATGCCGGAGAATGATCCTGGCCGGCTTTGCGCCCATGGAACGCGCTGCGCTGACGAACATGCGCTCGCGCAGTTCCAGCACTTCGGCGCGCGCAGTTCTCAGATAAATCGGCATGCGGGTGATGGCGAGAACGATCACAAGATTGGTGATGCTGGGCCCGAGCGTATAGAGCACGATCAAGGCCAAGAGCAGCGACGGAAAGCTCATGACGACGTCGGCGAGACGCAGAATGAGGTGGCTGTACCAGCGTTCGGAATAGCCGGCGATCAGGCCGAGCGTTCCTCCGACGAGCATGGAGGAGAACACCGCGGCGGCCGCAATGCCGAGTGTATTCTGCGCACCGACGATCAGCCTGGCGAGGATTGGCCGGCCGAGCGTATCGGCCCCGAGGACGTAGATCCAGCCCTGCTCGAAGGCGAAAGGAGCGAGGTTGCGCTGGCGCAGGCCGAGCCGGGACGCCGCGTCTCCAACGAGCCAAGGCCCGACGATGGCCGCGGCCACGAAGATCGCCAGGAAAATGGCGGCGGCCAGCGCGAGCCTGTCGCGCTTCAGATAGGCGATGAGGACGCGCGCGGTGCCCGGACCCGTCGACGGTTTGCTATCGGGAGTGATGATCGTCATGGGTCAATACCGGATGCGCGGATCGAGCACTGCGTAGAGCAGATCGATTGCGATGTTCAGGATGAAGATGGCGGTCGCGGTCACCAGGATCGTCGATTGGACGACGGCGAAATCGCGCTGGATGATCGAGTCGATCATCAGCTTGCCGATGCCTGGCCAGCCGAATATCGACTCCACCACGACTGCCCCGTTGACGAGGCTCGTGGCGAGGTCGCCGGCAACCGTCACCACGGGCAGCAGCGAATTGCGAAGCGCATGTCCGAAGATGATCTTCTGTCGGCGAAGTCCCTTCGCGCGCGCTGTCTTGATGTAGGGCGAGGCGAGGGCTGAGAGCATTGTGCCCCTGACGACCTGCACAAGCAGCCCGAATGGGCGGAGCATCAGCACGAAAATCGGCATGATCCAATGCGCCCAGCTTCCGGTGCCGGAGGTTGGCAGAATTTCGAGCCCGACGGCGAAGACTAGAATGCCGACGATTGCGACCCAGAAATCCGGAGCACTCGCACCGGCAAGAGACGCGACGCTTGCAATACGGTCAAACAGGCTGCCGGGCCGCGCTGCGGCGAGTGAGCCGACGAGGATCGCGAGCGCCGTCGACAGCGTAATCGCAACGAATGCAAGCTTCAGGGTTTCCGGAAAGGCCTCGAGCGCCACGTCCATGGCTGAGCGGTTCTGGCGCAGCGATTGGCCGAAATCGAGCTGCAACAAATCCTTGAGATATTCCAGGAATTGCCAGTGCAGCGGCTGATCGAGACCGTTCAGCTGCGCGAATGCGGCCCTCGCTTCCGCGGTCGAATCCAGCGGCAGATATAAGGCGGACGGATCCCCGGTGAGCCGTGTCAGGAAAAAGACCAGCGTCAGCAGGCCGATGACCGAGAGGACGCTATGAGACGCGCGGCGTCCTAGATAAGTGAACATTTCAGATGCCCTTCGATGAATATCGAATGCAGTGGATCAGGGACGCAGGGCCATGTTCAGGCGCCTGCGCCCCCGGTGCCAGTTAGTCTTTGATGGCGATGTTGGCCAAGGGTATTTCGCTGTTGGTGGTGATATCCGGCTTCCACTCCAGTCGTGTGCCGACGCGCGTATAGCCGATCATGTGGAACATCGGGATATCCGCGACGACGTCTTTGCGTGCCTTGTCGAAGATCGTTTTGAAGCTCTTCGTGCGGGCCTCGCCCGTCGCAGCCAGGGCCGTGTCGATCTCCTTGTCGAGAGCAGGATCGGCCAAGGTCGAGTAGCTGCCGCTCGAGCGATAGAAGATTGGAATGGTGAAAGCCGCATCGCCCTTATTGTTGTCGTGCATCATCTGCAGCAGATTGGCGCCACGCTCGGCCGGGAAAGGCTTCTGCAGGTAACGCAGCCAATCGGCGACATCGAGCATGGTGAGCTTGACGTTGAGGCCGACGGCCTGCCACATCGTCATCATGGCTTCCATCGCTTCGGCACCATTCGGATAGATGCCGTTGCGGCCGATGAGCTTGATCTCAGTGTCGACGGGAACGCCCTCGGCCGCTGCCTCCTCGATCAGCTTCTTTGCCTCTTCCGGATCAAAAGGCCAGGGCTCAAGCGCATCGTCGTGCCCGTTGATGCCGGAGACGACCATCTGCGACGCGCGCTTGACGTCGTCGCCGAAGAGCTGTGCAAGGCCTTCCCAATCTATGGCGAGGTTCAGCGCCTTGCGGACGCGCAGATCGTCAAGCGGCGGCAGGGCCGTGTCGATGCGGATCGCGGTGGTTTCAGAGTTCAGATAGGCGAAATCCGTCTCCGGATTGCTTGCGTCCTGAATGGCGATCGACGGCGTCAGGTCGGCCTCGCCGGTTTCGACCATGGCCGCTCGGATCGAGGATTCCGGTCTCCAAACATAGGTCGCCTTGGTGATCTCCGGCTTTTTGCCCCAGTAGCCGTCGAAGGCATCGAGCACGACCGTCTGCGGGGAGAAGGTCGACAGCTTGAAGGGCCCTGTGCCGACCGGGTCGTTGACAGCCTTGTCGGCCGGAGTCTTCGGGGAGACGACCATCACAACGCTTAAGAGCGTCGGCATGATCGGCTCCGGCCGGTCGGATTTGATTTCGACTGTGAGATCGTCGAGCGCAGTTACTGTCAGTTTCGCATCGCCGAATTTTGCAATGTTGCTGCAAGTGATCTTGCCGCCGACCATGCGGTTGATGGAAAATGCGACCGCGTCAGCGTTGAGCCCGGAACCGTCCTGGAACTTGACGCCTTCGCGCAGCTTGATGCGCCAGGTCGTGGGGTCCGTCTGGGTCCACTCGGTTGCCAATTTCGGCAGAGGTTGCCCGGTGTTCGGATCGATGACCGTCAGCGGCTCCACGACATTCTGGCTCAATATCTGGCCGACATTGGTGATGATTGTACCGCAGGGCTCCAGGTTCGCCGGCTGCTCCGGCAAAACGATGCGGATTTCCTGCGCGGCACCTTGCGCCATTGCCGATGGTGTCGCCGCCATCGTGACGACGGACGCGATCGTAAGAATGCTTGTCTTGTTCATGTATTCTCCTCCCGGTGACCTTGCTTCAGATTGTGGGCGGAAGAACGTCCTCCCGTTCTCCGCCGAATTTTCGGTGATCGGCTTTACGCGGCGATCTTCTCGATCAGGCCGCGCAGCATATCTTTCTCCTGCGGCTGCAGATCCGTCAGCGGCGGACGCAGCGGGCCGGGTGTCCGGCCGATGAGTTCCACGCCCGCCTTGATGATCGATACGGGATAGCCTTGCTCGCGATCGCGCAGCGCCGCGAAGGGGAAGAAGAAGCTGTGCAGGATCTCTTCCATTGTCGCGCGATCGTTTGCACGCATGGCCCCGTAGAAGCGCTGTGCCAGTTCCGGCACGAAGTTGAAGACGGCAGAGGAATAGGTCGTCACTCCGACGCCGTTGAAACCCTCGGCAAAGAGCTCGTGCGTAGGCATGCCGCCGATGTAGCAGAGCCGATCACCAAGCTTCGCCGTGACGTGGCGGACGAGGTCGACCTTGCCTGTGCCGTCCTTGAAGCCGATGAGGTTCGGGCAGACCTCAGCCAGACGAGCAACCGTATCGGCATTGGCGACCGAATTCGCGCGGTTATAGATAATGACGCCGAGGCCGGTGGATTCGCACACGGCCTTCACATGCCGGTAGATGCCCTCTTGCGGCGCCTCCATCAGATAGTGCGGCAGAAGCAGGAGCCCGTCGGCCCCGGCCGCCTCGGCGCGTCGGGCCGTCTCCTTGGCAAGCGAGGTGCCGTAGCCGCAGCCGGCAATGATCGGCACGTCGCCGGAAACGTCCTTCGCCGCACGCGTGACGTCGGCAACCTCTGCAGGCGAGAGGGAGAAGAATTCACCGGTGCCACCAGCGGCAAAGAGGGCAGCCGCCCCAAAGCCGGAGAGCCACTCGACGTGAGCGCGGTAGCTTTCGAGATTGAGGCTGAAGTCCTCGTTGAAGTGCGTAACAGGAAAGGACAGCAGTCCCGAAGCGATCCGCGACTTAAGCTCAGCTGGTGACAATGGATTCCTCCCATGAAGTAATATGATGTTCATGGGAAAGTCATATGATGACTTTTCGCGAGAGTCAACGGCCGCTGTTATCTTCTCCCGTCGTTCGGCGGACGGTCAGTGCACGATAGCGCTTGATCCCGGTTACCAGGTGACGACGCATCGCCTCGCGCGCCTTGTCCGGATCACGGGCGAGAATGGCATCGGCGATTTCTCTGTGCTCCTCGAGAATCGGTTGGTCGCGACTGGGCAGCGGATCGACCCCGCCCATCACCGTCTTGAACTTCACGCGTGGGATCATGCGCCGGCCGACATGTTCAAGGAAGGCTTTGAACCTGGCGTTGTTCGTTGCTGCGGCAATTGCCATGTGAAACTGGAAATCCGCCTCGTCCGTGGGTTTGCCTTGCGCCGCCAGCTCGGCGAATTTGTCCACTTGGGCCAGGATCTCGGCCTCCTGCGCCGGAGAGCTGCGCGCTGCCGCAAGCCCGGCCGCCTCGACCTCTATGCCGATGCGAAGCTCAAGTTCTTCAATGATGTCGGAGATCTTGCTGGTCTCGTCTGTAAATAGTTTGAGCCCCTCGTCGGCCGGTTTCGGGCCAATGACAAAAACGCCGGCACCCTGCCGCGACTCCACCAATCCGTCGGCCCGGAGCGCTGCGATAGCTTCCCGGATCACCGTACGGCTATATCCGAATCTTTCTATGAGTGCAGGCTCGGTCGGCAACTTGTCACCTGGCGCGTAGAACCCAGCCTCGATCTGTCCACGTAGCGCGTCTGCGACGTGAGAGGCAAACGACTTGCGGGACGTTCGATGTTCGACCTGCTGCATAGGTCCTCCACATTTCCTAAGGTTATGACATCCATACTCTCAGCCAGCGAGAAATGCGAGCCCATCATATGAAATCGGATGAATGTCTTGCATTTGGCCATATTCATCATATGCTTCCAATCGATCAAACAGACTGTGCTTGGCGCGAACGCCAGCTTGTGAACGGCGGCGAGGTCAACCGGACGACGGCTGGAATGCTCACCTCCGCATCCTGCTCTGAGCTGCGTCAGTTCCGTTTCCAAATCTAATCGGCACGGGCTCCAGCGAGGTAAGCCGGATATTCTGGTGCAACCATTGTTGTGTTGACTCATCTCCAGCAGCGAGTATCTTGTAGAGATTGGTATGACCACCTGGCCAGCTTACCGCGCCAGCGGAACCGCAGACAAGGAAGATGATGTTTTCTGCCGTTGAATCGCGCCGTCTGTACCGACAGGTGGCGGATCAGATGCGAGGGCTAATCGAGCGGGGCGAATTGGAGGCCGGCTCCAGGCTTCCGGCCGAGCGCGAGCTGGCGCAGATGTTCGGCGTGTCTCGTCCGACCGTCCGGGAAGCGCTGATCGTGCTGGAGGTTGAAGGCTTCATCGATATTCGTATGGGGTCCGGTATCTATGTCACGGCGCCCAAGGTGCCCTCGTCCGATCTGCCGCCGGAGGACTTCGAAGGTCCGTTCGAATTGCTGAGGGCCCGGGCGGTGGTGGAGTGTGCGATCGCCGAGGAGGCGGCGCGGCTGGCGCGGCCAGAGCATATCGTCATGCTCGACGACAATCTGATGCGAATGGGGGCGGTGCTAGAGGACCGGCGCCTCGCCCTCGCGCTTGATCGTGACTTCCACGTCATCGTGTCGAGCATCATCGCCAATGCGACGCTGAACCGCTTTGTAGGAAGCATCCACGACCTGCGCATGACGCCCTATTTCGAGAAGCTCGCCAGCTATTTCGAAAACACCGAGACTTGGCGGGCGGCGATGGAGGAGCACCGGACGATCCGCGACGCCATCGCCGCCGGCGATCCGACTGCCGCACGGGCCGCCATGCGCGCGCATCTCGATCAATCTCAGCTTCGCCTGTCGGCAAGTTTCGGGGAGGAACCGACCGACAGCACGATACCGGCTGCATGGAGGCGTGCCGGGGGTAATTAGTACACTGCATGTGTCCTTAGATCGGAGCCGATTTAAGGACGAAAACATGCAGCAATTCAAAATGCTACAGCGACCTTTGTGCGTCTGAAAAACGTACGGCGCTGTAGTGGCAATGACTTCACTTTGGGAGGAGAAAGAACATGAAGATCAGACTGTTAACGCTACTGGGTGCAACCGCGACCATCCTGGCTTCGGCTCTGACTGCTGAGGCTCAGACGGCGCTCAAATGGGCGCATGTCTACGAAACATCGGAGCCATTCCATACCGAATCCGTCTGGGCAGCTGAAGAGATCGGCAAACGCACCGAGGGGCGTTATAAGATCGATGTCTTCCCGGCTTCGCAGCTCGGCAAGGAAGCCGATCTCAACCAGGGCCTGAAGCTCGGCACCGTCGACATCATCATTTCCGGTTCGAGCTTCGCCGCGCGCGAACATCCGCCGATCGGCGTCACATATTTTCCCTACACCTTCCGCGACCCCGCCCATCTGATCGCCTACACGAAGAGCGATGTCTTCAAGCGATTGGCCGAGGGATATGAGGAAGCCTCGGGCAACCACATCACAGCCGTCACCTATTATGGCACGCGCCACACCACGTCGAACAAGCCGATCAGCAAATGCGCCGACATGCAGGGGCTGAAGATGCGCGTGCCGGACGTTCCAGCCTATCTTGCCATGCCGCGTGCTTGCGGCGCCAACACCACGCCGATTGCCTTCGCGGAGGTGTATCTCGCGCTCCAGAACGGCACGGTCGAGGCTCAGGAAAATCCGCTGACGACGATCGAGGCGAAGAAGTTCTACGAGGTGCAGAAGCACATCGTGCTGACCGGCCATATTGTCGACCATCTGAACACTTTGGTGTCGAAGAATCTCTGGTCGCAACTGTCTGATGCCGACAAGCAGATCTTCACCGAAGTGATGCAGGAGGCAGCGGAACGGAGCACCAAGATCATCGAAGAGCGTGAGAAAGCCCTCGTCGCGACCTTCAAGGAGCGCGGCCTCGACGTGACCGAAGTCGACAAGTCCGATTTCGAAGCGAACGTGATGGATAAGGTTGCGCTCGACGACTTCGGCTACAAGAAGGAAGACTGGGAAGCCATCCGCGCCATCAAGTGAACCGCTAATGCCGGCCGCTCGCCAGAGCGGCCGGCATTCCGCCCAACATTCGCTGGATGATCACCATGTCAGAGGAAGTCCATTTACAGACGACGCCGGAGGAAATCGCCCATTCCTTCGACGAGGCCGCGCCAGCCGCGGACGTCTCGAACTATACGATCGAAGATTGGGTCACGCTTGCCATCTTCTGGCTGATGACCGGATGCGTGTTTCTCCAGTTCTTCACCCGCTACGTGCTCAACGATTCCTATGCCTGGACGGAGGAAATCGCCATCAATTGCCTGATCGGCGTGGTGTTCCTCGGCTCGGTCATGTGTGTTCGCGTTTCGCGGCACATCCAGGTCGATGTGCTCTACCATTACCTGCCGCAGCCCGTCGCCCGCGCCCTGGCGATCTTTGTCGATCTCGTGCGCATCGGCTTCTTCGCCTATGCCTGCTGGCTGATGTGGCGCTATGTGGCGATCGTCGCCGACGAGCGCATGGTTACGGTCAACCTGCCGCGCAACATCGTCTTCTACAGCGTGATGGCCGGCTTCGTGCTGATGCTCGTCCGCTCCATCCAGGTCTTCATCGCCAACCAACGCCGCGGCTATTCGGTTCTCGAAAGACCCGAGGAATTTCAGAAGGTTGAGGGCTGATCCATGCTCCTGCTCGTCGGTTCGTTTCTTCTCTTGATGCTGGTCGGGGTGCCCGTTGCCATCTCCATGGCTGTGGCATCGGTGCTTTATCTGGTCTTCTACAATGTCGCGCCCGACATCATCGCGGCGCAGCGGATGATCGCCGGCGTCGAGAGCTTCCCCTTGCTTGCGGTGCCCTTCTTCATTCTTGCCGGCAACCTGATGAACTCCGCCGGCGTGACCGGGCGCATCTATTCTTTCGCTGTCGCGCTTGTCGGCTGGATGAAGGGCGGGCTGGCACAGGTCAACATCATCGGTTCGGTGATTTTTTCCGGCATGTCGGGCACGGCGCTTGCCGACGCCGCCGGCATCGGCACTATCGAAATCAAAGCGATGAAGGATCACGGCTATCCGCTGGAGGCCGCCGTCGGCGTGACCGCCGCATCGGCGACGCTCGGTCCGATATTTCCGCCATCGCTGCCTTTCGTAATCTACGGCATGATGGCAAATGTCTCGATCGGTGCGCTGTTCATGGCCGGCATCGTGCCGGGCGTCGTAATGACCGTTTTGATGATGCTGACGGTCGCCATCTTTGCCTATCGGCGAGGCTGGGGTTCGGATACGCCTTTCGAGATGAAGCGTCTGCTGTCGGCCTCGGTCGAGATCGTTGTCGTCTTCTCCGTGCCGCTTCTCATCTTTCTCCTGATGTCGGCGGGCCTGTCGCTGAACGTCGCCGTGGGCATCGCTCTCGTCGCGCTTCTTGCTCTTGACTGGTATTTCGACTTTTCCGCCGTCATGGCGCTGATGACCCCGATCATCCTGATCGGGGGCATGACGATGGGATGGTTCACGCCGACCGAGGCGGCGGTGGCCGCCGTGCTCTGGTCGCTATTTCTCGGTTTGGTGCGCTACCGGACGATGACGTTGTCGACGCTCGCCCGAGCGACCTTTGACACGATCGAGACGACGGCCTCGGTGCTGTTCATCGTCACGGCCGCGTCCATCTTCGCCTGGCTGCTGACGGTCAGTCAGGCAGCCCAGATGCTCTCCGGCGCGATTCTGACGATCACCGAAAACAAATGGGTCTTCCTGATCCTGGTCAATCTGCTGATGCTGTTCGTAGGATGCTTTCTCGATACGATCGCCGCTATCACGATCCTGGTTCCGATCCTTCTGCCGCTGGTGGCTCAATTCGACATCGACCCGGTGCATTTCGGCTTGATCATGACGCTCAACCTGATGATCGGCCTGCTTCACCCACCGCTCGGCATGGTGCTCTTCGTGCTGTCGCGCGTGGCCAAGCTCTCTGTCGAGCGCACCACCATGGCGATCCTGCCCTGGCTCGTGCCGTTGTTCGTCGCACTCATCCTGATTACCTTCGTTCCGGCCATTACGCTGTGGCTCCCGACCGCGGTCGGATTGATCCGCTGATAGGGAGACCAGCCATGCAAACGCGTCTCGCGCGGCTCTACGGCCAACGCGACCTCAAATTAGAAGTCGCGGACGTCGGTGAGCCCGGCGACGGCGAGGTCCTGCTGAAGATGGCTGCCGGAGGCATCTGCGGTTCCGATCTTCACTATTACCAGGACGGCGGCTTCGGTCCCGTCCGGGTACGCGAGCCCATCATTCCGGGGCATGAGGCTTCCGGGCACGTCGCGGCCCTCGGTGCCAATGTTTCCGGACTTGCGGTCGGTGACCTGGTGGCAGTCAATCCAAGCCAACCCTGTGGCAGCTGCCGCTTTTGCCGCGAAGGCCTGGCCATTCATTGCCTGAACATGCAGTTCATGGGCAGCGCCATGCGCCTTCCCCACGCGCAGGGCATGTTCCGCGACTGGCTGGTGGTTCCCGCCATCCAGTGTTTCCCGGCGGGCACGCTCGTCAGCGCCGGCGAGGCCGCCTGCGCCGAACCGCTGGCCGTCTGCCTTCATGCGGTCGCGCAGTCCGGCGATCTCACCGGCAAAAATGTGCTTGTTACCGGAGCAGGGCCGATCGGCGCGCTCGTCGTCGCAGCCGCGCGTCATGCCGGAGCGGCAGCGATCGTGGTGACAGACCTTGCCGACGCGGCGCTTGAACGGGCATTGGCTTTGGGCGCCACGCAGGCCGTCAATGTCGGCCGCGATCCGGCGGGGCTTGCCGCTTACGAAATCGACAAGGGTCAGTTCGACGTCGCCTTCGAATGCTCCGCCGCCGAACCAGCGCTACGCACCGCGATCGCCACCGTAAGGCCGCGCGGTCTGATCGTGCAGGTTGGAGTGACGGGCGACATCAGGCTTCCGCTGAACGCCCTGGTCGGCAAGGAATTGCGGCTGATCGGATCGCAGCGCTTCGACGGCGAATTCGCTGTTGCCGTTGAGCTCATAACTCGTCGCCGGATCGACGTTCGGCCGATCATTTCCCATGAGTTTCCGGTCGATCAGGCAGTTATGGCCTTTGAGCAGGCCGGCGACCGTTCGGCAGCCTGCAAGGTACAGCTGACATTTCTGCCCTGAAGGAGCTTGCATCCCGTGTAGATGGCAGATCGAACCGGGTGTTTGCGCGCGTGCCCAGATCAAAGAGCAGGCACAGCTATCCCAAGCACAGTTCGCGCGGCTTGATGATCAGGGGTGGGCTTCAGGAAAGCCGTGGCGCTCGGAGAGCGCCGCAAGGATCTTGTCCTTGTCCGAAACGTAGGCGCGGCCCCTAAAAACACCTGACTGGTGCGCCGATGTCTGACCATCCGAGAGCACCAGGAGTGGCAGAGATTGGTTTTGCTCTCCGACGAGCGCGATAACTGCCTGCCTTGGGCGGGGCCACTCGATACGCTCTACATCAAGCCTCCGCGCCAGCTCGGGGAAGGAGACCAGCACTCCCTCCATCAGGGCACAGTGCCAGCAGTAAAAGCGCCGGCCAGGGAAAGCGGGATCTTGGAAATCCGGGCGCAGGAGAAAGAGCTTGTCGCGGTTCATATGGTCACATCTACGATCGTGGTTACTGAATGGCAGTAGCTGATTCAGCAGCGAGAGTCAGGCCTCCACATTTGCTAATTTGCGCACGCGTTCGGCTTCTGTGGGCAGGAAGGCGGCGGGGTCGTCACCCCGCACATGATCCGGATCCGCATCGGTCCAAAACCCGGACTTTCGTCCAGCTCTCCTCGGCCATTCGTCCCAATAGGCCAGGGCAAAGGTCCGATCGCCGCGCTTCCTGGGGAACGAACACTGCATTGCATTCTTCCTTATCATGACAGAGCCGACTTCCGCGCGTCCAAGCAGTTACGCGCGGACACGGCAGCAACGGAGAATACCGGACCTCGGCGGCTCAAGCATGCTGTGGGGAATTTGCCTCGTATGCTTCTCCCGACGGATCTTGGATGGAGGCGCGCATGCGATACAGGAAAAATCGCTACCCGGAGCGCGAGGCTCGCAGTGGTTTACCGGTGACGATCATTCTGACTTTGATGGCAGGACTGTGCCTTTATCTTCTGGTCGGAAACATGCTCAGCGGCTCCAGCCAGCAAACGCGTGTCTTTCCCCCCGATAGCATCACGGTCGCAGCTGGCGAGAAGAACGCGCCATAGCTTGGCGACTTTACTAGTGCCCCCGACCAGAGGCGGCACTCGCTTCGCCCAGCATCTGTGCAAGGTGTCCTTCCGGGCGCAGGTTTCCGGTCTTGGACTTTGGTCCGACCAAGCATAGGTTCAACGTCTTGAGGTAAGCCAGTCGTTGGTCTTATCGACGAGAGCAAAGGTCCCAGCGAGGGATGAGCTCCGGAACATCATTGTGCATCGCGTTGTTTTTTCCCAGACTTTCGCGCAGCCGCTGTCCCTTCCTGCGCGGGGTCGAGCCCGCCGGCGGTCGCTCCGGCGGGCACTCTTGGCTCATGAGCCGGCCGTGGATCGTTTCGACGCTTCCGCGGAAACCTAGCGGAGAGTCGTCGTGGTGCCGCACGAATGGGTGTAAATAGGCTTCATTCGACCCACCCTCAGCGGGCCTTGGGTGTCGCCAGATGAGAAAGTCTATGCTTTTGCGAAGAACGTTCGTTGTCGGACTTATTGCAGCGTCGTCTAGCCTAATATCGACCACGTTCCCTGTTCATGCGCTCGCGCAGGGACGCAGTGGAGGAAAGGGCGGAGGCAGCAAAGGGGGCAGTGGCAAGGGGGGGAGTGGCAAGGGGAGTAGCGGCAAGGGGAGTAGCGGCAAGGCGGGCGGCGCGGGCAATAGCGGTGCTCGCGGCAATACTGGCGCAAACGCGAATCAAGTCACGGGACAGGCGACGAGCAGCGGCGGGTCAATCGTCGTGCGGCATTCCAATGGGATGACGGAAAAGCTCATTAACGGCCGATATGAGATGACGGATGCCCGTGGGCGCATCATCATCAGTCGCGGGGCAACGTCATCGGATAGCGCGCGGCTCCGTGGCATGCTCGGTCGGTGACGCGGGGCAGCTACCTGCATCGTTCCTCAAATCGGGACCGATTTGACGTTAAAACCATGCAGCAATTGAAGGTGCTGCCGCGATCTTTGTGCGTCTGAAAAGACGCACGGCGTGCTTCGAACTCAGCCACCTCCGCTTTCATCGAACCTCGCCCGCATCTCGCAACACCATGGCAGCTTCCGTACGGTTGCTGACCTTGAGCTTTGCGAAAATGCGGGTGAGATGATGCTTGATCGTCTTTTCGTGCAGGTCGAGCACCAGGGCGACCCGCTTGTTACTCAGCCCCGATGCTACCAGCCTCAGCACCTCCTGTTCCCGGCTCGTCAGAGAAGCAATTGGATTTTGATCTTTCGGGCGGCCGGAGACTACGGAGAGACCCGACAGCAGTCGGGCCGACAAGGTGGGCGAAACGTAGCTTTCTCCGGATGCGACGAGTGTCAGGATTTCCGACAGGGCCCTGGACCCGACACCTTTCAGAACATAGCCTTTCGCCCCGCTGTTCAAGGCTTTCGCAACGTCCTCGCTTGCTTCCGATACGGTCAACACGACGATCTTTTGAGAAGGGAACCGCTCAAGAATCGGGGTAATCGCGTTCAAGCCTCCACCCGGCATCGATAGATCAAGAAGAACGATATCGGGTAGCTGGTCTTCAGCTATCCTGAGGGCGTCGTCTTTGGTGCTGCCTTGTCCGACGATCGCAAAACCGTCGGTCTCCGCGAGACTTCGCGTCACTCCCTCTCTAAACAGCGGATGGTCATCGATCACGGCGACTCGAATAGTTCCCATCAGGTCTGCTCCAATTCGTCGATGCTCAACGACATTCTCACGAGCGTTCCAGTTGCAGAAGACCGTATCATGAAACTACCGCCGAGGCTTTCCACCCGCTCGCGCAACCCCGCCAGACCCAGCCTCTCCGGCCCGACTGCGTTGAGATCGAAGCCCTGGCCTTCGTCGCTTACTTCGACAATCACATGGCGCTCCTCGACGGCCTGACTGACCCGTTGCCCGAACCCGCCTGCATGACGATAGCCATTGTTCAATGCCTCCTGAATAAACCGGTAAATACAGATCTTGGCCGAGGGGGAGAGCGGCAACGCAGGGTTCAAAACGGACAGCCCCACCTCGCAATTCGTGCGTTGTTCATGCGCTTTGACGGCCAATCGCAAAATATCGCCGAGTGCGGCCGCTTCGATATAAGGCAGTACGAGACCGCTGCATATGCTCCGAAGCTCGCGAAGTGCCTCCTCGAGCGTCACCTTGATGGCTGTTATTTCTGACGCGCGCTCCTGTGCGGGGGCCGAAGACTCGGAGAGAGCCCGACTGTCGAGCCTCAGGGCGGCAAGTGCCACCAACTGCGCCGGTCCATCATGCAGATCAGCCCCGATACGCCGCAGATAACCTTCGTTGAGCGCCGCAACGCGCTGAGAGGCTCTTTGAACGCGCGCATTCAGTGATTTATTCTGCGCGAGCAATTCCGAGAGTTCGCCGACCCGCTCCTTCAAGGTGTGGCGCTGCTCGTCGATAATGCGGCTGCCGCGAAAGACAACGAGCGATAGCACGAGAAAGAAGCCGAGCGTGACGCAAGCCACGGCCAACCAGCTCAGCAGGCGTGCGCTGCTGAGGCTGCGTTGGAAATCGGGCGCAATTTCGTAGAATTCCGAAACGGCAACAACTTCGCCAGACCATGGCTGACGTATGGGGTTATATATTTCCAGCAGGGGCAATCCGCTCGCGCGCTCGGCTTCGCTCTCGACGTCATCCACGGGACCGTATTCAGCTACGAGTTGCCCTTGAAAAGCGGCCCGCAGATCTTCACTGGGTTCGAATTGCTTGCCGATCAGATCCTTTTGCTCGGAATAAAGGATGGTACCGTCTCGGCGCCACAGTCGAAAGGATGCCAGGCGGCTGCCGAGTGCTCCCTGCCCAAGAGTTTCATCCAGTGCACGCATAACAGCGCCGTCCAGCACTTCATTGGTTCTCATGTCCGGGAGGATCGGGGCAATCACGCTGTCGACGTATAGTGCCGAGGTCGTGGCCGAATTGCGCGTGAATGCAGCCTCGATCAGGCTCGTGACGACCGCACCCACGAGAAGCATAGCGATCATCGAGACAACGCTGCCGGCAAGCAGGAACTGCGTTGCGAGCGAGGAGGAATTCCATCGGTCAAGAAGCTTTTGAAACCGCGACACGGGCACGTTCTCGATCAGCCTCAGCTCTGCCGGCTCAATTTTTCATTGAAACTGATAGATATGGCGCCTCTTGAATACGTCAACTTATTGGCGTCCAGGGCTTCGCTCGCCATCTCCGCGGACCGCGATGCAGCATTTCACCGCGATCCGCTCTGGCAATGCTTGCCGTGGTTGCCGGCTGGGCGATCCAGGCCCTTTATCAGACACCCAGGCTATTGTTTTTGAGCGGTAATTGCCGGATGCGCTTGCCGGTCGCGGCAAAGACGGCATTCAGGACCGCCGGCCCGGCGACGGCGATCGTCGGCTCGCCGACCCCGCCCCAGAAACCGCCGGACGGAACGAGGACCGTCTCGACCGCCGGCATCTGATCCATGCGCATGACCTCATAGGTGTCGAAATTCTCCTGCTCGACACGGCCGCCGTTGATCGTGCACTCTCCATAGAGACAGGCTGAAAGGCCGTAAACGAAGGACCCCTCGACCTGGCGCTCGGCTTGGGCGGGATTGACGATGTGGCCGGAATCGGTCGCCGCGACGATGCGGTGGATCTTCAACTGCCCATCCGTGACGGAGACTTCCGCGGCAGCGGCGACGTAGCTGCCGAACCCCATGATCTGCGCCAGACCACGATGGACGCCATGGCGAGGCGGCCTTTCCCAGCCGATCCGCTCGGCGACGGCATCGAGAACCGCAAGATGCTTGGGGTGGTCGGCGAGCAGTTTCCGCCGAAAATGAAGCGGGTCGATCCCGGCTTCATGTGCCAGCTCGTCGATGAAGCACTCGACGTAAAGGGCGTTCTGATTGAGATTGACCCCACGCCAGAAACCGGGAGGAACCGGGGGATTTCGCATAGCATGATCGATGAGGAGGTTCGGGATGGTGTAGCCGAAGGCGCCTTCCGCTCCGCCATCGTTCAAGCCCTGGAAAACGGCGGGGTCGCGTCCGCTTTCGCGTACCTCGGCGCGCAGCGGCCAAAGAATGGATTGGCCGCTGATGCGCATATGGAAGGCCGTCACGTTACCATCCGCATCAAGCGCCGCCCTGAACCGACATTGCGTTGTCGGGTGGTAGGCGCCATGGAGCATGTCCTCTTCGCGCGACCAGATAAGCTTCACCGGCGAACCCGGAAATTGCTTGGCGAGCGTTACCGCTTGGCGGACATATTCCTGATGCCAGCCGCGCCTGCCGAAGCCGCCGCCGAGATGCAGCTTGTAGACCTCGCATTGTTCGATCGGCAGTCCTGAAGCCTCCGCCGCGATGCTGAGACTGCCTTCGCCGTTTTGCGTCGGCACCCACACCTCGCACTTGTCCGGCGTATATCGCGCCGTCGCGTTCATCGGCTCCATCGTGGCATGGGCCTGGTAGGGGAAGGAATAGGTGGCCGAGACGACCTTGGCAGCTCCGGCAACTGCCGCGCGTGCGTCGCCAATGGCGTTACCGACGACGGCCTCCTCGGCGTCGAGGCCTTCGACCAGCATTGCGGCAATCGAGGCGCTCGTGACTTCTTTATTCGGGCCCTCGTCCCAGACGATCGGCAGCGAATTGAGGGCCGAGTGGGCCTGCCACCAGGTGTCGGCAACCACCGCAACTGCCGTTTCGTCTACCTGGATGACTTTGCGCACGCCCGGCATGCCCGAAACGGCGGCTGCATCGAAGCTGGCTACTTTGCCGCCAAAGATCGGGCACGCCTTGATCGAGGCGTTCAGCATGCCCGGTAGCTTCAGATCGACGCCATAGATCTGCTTTCCGGTGAGCTTGTCACGCGTGTCGAGTCTCGGGAGCGGCTTCCCGGCGATCGTCCAGTCTTTCGGATCCTTCAGCCTCACGTTGGTCGGTGGCGGCATTTGCGCGGCAAGCGAGGCTACCGCGCCATAGGTGACGCTGCGTCCCGAGGCAGGGTGGGTAATGACGCTCTTTGCAACCGAACACTCCGACGCGGGAACCTTCCACAAGCTCGCCGCCGCGGCAATCAGCATTTCCCGCGCGGCCGCGCCGCCTTGGCGCACATATTCGTGCGACTCCCGGATGCCGCGGCTGCCGCCGGTGGAGAAATTGCCCCAGATGCGGCTTCGCCTCAGGCTTTCTCCAGGTGTCGGGTATTCGGTGGTAACCTTCGACCAGTCGCATTCGAGCTCTTCGGCGACGAGCTGAGCCAGTCCGGTGAGCGTTCCCTGTCCCATCTCCGAACGAGCAATCCGAATGACGACCGTGTCGTCCGGATGAATGAGGACCCAGGCGTTCACCTCAGGCAAGATTTCCTGCGCCTTCTCGGCTCGTGCCGCCAAGGGGACATGAAAACCGAGCGAGAATCCGCCGGCCGCTGCGGCGGTGCCAATCAGGAATTTGCGGCGTGACAAGGTTGCGACGGTCATGGTCTGATCCTCATCCTTTCTGAGATGCGCCGACATTTTCGGCGGCAAGCTTGATGGCGGCGCGAACGCGATTGTAAGTGCCGCAGCGACAGATATTGGTGATCTCGGCGTTGATATCCTCGTCGGTTGGTTGCGGTGTGCCGTTGAGGAGGGCTGCCGCTGCCATGATCATGCCGGCCTGGCAGTATCCGCATTGCGGGACATCGAGCGCCAGCCATGCTTGCTGGACCGGGTGGGAGCCATCTTCGGATAGTCCCTCGATCGTGACGATCTGTTGGTTGGCCTCTATCGCGCTTACCGGCATTGCGCAGGAGCGCGTCGCCACGCCGTCGATATGTACGGTACAGGCGCCGCATTGGGCTATTCCGCACCCGAACTTCGTGCCGGTGAGGCCCGCCTGCTCACGCAGCACCCAGAGGAGTGGTGTTTCGGGATCCACGTCGATATCCCGTGTCTCACCATTGATGGTCAATCGAGCCATGACATGTTCCTTATCGGTTAAGGGAGTGGGTAAACCCGCCTATCGGACCGCCTCGCCGTCGGTCGAAAAGCTTCGCAGATACGAAATGATCGCCGAGCGCTGCGTCTCGTCGCGAATACTGACGCTCATCGTCGTGCCCGGCACCACCTGGCGGGGATTGTTCAGGTAGGCCGCAAGCCGTTCTTCGTCCCAGACGAAGCCCGATGCGCCGAGCGCCTTTGAATAGCGAGCGCCTTCGACACTGCCTGCCGTGCGCCCAACGAGGCCGGAAAGATGCGGACCCATGCGGTTTTCGCCCATGTTCAAGCTATGACAGGAGGCGCAGCGGGTGCGGAAAAGCCTCTCTCCTTCGGGAGCTGCAGGCTCCTGTGCCCGGCTCACGCCGGGACAGAGCAGGACGGAAAGGACGAAGGCGGAAGTTAGGTGCGTGTTTTTCATAGGCAATCCTCGTTTCTCTGGCGCCCGCAAGGATGCGCTAGCGCCATCCGCTGCAGATGCTTCGAGATCTGAAGGATAGATGCCGTTTGTCGCAGAGATGTGCCGGCCGAATTGCCGAGTTGTAACCAAATATCTCAGCCGCGAGCCGCCAAGTCCTTGGCTTTGGTCCAGACTGGCGTGAGTCCCCTTCGAAACAGCTTCAATAAAACCTTGGTAGTAAAGTACACCGACCAATCGAATTCGACGCAAGGCCGGATCGTTACATGGTTCTGGATGTTTGGACGAGTTTCTCCCGGGAAGAGGTTGATACATCTAGATACAAACTAGCCTTCCCCCTGGGATAATATTGCGACAGATCAAATTTAAGCTCCGCAGATAGGAAGCAAGGGCCGGTGCCGATGCGGTGGAGAAACGCCGAACCGGCGACAGCGCGCATCCCTATAGCTATGCGGCCCGCCATGCCGCCCCAAAGCACATTGGTCTCCTCAGAGCGGGAGATCGATCACTAACGCAACGACTGTTGCTCGATGGACATAGGATCGACGGACATGAAACATAGATTTACCGATGGGGAACCTGCCTATCTTCGGGACCGCCGGGAAGCCGTTGCGCGCCCGGGCGCGAACTTGATTGCAGGAATAGTTCTGAGCACAGCCTCGGCGTTCGGCGTCGCGCTGGTTGTGCCGGAGTCCGGTCTCAGCGAAAGGGCTTATGCCGCCCGGGTTACGCCGGTCGGATCGACAGACGTGCGAAAGCCGATGCTCTGCGTGAAACTGGATTCGTCCACGGTCGACAGCGCGCAATTGCCGATCGAGGGCTCCGGCTGAAGGCGCGCCGATCGGCGCCTGAGATTCCTTGGCAGTCCCTGTCGGGTGCCGCACAAAGGCCATGCCCTCGCTGCGGCGTTAGCCAGGCCCGCGTATCATCTCCGCGGCACCATCCCGTGTGCTTCAGACGACGAAATCGAAGCGGCCGAACTTGCCGTCGGCGGTGTTGCTGATGTCGAGCAGCAGGCTCTCGGAATAAAGATAGTCCCCGTCGTTGCGCGGCTCGTTCGGAAAGAAGAGCTGCGTCGTCAGCACCGGGCCTCCCGGGCGTCGCACCCTAAGGTGATAGTGACGGGTCCGCCCGGGATAAAGCGCGGGAACGATGGTGCTGAACCACCAGCGGCCAGCATCATCGGTGAACTGGTGGGCGCGTAACCTGAAGCCTTCTAAATCATAGTCGCCGTTCTCGTCCGCATGCCATATCTCTACGAGGCTTTTGCTGATCGGCTGGCAATCTTCGCTGAGCACGAAACCGGCGAGGGTAATGCGCTCGCCTCCCGGAGAATCGGCAAAGAGTTCATGTCGCAAGGGCGCACTCGGTTTGTAGAAAGGGCCGGCGGTCCGCGCGAGTGTCAGGTCGTCGTCATCACCGCAGGCAGGTGTCCGTGGCAGTGCCGGCGCCTGTGCCAAAGCCGGCTGGAGCGTGGAAATTGGCAGTGCCGGTATCGCGAGGAACGCGGTAAGCAGGGTTCGCCGGGTTGGCAGCATGGCGGCCTCCTTCAAGGATTATCTGGCTTACTGTCGGCTCCGTTTGCACAATGATCAAGACCCACAAAACGCTCAGGCGCCTCGGTCGGACGTGGGCAGCGTAATCGTTGCGCGCAGACCTCTTTCCAGCCGCGACAGGGTGATATCGCCGCCGTGATGACGCACGGTCGCCCGTGCGATCGACAGACCCAAACCGACACCGCCCGTTTCCCGATTGCGCGACGATTCCAACCGGAAGAAGGGCGCGAAAACGCGCTCGAAATCCTTCTCGGCGATGCCCGGGCCTCTATCCTCCACGACAATCTGGACGGAGGAGGGCGTTTCGGCGACCTTCACCCGCGCCTCGGTACCGTAACGGACGGCGTTTTCGATCAGGTTGCGGGCGGCGCGCCGCAGCCCATCCGGACGGCAGCGATAGGTGATCTTGGGGCTATCGAGAAAGGTAACTTTCTGCCCGAGTTCGGCGAGATCGTCGCAGAGGCTTTCGATCAGGGCGGTCAGGTCGACCGTTCTCGTCGCCTCGGTTATCGCTTCCTCGCGAGCGAAGGCGAGCGCCGCCTCGGTCATAGTCTGTATTTCATCGATCGTCGCCAGCATCCGCTGCTGGGCGTCCGTGTCGGAGACGAATTCGGCACGCAGACGCAGTGAGGTAAGCGGTGTGCGAAGGTCATGGCTGATTGCGGCAAGCATGCGCGTCCTGTCCTCGACGAAGCGGGTAAGACGGGCCTGCATCCGGTTGAACGCTTCGGCCGTCCGGCGGATATCGTCCGGGCCGGTCTCCGGCAGCGGCGCGATCGATTGGCCCCTGCCGAGAGCTTCCGCAGCGCCCGCCAGGCGGCGCATCGGTCGGGCGATGCGCGTGGCGACGATCACGCCGATCAATGCGAGCGTTGCCGCGGTGATGCCGAGCGAAACGAGCGACTGCGTGTTCCAGAGCGCATTGGGCATGTTCTTGCGATAGACGGAGTTTAGCCATCGTCCGTCGCTAAGCTGAACCGCAAGGCCCATTCCGTGGGAATCGCCAAGCGGCAGATACTTGGCGAAACGGGGAATCGTCCACACATCGGAGGAAAGCCGCGTCCAGCCTTCGGACGCGATCGCCTTGTCGAATAGATGAAAATTCGTGGCCGACGGCGTCTTGTGCGGCACTGCGGAGGTCAGTTCGGGCTGGCGATAGGCAGGCAGCAGATTGGGTAGGGGTTCGTCCATTTGTGCGATTGCCCGCCTGCGCCAGGCGATCGCATCGACGGGGTCTTCCTCTGACATCCAGAACCGCGTGTAAGTCGTTCCGCTCGCGCGCAAAACATCGGTGTGAAAGCCTGCCGGGATCGACTCAAGCAATGTCGCAAGCGAGGCCGTTCGGCTGAAAAATTCGCCTTTCGATGCAGCCCGCAAGGCCTTGTCTCGCTCGTCCCAGGAGATCAGAAATCCGATCACCTGCGACACGATGAGCGCCGCCAGCAGAAAACAGATGAATTGAGCCGCAAGGCTCTTTCTCCACCATCGCATCAGTAAGCTTCTACCTCTGCCACGAAGCTGTACCCTCCGCCCCAATGCGTCTTGATCAAAGATGGGTTCTTCGGGTCGCTCTCGATCTTCTTGCGCAAGCGGCTGACCTGATTGTCGATGCTACGATCGAAGCTCTCGGCGGCTCGCCCGGCGGTCAGGTCAAGAAGCTGGTCGCGGCTGAGCACCAGGCCGGGGTGATCGAGGAATGCCTTGAGGAGACGGAACTCAGCCGTGCTCAGCGCCACGCTGACGCCGTCGTGTCCAAGCAGTTCTCGCCGGCCGGTGTCGAGTTCCCATGTGTCGAAGCGGATCATCTTGGCCCTTATGCCGCCGCGCTGCGGCGGAAGGCTGTTGACGCGCCTGAGCACTGCCCTGATCCTCGCCAGGAGTTCGCGCGGATTGAACGGCTTTGTCACATAATCATCGGCGCCGAGTTCCAATCCGACTATCCGATCCGTTCCGTCCGCCATCGCCGTCAGAAAAATGACCGGCAGGTCCGTCGTCGTGCGCAACTGCCGACAGACGGTGAGGCCATCCTCGCCGGGCATCATGATGTCGAGCACGACAAGGTCAGGTGCGCCCTTTTCCAAGAGACGCCGAAGCGCTTCGCCGCTTTCGGCGACGGAAACGCGATAGCCCTGTTGCGTGAGATACTTCCCGACCAGGTCGCGAATGTCGCGATGATCGTCCACAACAGCGATATGAGGTGTAGATTGCATCTTATCGTCCGGGCGGAAGTTGTCCTTAGAAACACATATCGCCGTCGGCCGGCGTCCGCACTCGAAAAAATGTATCAAAGAGTGTCAATTGCGAAACTCCGGAGTGGGCGACAGCATCCTAGGCACGTCGATATTGCGTCGCAACACCATGAAAACTGCGGCCCGCAGTGTGCCATTCTTAAAAGACGTTACTCTCGCGCTGATACACTTTGGCACGAACGGCCCATCGGGTCGCATAACCGTGCGACAAGTCACGCTTAGGTTCTCCCCTGTCCTAAGTCGTGCGGTTCCCCGCACCAGTTGGACTTCGTCGCCGTCGCGCCCGATCTCTCCCAGATCGGGGCGCAACGGGAAAACGGACAAAGGAGAATTCCATGACCACCAAACACTACATCGTTCCCGCCGTTGTTTCGTTCGTCACACTTGCGAGTGTCGGTACCGCTTTCGCTGGCGGCGACTACTACGAAGGCGTCGACATCAGCGCCAAGCGGGAGCCTTCTTCACCCACGCAGAAGACTGATCGTGGGGTGACCGGGGCCATTCGCGCGAATGCCGCCACCTACGGCTTTCCGCATAGTGCCGAACCGGCCCCCGTGGTCGCCAAGGGCGGTGAAGGCGAATACTACAAGGGTATCAGCCGTCGCTGATGCAAACGGTCGCGGGCGCTTCGGCGCCCGCGTGCCTTTGAGGTCCGATTTGACTGGCTGGCATCTGCGAGCCGCAAGCCACAGCCGCCGCGGGCACGGACGATAACACGCTTCCGATGTCTTTGACGCCTTGAAGAGGTTCTTTGCATCCTGTAGGTCGGGGCGGGTATCCTGGAACGGAAGTCGAATGAAAATGGGCGCGCGTGATCGCTATTCTAGGAAGCTCGAATGCTCGAAGTGCGGAGCTTCCGCCTTCGCCGACGCATCAGAGGATGACGACCCTCAGCGCAAGAATGCAGGGTTCAAAGTTGACCGGATGCCGCAAGGCTTCTCGACAGATCGCCCCTCGGCCGATCCGACGAAGCACATGATCCGTTGCCGTTGCGGCAGTGTCTTTCCCTTCAAGCGAAAGACTGTTTACGCGACGGGAGGCGAACCGCGCGGCTGACGGAAATTTAGCGGCGCCGAACAGGTACACACGTTCTGCCAATACTTAAGACTTGAAGCCGCCACATTGGTATTCTACAGGAGGATAACCTGCGTGGTCGCCCCTAAAGCAAGTCGTTGGTTGCGCAATCAAGGGTCGCGAGTTCCATAGCGGCACATCCTTCGAACGATCTCCTCAAGCAATCGCGTCCAAGCTCTGCCTGGCGGCGACAGGACCAGATGCAAGACCAATTTGAACTGAAACCATTTGGCGCGGACGCTCCACCAATCACCGAACCGAGATCAGCGAATCTCTCGATAGCCCCCGCGACCGTGGGGTTTTCCGCGAGGAGTCGTGCAGGATCGCGCCGACGAGATCGACTGGAGCGACGGTTCATCGTTCCCCATCACCCGAAGGAGCAGGCTGCATAGACGGCTTGAAGAAGATCATTAACAAACAACAGTCCACCATACGGTCGAAGAGAAGTGCCAAACGCCACTCTCGTCAAACAGCCACACCCCGCGACCTGAAGCAATGCTACGAACGTTATATGGCGCTCGCCGACGAAAAGGCGCTATCCGGCGATCGGGTCGAAGCTGAAAACTACTACCAGCATGCGGAGCATTATTTCCGCACAGCCGCGGCCGCCGCCCGCCTGCAGGAAACGCCCCACCGATGACCGCTGCGACGACTTTCGAACAAGCATCCTCCGTCTCCGACGAAAAACACTGGCTCAAGATCACCGCGAAATACCGCAAGCCTCACCTCCGGCGCAGTGCGTTCGAACTTGCCGTGACGGCCATTCCGTTCGCCATTCTCTGGACCTGCTCATTGGTCGCGGCTCATTATGGCTTCTGGTTCGGCCTCATCCTGAACATTGCCGCGGCCGCGTTTCTGCTTCGGTTGTTCATGATTCAGCACGATTGCGGTCACGGCTCCTTCTTTGCGCATCGGCGTATGGACGACTGGACCGGCCGGCTGATCGGCGTTCTGACTTTGACCCCTTACGATTGCTGGAAGCGAGGGCATGCGGAGCATCACGCCTCGGCTGGCAATCTGGACGAGAGGGGTGTTGGCGACATCACCACGCTGACGATCGGCGAATACCGGGCGCTGTCCGGTTGGGGACGGCTCTGCTATCGCCTTTACCGGCACCCTCTCGTCATGTTCGGGCTCGGGCCGGCGTGGCTGTTCCTCTTCAAGCATCGATTGCCCTTCGGTATGATGCGCTCCGGAGCCCTGCCGTGGGTTTCGACCATGGCGACCAATGCCGCAGTTGCAGTCACGGCGGCGCTCTTGATGTGGGCAGTCGGCGTGGTCCCCTTTCTACTCGTTCACCTGCCGATCGTTCTGATGGCCGCTGCAGCCGGCGTTTGGCTCTTTTACATTCAGCACCAATTCGAGGAGACGCACTGGTCGAGACCGCCGGAATGGCGGTTTCCGCAGGCTGCGCTCCACGGCGCATCCCATTACGATCTGCCGCCCGTTTTGAGATGGATAACCGGCAACATCGGAATTCATCACGTGCACCATCTATCGAGCAGGATACCCTATTACCGCCTAACGGAAGTCCTCAAGGATCATCCGGAACTGAGCGATTTCGGCCGCATTTCGCTGATGGACAGCCTCCGCTGCGTGAAGCTTGTGCTTTGGGACGAGGAAAACCGGCGGCTCGTTTCCTTCCGTGCGGCGAAACGGGCAGGGGCGCTATCGTGATTTCTACAGCGCCGCGCGTCCAATTAGACGCGCAAAGTCGCTGTAGCACTTTGATTCCTTAAATCGATTCCGATTTAAGGAATCATGCAGTAGCATCGGCCAGCGAGCTTTCTGCGTCTGAAAGACGGACGGCGCTGTAGAGAAGTATCAGGGCACAAAGCAAAAGAGCCTCGGCGAGAGGCTCTTGGGATTGTTTAGACTCATCCGCGTCACTTAAGCACGGAGCGAACTTTGCAGCTCCGCGAAGGTCACCGCGGCGGAGTAAAATAAATATAATCAAGAGCTACGGCGGATTCAAGATCTGTCGTCCCATGGACGTCGGCACAATCCCGACTCACCCGTCGCCCGTAAACAGCGACTCTCGCTATGGCAATGCTCCAGCTCGCCACTACGCTCGCCGTGACCTTCACCACCGAAAATCGGCGATCTCGGATCCTTCAGCCTGATGCAGGGTACGGAGGTTAACCATTTGTTAACCATCGTTCACGTAAATCTTAGCAACGAAAAATTAACGTAGATGACCAAAGTGCTAACTGACACTCGTTCAATCCGCATAAAGGGCCGCTCGTTCCTGGCGCTCGTGCTTTCGCCGGAGCTGCCTCTTGATGGCTGGCTCGGCCGGCTCGACGACCTGGCCGCGCGTTCGGCAGGCTTTTTCTTGGGACGCCCCGTGGTCCTCGACGTCGCGGATCTCGAGATCAACCGGCCGCAGTTGAAAGACCTGATTGCCGAGCTTGGTAATCGGAACGTGCGGATCATGGGCATAGAGGGAGCGCGTCCATCGCTGCTTGAAGCGGGCATGCCGCCGGCCATGAAGGGCGGGCGGCCCGCTCCCGATTTCGAAGTGCCGTCGGCCGAGCCGGCTGCCGACGCGCCGAAGGCCGACAATGACGGATCCGCCGCACCCGTCGCGCATCCGGAACCGCAGCCGGTGAGGGCAACGTCGTCGATCGTCATCAAGGAGCCGGTACGGTCTGGACAGTCAGTGATCTTTCCGGAAGGCGACGTCACGGTCATCGGATCGGTCGCATCGGGCGCGGAAGTCATCGCGGGCGGTTCAGTCCATATCTACGGGACGCTGCGCGGACGGGCGCTGGCGGGCTCCGTCGGCAACGCCTCGGCGCGCATCTTTTGCCGCAAGCTGGAAGCGGAGCTTCTGGCAATCGACGGCGTCTACAAGACGGCTGACGATATGGCACCCAACCTTCGCGGACAAGCTGTCCAGCTCTGGCTCGAAGGCGATGCGATCATGGCAGAGAAACTTAACTGAGCCGGCTGTCGGCCAGCAGACAGGAGGGCAAGATGGCGAAAGTAATCGTGGTCACATCGGGTAAGGGCGGCGTCGGCAAGACTACGTCGACCGCCGCGCTCGGTGCGGCGTTGGCGCAGCGAAACGAGAAGACGGTCGTCGTGGATTTCGACGTCGGCCTGCGCAATCTCGACCTTGTCATGGGTGCCGAGCGCAGGGTCGTCTATGACCTCGTAAACGTCATTCAGGGCGACGCCAAGCTGCCGCAGGCGCTGATCCGCGACAAGCGGCTGGAAACGCTCTATCTGCTGCCGGCATCGCAGACCCGGGACAAGGACAGCCTGACGGCGGAGGGCGTCGAGCGGGTGATGGCCGACCTGAAGAGGCACTTCGACTGGATCATCTGCGACAGCCCGGCCGGAATCGAGCGGGGTGCGACGCTCGCGATGCGCCACGCCGACATGGCAGTGATCGTGACCAATCCCGAAGTCTCGTCGGTTCGTGATTCGGATCGCATCATCGGGCTCCTGGACTCCAAGACGGAACGGGCGGAGCGCGGAGAAAGGGTGGAGAAGCATCTGCTTCTGACCCGCTACGATGCAAACCGCGCTGAGCGGGGCGACATGCTGAAGGTCGACGACGTCCTCGAAATTCTGTCGATCCCGCTGCTCGGCATCATTCCCGAGAGCATGGACGTCTTGCGTGCTTCCAATATCGGCGCGCCGGTCACCCTCGCCGACAGCCGCAGTGCACCGGCGCTCGCCTATCTCGACGCCGCACGCCGGCTCGCCGGCGAAACTGTGCCGATCGTTATCCCGGGCGAAAAGCGCGGCCTATTCGGCAAGATATTCGGACGGAGGGCAGCATGAGCATATTCCGTTTCTTCAACAAGCAGACTTCGGCACCGACGGCACGCGAGCGCCTGCAGGTGCTGCTCGCTCATGAGCGATCCTCGGTCGGTCATTCGGACCTAGTGGCGCTTCTGAGAGAGGAGATCCTCGCCGTTCTTGCCAAGCACGTGCAGGTCGAGGGCGACAGAGTCAGCGTCAAGATGGACCGCGGCGAACAGGTCTCGACACTGGAAATCGACATCGAGATCCCGCTAACCGCTGGCGTGCGGGCGGCTTAACCACAGCCGCCCGTCGCTGTTCATCGGAAAGCGCTCCCTCAAGTGGCTCCATACTTCCTGATGGGAAGCGGAGCCACGGAAGCGATGAGAGAGTGGTCAACCGTAGAGGTTGTGCGAGGCGTTGCCACACGCTCCGTCCAAGAAAGCGCTGCTCGGGCTTGGCGTCACACTTATCCCGGAGCCCCCAAGGGCTGCCTTATGTGGGCAGTGGGGAACCTACGTCCCGTTCCTGCGGGTTCGCTCCGTCAATAGGAGCTTGTGACGGCGGCCCGTATTCGCTCTCTCGTAAACGGTAAATCATAGAGGCGTGTGCCGATGGCATTTCTGATCGCATTAGCGACCGCTGCGGCCGCCGGTCCCTGGGCCGCCTCGCCGGTGCCGAGGAACGGTTCGCCGGGGCGCTCGACGATATGCACGTCGACACGGTCGGGGACGCTGGCGAAACGTAGGATCGGGTAACTCGACCAGTCGGTGCTGGTGATCCTCGTCCTGTCGAATGCCACGGCCTCGTAGAGCGTCCAGCTGATCGATTGCAGGATGCCTCCTTCCGTCTGGTTGCGGATGCCGTCCGGATTGATGATCTCGCCGCTGTCGATTGCAGACACGGCGCGCACCACGCGAACGCGCCCGGTTTCCGGTTCGACTGCCGCCTCCACCGCAACGGCAAGATAGGCGGCGAGGTTCTTATAGCGAGCAAAGCCGAACCCACGCCCACTGTTCCTGGGCATTTGGGAGTTGTTCCAGCCGAAGCGCTCGGCAGTCAGCTCTATAACGGCACGCGCACGCGGATCCTCCATGTGGCGCAGCCGGAATTCGACGGGATCGACTTTGGCCATTAAAGCCAATTCATCGATCGTGCTTTCGATTGCAAAGACATTGGCATAGGCGCCCAGCGCCCGCAGCGCGGATACGCGTACCGGCATGTCCGGCAGGAAATGCCAAAGCACGCGCCTGTTCGGGATCGTGTAGAGCGGATTGGCATTCCGGTCACCATTGCCGGATGGGCTGATGTTGAGCTTGGCCGGCTTCGGCTGAAACGGCTGCGCTTTGTGCCGCGCTGCTAGCAGCGCGCCGGCCCCGCCGGGTCGGGTTGAGTGGGTGTTGCTCCACAGGTCGTAGGCCCAGCTAGCGATCTTGCCTTGATCGTCGAGTGTTGCGCGCACTTTCATGAGCATCGCAGGCCCGTAAGGTTCCCAACTGTGTTCCTGCTCCCGCATCCACTGGACCCGGACCGGTCTGCCGGGAAGCTTGGTAGCAATGAGCGCGGCATCTGCCGCGGCGTCGTCGGCGCCGTTATGTCCGTAACATCCGGACCCTTCCATGTGGACGACGCGAACCCTGTCTTCTGGCATGGCCAGCATCTCGGCGATCGCGGCGCGGTCGGGAAAGACGCCCTGCGTATGGGACCACACGTCCAATATCCCATTCGGTTTCATCTGGGCGACGGCGCAGGACGGGCCGATCGAGCCATGAATCTGATAGGGCCGCGTATAGGTTGCCTCGAAGATCTGGCCATTGGACGAGAGGACGCCCGCCTCGGCAACTGTACCCACCTTGCGCTCCAGTCTTTGCAGTTCCGCCGGCAGATCGGTTTGGTCGGGAAGCGTCTCCTTTTCCTGCCATCTCGCGGCCGCAGCGAGCGCCCGCATGGCGTTGACCGCCTGGAACTCCTTCTCGGCGACGACAGCGAGAAAATTGCCGTCGCGGACGACCGACACGATCCCCGGCATTGCTTCAGTCGGGCCTGTTTCGAGTTCTGTCAGTTCCGCCGCTGGGCTCGGGGGAAGAACGACACGCGCATGCAGCATGCCATCCAAGCGCAGATCGTGCACATAGGCGGCAGCGCCGGTCACCTTCGCTGGAATATCGATGCGAGGCAGCGACTTGCCCATGACCCGGAATGTGCCGGGCTGCTTCAAGGCCGACTGCGGCTGCGCCTCCACGTGCAGCATCTGTCCGGAAACTAGCTCTCCGTAGGTCAGGCTTCTCCCGTCGCTCGCTAGCACAGATCTATTCTCGGCTTTAAGCTCCGTTGCGGCCACGCCGAAGCGCTTCGCGGCTTCTGCCAGGAGTAGCGCGCGCACCTGTGCTGCGGCGTTCCTGATGGCCGTGCCGCTGTTTTGCATCGACTGGCTGCCGGCCGTGAATCCCTCGTCAGGCGAGCGTCCGGTATCTGCTGTCACAAGCTGGATGTCCGCGGGGGCTAGCTCCAGCTCCTCGGCGGCAACTTGCAGGAGCGCAGTGCGGACGCCCTGGCCAAGCTCCGCCTTGCCGGTGAAGACGGTAACCGAATTATCAGCATCGATCCGAATCCAGGAATCGAGGAAACGGTCGTCATCAAGGCTGCCTGGCAAGGACCCGGGCGGCGTCGGCGGTGTCGCCGGCGGGGGCTCCTGGGCAAATGCGCGGGCGAGCGAAAAACTGACAACGAGCGCGCCGGTGCCGGCGATGACGCTGCGACGGCTGATCTCTCCTTGAAGGATGCTCATCAGCCTGTCCTCCCTTTATCGGAACCGGGCAAGGAGGCGGCCTGCATCAATTCGCCTGCCCGGCGGGTCGCTGCCAGGATCCGCATGTGGGTTCCGCAACGACAGAGATTGGTCGCTAGCGCGTCGCGGATTTCCTCGTCGCTAGGCTGCGCGTTCCGGCGTAAGAGGGCATGAGCACTCATCATCATGCCAGGGATGCAGTAGCCGCACTGCGCTGCCTGCAATTCGATGAATGCCTGCTGCAATGGCCCGGGCTCCTCAAGCGTGCCCAATCCTTCGACCGTCGTGATTTCGCGCGCTTCCATGAGCATGATCGGCACCATGCAGGAAAGCACCGCCTCGCCGTCCACCACCACGGTGCAGGAGCCGCACTGCCCGAGCCCGCAGCCGTATTTGGCGCCGTTCAAGGCCAAGTCATCGCGCAGGACGTAGAGCAGCGGTGTCGCCGGGTCGGCGTCGATCTGATGCGGGCTGCCGTTGACCGTCAGCGATGTCGTCATAACTCCTCCTCGGCGCCGACATTGTGCGGCGCCCTTTCTATGCCGTCCGATGGTCGGATTGTGACCTTGTACTCACCGGAGCGGGTATCTGCGGTGAGTTCCGCGAGCCCACTCCATGGCGCCTCCTCGGAAAACCGTTCGCGCATATAGGCGAGCAGATCGGCCATCTGCTGATCATTCAATAAATGCTGGAAGGCCGGCATGACCGCGCTTGCCTCGCCGTCTGCCGGCGGCAGGCCGAACAAGACGACGTTGACGATGTTTTGCGGGTTGGGTGCATTGACGGCCGTGCTGAGGGCGAAATTCAGGCCGCCGAAGGGCTGCCGCCGCCGGCCTTCATGGCAACTTGCGCAGGCAGCAAGGTAAATCGCCTCGCCGGGATGACCACCGGACGCGCTAATGAGAGAACTCTGACTGTCGGCCGCCTGCTCAAGGCGATCCCCTTCGAACTGTTCAATCAATCCTTTCGCTCTTTCGGCGCGTTCGGGCGTGGGATCCCCCATGATGGAAGCGACGTAAGTGGAGATCGCCACGACATCGCTGTCCGGAATCCGCGAGAGATTGCCCGTCACCTCTGCCATTGGTCCGCGCGAGACGCCGTGGAATTCATGCCAGCCGTTGCGGAGGTAGAAGGCGATGCTTTCTTCGTTCCATGGAATGGGTGCCTTGGAATTGCCGTTGATCGCGTAAGCTTGCCAGCCTTCCGCCTCGCCGCCGCCAAAATGCCGATCGCGATCCTCGGCGCCGAACGCGTTGCGCGGTGTATGGCAAGCGCCGCAGTGGCCGAGACCCTCGGTAAGATAGCGCCCGCGGTTCCATGCCTCGCTTTGGCCGGTATCCGGTTCGAACTCGCCGCTTTCAAGGGATAGCAGTTTCCAGGCGGCAAGAATCGGGCGGAACTGAAGAGCGAATGGGAGGTCGTTCTTCGGGGCTTCGGCCTTCACTGCCGCACGGGTCATGAGAAAGGCGTAGAGGGCCCGATTGTCCTCTGCCGTCACATGCGTGAAGTGGTCGTAGGGAAAGGCCGGGTAGAGGTGCTTGCCTTGCCGATTGACGCCCTCGCGCATGGCGCGCTCGAAGGCGGCTTCACTCCAGCCGCCAATGCCCGTCTCCCGATCGGGGGTAATATTGGTGGAGTGAATCGTGCCGAAGGGCGTCGGCACGGCAAGGCCGCCGGAAAACGCCGGTTTGCCGGGAACGGTGTGGCAGGCAATGCAATTGCCGAGCGCAGCCAGTTGCGCCCCCTTTGCGATGAGCTCGGGAGCGAAATCCGCCTCCGCCGCCGAGGCATCCCTTGGGATTTCAGAACGCCACGCGAAAAGCAGGAAAACGATCACAGCCAAGAATACAGCCGCTACGGAAACGATCGCCGCCCTCAATGCCCACACCGCAGATCTCCGCCGAATCGCACAAAACGCCACAGCCCGCCGATCTGTTCCAGGATGCGGCTGACGTCGGGGAGATCACTTCCCCAACACCAGCCGATTTGCCGGCATTCGTCGCTTGGGCCGGGCTGCGTTACTCAATGGGGGCTGGCGGTCGGCCGAACGACGATCTCGCTGACGTCGACGTCTGCCGGCTGGCTCACCGCATAGAGGATCGAATTAGCCACCGCCTCCGGGCAAATTGTGATAGCGCGCCACGCCTTCATTGCCTCACGAGCCGTCGCATCGCTGATCGTATCGGCAAGCTCCGATGTCGTCGTGCCCGGGGAGATGATCGTCACGCGGATGCGGTCGGTTTCCTGTCGTAGACCATCCGAGATGGCCCGTACGGCGAACTTGGTGGCGCAATACACGGCGGCGGTCGGTGAGACACGATGACCACCGACCGACGAAAGATTGATGATGTGGCCTGAGCCTTGCCGATCCATGATCGGCAAGGCGGCGGCAATGCCGTAGAGAACACCCTTGATGTTCACGTCCACCATAAGGTCCCATTCTTCCACCTTGAGTGCCCCAAGCGGCGAAAGGGGCATGACGCCCGCATTGTTGACGATCACGTCGAGCCGGCCGAATTGCGACCGGGCCTCCTGAGCGAAGGCCCCGACGTCCAGGCGGCTCGTTACGTCCAACGTCTTCGCATGCACCGAGCCGGGTCCTACGGGGATCACTTCAGGGCAAACATACGCGTCGGTGCCGTCGAACTCGTCGGCGCCGAAAGCTACGTGCATGGCACGCTGCTAAAGGGTGAGCCCCCGATCTTCCATGTCCCCGGTCGCTCGCGCATCGCCATGGATGATGAGGTCGAGGTCGTCGCCCCACCGGAAAGTTTGCACTGCTTCGATGCCACAGTCGGGCGTCTATGAGAGCTAGCCTCTGCGCCGGTTTATGGCCGACTTAAGAAACAGGGTCGTACCCGCCACTCGTGCGGCGCGTCGTCGTCTAACGATTGATCAGCCAGAGGATCACCGAAAGCGCAATGCTGAAAAGCAGCCCGGTAGTGATCGGGAGGTAAATGGTGAAATTCCCGCGTTGGATCAGGATGTCGCCCGGAAGCCTCCCAATACCAAAACGCGAGAGCCATGGCCAGAGAACACCGAGCGCAACGATAACAAGACCGATGATGATGAGGATTCGGGACATGGTGCACCCATCTGCATGTCACAATCGGAACGATAGATCTACGACAGTACCGACCCGAAGTCCAACGTGCCAGGAAGCGCCCTAACATCCTGGCGATCGAGTTGGCTCAGAGGTCGAGGCAGCCCTCTCGGACGCGGATGTCCGGTGAGATCGTCGCGCTCCTCCATTTAGGAACAAACCGGGCACGCGGTGGTTCGGGCCCGCAAACAAAAGAAACATAAGGAGGAATAACCATGGCAGATGACTGGTATGGACGAGAGAGGCGCGACCGTCGAGATCGTGAAGGCTGGCGGACCCGGGAACGTGACCGTGAAGAACGTGAAGAAAGAGGCATGTACGGCTCATTGCGCGAACCCTACCGCGGCGACAGGCTCGGCTATGATGACAGGCGGCAGCGGTCCGGTTACGACGCCGGCGGTCGCCAGACATGGTCCACCGACGAACTCGGCTATTCCGACCGCGGCTATAATGCAGGCGGCTATCGCACTGGCTACTATGGCGAGCGGGGAAACCCTGACTTTGCCGGTTGGGCAGAGGCGCTAGCGACCTTCGATCCCTATGAGAACCGCCCCGGTTTCCAAAACCGGTCCGGTCAGGAAGGCTGGCCCGGCGGTCAGCGGGGCCGTCGCGAGATGGGGCAATTCAGTGGCAAAGGACCGCGCGGCTACACCCGTTCCGACGACCGCATCAAGGAAGATGTCAACGATCGCCTGACGGACGATCCCTGGCTTGATGCTTCCGACATCGAAGTTGCAGTTTCGGGTGGCGAAGTTACGTTGACAGGACATGTATCGAACCGGCAGGACAAGCGCAGAGCCGAGGACTGCGCAGAGGCCGTCTCGGGTGTCTCGTATGTTCAAAACAACCTTCGCATCAGATCGCAAGCTGAAAGCACCGCTTCGCCGGTTTCTTCGTCGATGACCTGACCCTCTACAGCGTCGTGCGTCTTTTCAGACGCACAACGTCGCTGTAGCACGTTGAACTGCTGCATGGTTTTATCCTCAAGTCGGTTCCGATTTGAGGAACCATGCAGGAGCGAAACATGTGCGTTGGACACCTGCGGGACGGCGCCTGAGCCTGCTATTTCGGCAGCTTCGATAAGAAGTCCAAAAACTCCTGTCGATCGGGATAGGAGGCCTGAGCACCCATTCTTGTAACGGAAATGGAGGACGCCGCTACGCCCCACCGCGCAGCTTCCACAGGACGGCGGCCCTCATAAAGGGCGGCTGCCAAAGCACCGACGAAGGCATCGCCCGCACCCGTCTTGTCGACGACCTCCACTTTGGGGGCCGCAAGCATGGACATCTCGCCTTGGTGGCAAAAAACACAGCCGCCCCGCGACAGCTTCACGCAGACAATGTCCACGCCGCGTTCGTGCAGTTCTTTCGCCGCGTCCGCCGCATCCTCCTCCGTAACGATCTTCCTCTCGAGAAGACCCTCCGCCTCCGTCTGATTGGGGGTGATCGCGTAGAAGCGCCGAAGCAGCGAGAGGTCGATTTCTTCCGGAAATGTCGGATCTACCAGGATCCGGAATCCACGTTGTTCAGCGCTCGTGAACGCCACCTCCAGAACGTTTCTCGAAGTTTCGAAGTCGGCGATCAGGATAGAATTGTCCGCCGCGGTCAAAATGGTCTTGTGCACGAGTTCGATCGCTGATGCGTCCCAAAGCATATTCGCGTTGGATGCGCAAAGCATGGTTTTGTTGCCATCTTTCGGAACTGCGACGATCGCTATGCCGGTGGGAGCTTCGTTCGTGATGGTGACACCGGAGAGCTCCATGCCGGCACTGCGAAGTGGTTGAAGAGCTATGTCGGCGTAGTGGTCAGAGCCCACTCGACCGAGCAGAATGGTCGGCGCGCCCATTCGATGCGTGAAGAAGGCGGCATTTGCGCCCTTTCCGCCCGGGCGCTCGGCGAAACCGCCTGTTCGGATCGTTCCCTGATCCCTGAGGGAACGAAAATTCCTGAACTCGAGATCGGCATTGATACTGCCGATGGATAGAATAACCGGTGCTCCCATGAAACCTGACGTGAGCCTAAAGGCTTGTTGGCTGCTTTAATCTTTCGGGCGATGCGGGACCCGGGCGGGCGATGCGGGACCCGGGGCTGTCACGGCCAAACCACGCAAGCGGCGATATGTTTCATCTTGTGCTAACGGGAAGGCACCAGAGCGAAATAATGTCCCACACGAACTCGCTTCGACGCGGCTTTCAAGGCCACGAGGGCAGGGACCCGGTGGTAAGAGCTGTTTGAAATTCCTCAATCACCGACTGCTCACGACCGAGATAGCGCGGCGAAAAATGCATTGGAACGGCTCTTGAAACGCGCGCCGCTGCGGCAATCGTTCCTGCCTGAAAGGCGGTCAGATGGCGTTTTGATGCGGCGATTGCCTTATCCTCTTCGAGAAAGCCGCCTTCGATGAAGAGGTAGTCCGCGCCGCGCGCCAGTACCAGCAATTTGTCGACGTTCACCTTCGAGAAGGCGAGATCCGTTGCGTATACCACACGCTCGCCCGGACCTGTGACAAGCACTTCAGCGGACAGAAGGTCTTTCAGTTGGACCGCATGGTTCTCCTTAACTGTGACCATCACGCTCGGGTCCGCTTCCGCCCTGACCAGGCGCTTGGCCTCAGTCAGCCAGGGGCCAACAGGAAGACCAAGCTGGTCCAGCCTCGCCTTGTGAACATTTACCCGCAAGCTCTCCTGAAATGCAAATGCGAGACATGGAATGCCGTGGTCGAGTTCTACCGCTTCGATCTGAAAATCCGGCTCGACCAGCAGGAGCCCGCGGGGCATCACCTCGATACCGAGCGGCTCGCGGAGAAAGCGGTTGCGTGCTCGGAATTGGCTGCGAACGGTATTGTCGTTGAGGTTCCAATCTGCTGCGACAATCGAGAAATCCTCGGATGTCTCGTCCAGGAGGTTCCATGTATAGGCTCGGAGCTTGGCCTCGACGGCATCAGTCAGGCCGGGCGGGCCGAAGATGTGAACTCTTGCGATGCGACGAAGGAAAAGCCGGAGAAGCTTATCGAACCCGACGAAGTGATCCATGTGCATGTGCGACACGAAAACGTGGCGAACTCTGAAAAGTGTTCGGCCCGGAAGTCGGGACAGGTCGCCGAGATCAAACAGGATTGCACGGCCACCAAAGCTGAAGTCGAGAAGCAGCCCAGCGTCGCCGAATGCATCATTCGCCAGTTTGGGCTGAACGAACAAAACCACAATTCGCTCCGGTGTCTCAGTGTCTCTACGCCTGGCGACACAATTGCGCCTGGGACAAATTGTTCCGGTTTGCCGTCCAAAGAGAAGAAGAGCAGGAGTGCGCTCTTCGGGAAAAAGTTTGCTCCCTCACTTGTTTGGAGCCTCGTAGTTCAAGAGGCCGCCATGCAAAATCCTCCCCCCAAAGCTCTATCACGCTGTCGTTGCGGATGACGGTCCGCTCAACGGAGCCGACGGCTCGGCCCTTGAGCTCAAGCACGGCAAGATTGTTTCACCGGACGGCAGGACGGCGAACTCGGAAATGTCGGCACCGCGGCGGCGATTGCAAGCGCCGTCTACCATGCCACAGGCAAGCGAATCCGAGATCTCCCGATCAGGATTGAACATCTGGTTTAGCAAGGGCGTAAGGCCAGCGGTCAGGTCCAATCGGATGAAGACATGCGCCATTCGGCGACTTCTCGATCAATCCTCAAGTCACGCGAATTCCACGTTCATGCGCACGAGGTTTTCCCAAAGGCTCTCGGCAAAACCGCGCAAGACCATGATCTCGAAAGCCGCGACGTCGACGCGGGTGAGATGCACGGAGATATGCCCAAGCAAGGTCGTGGTCGAATTGCCGACCGGGAACATGCGAAGGTCGAGATCGACCGCCGTGCCCTTGGCGAGCGTTCGCTCGACCATGGCGCCCTCCAGCCGAATGCGTACGCGTCCATGGCTCTGGTCGACGGCCGCCGCATGCGGCTTGAGTCCGGTCGCGATCGTCGTGAATTCGCTGTGAGAAAGCGGCGTATCCCCAACGATGAACCATTGTCCGGGACCCGCAGAACGCACGGCATGGGGGGAAGCGCCCGCGTTTTTTCCAAGCAGCATCTTCGACAGGTCCGGCCCCTGCGGGCTCCCGAGAACTTGAACGACGTGTCCCTCCGGCATGGCCGTCATTGCGACGCCTCGCGGTGCCGGTTTGACTGCCGAGCCGAGCGCCGGGCGAAGTGCAATGCGGAATTCAGACATGGAGCCTCTCGTTGGCGGGATCGATGAAGGTCGGGTGACAGAGGGCGGCGGGCGTATATTCGCCTTTCAGGCCGTTCCAGACGATGACTTCCTCGCCGATTCGTTCCGGGCCACGCTTGACGAGCGCCAAGCCGATGGTCGAGCCGACATGCGGGGAGAAAGCGCTCGATGTGACATAGCCCTGATCGTTTTCGAGCGTCGACTGCGCGCCCTTTTCCAGAATGTGCGAGCCGGTCTTGAAGGACGTGGATGGATCGAGAGGCCGCACGCCGACGAGACGCAGCCGATCGGCGGCCTTGAGACCCTCGCGCTCCAACATTGCCTTGCCTATGAAGTCGACCTTCGTGGCGGAGACCATCCGGCCAAAGCCAAGATCACTCGGGACGACTGTGCCGTTGATTTCGGAATGGGTCACATGGCCCTTCTCTATGCGAAGCACACCGAGCGCTTCGGTGCCATAGGGCTGAATACCGTATCGAGCGCCCGCATCGAGCAGGACGTCGGCGATGCTCTCCGCAGCGCCGGCGGGGACCGCGAGCTCGTAAGCGAGTTCGCCCGAGAAGGAGATGCGGAAGAGGCGTCCGTGCAGCCTGCCGCCGCAGAGCGGGACATTCTTTGCCGCAAGGAACGGAAACGCTGCATTGGAGATGTCCGCGTCGATGATCTTTTCCATCACGAGCCTGGATTTCGGTCCGGCGATCGCCATCTGCGCCCACTGATCGGTAACGGACGCAAGCCGCACATCGAGGTCGGGCCAGAGCGCCTGCGTGCAGAATTCGAGATGGCTCATCACCCCCGCCGCATAGGCGGTGGTCGTCGTCATGAAGAAGTGTTCCTCCCCGAGACGACTCGTCGTGCCATCATCATAGATGAAGCCATCTTCGCGAAGCATGATACCGTAACGGGCCCTTCCGACCGGTAGCTTCGAAAAAGCATTGCAATAGACCCGATCCAGAAACTCCCCCGCGTCCTTGCCGAAAATCTCGATCTTGCCGAGCGTCGACACATCGCAGAGCCCGACATTCTGCCGAACGTTGAGAACTTCGCGATCCACACTTTCGCGCCAGACCTTCTCGCTGGCGCGGGCGAACCAGGCAGAGCGATACCAGAGCCCGGCTTCGGTGAAGATCGCCCCCTTGTTCTTCGCCCAGTCATGAAGCGGCGACTTGCGGACCGGCTGAAAGTCATGGCCGGAATGCGTACCGGTGAGCGCCCCGAACGACACGGGCGTGTAGAAGGGGCGGAACGTTGTGGTCCCAACTTCAGCAGGCGAAACGCCGCGGGCTTCGGCGAGAAGACCGATCGCGTTCACATTCGACAGCTTGCCCTGGTCGGTCGCCATGCCGTTCGTCGTGTACCGCTTGGCCAGTTCGACATGACCATAGCCTTCGCGAGCCGCAAGGCCGAGGTCTTTCAGATGCACGTCGTTCTGAAAATCGACGAAAGCCTTACCGTTGATGCCGGGTATCGCCCATAGCGGCTTTGCCGGACGGCTGTCCTTGTCCGCCTCGATATTTGCGAAAGTGGCTGGCCGGCAGGGAAATCCGAGATCGCCGAGATATGCTGCCGCTTGCGCAGCACCCTGGTCGAGGCAAGCGGCAAGTCCGCTCGTCGCGGCCGCGGCACCGGCGACGCCGAGCCCTTTGAGGCCATCCGGGGCGAGGAAGCAGGCATCTTCCTCAGACCAGATCGGCTTGGCGCCCCGGTGGCAGGCGAGGTGTATGATCGGGCTGAAACCGCCCGACATAGCGAGCGCATCGACCGCTATGGTTTGCGTGCGGCCGTCGCTCCGCACGTCGATCCCCGAAACCGACTTGCCGCCTCTCGTTCGGCAAACGACCGCGCCCGCGATCAGGCGTGCTTTGCCTTGGTAGCCGATACTCGCCGAGGTGCGGGTATCAACAATGGCAACGACGTCAACGCCGGCTGCTTCAAGATCACGCGCGAGAACATATCCGCTGTCGTTTGAGGTGAAGACGGCCGTCGCCTTTCCGGGGGCAACGCCGTACCGATTGAGGTAGGCGCGCATGGCCCCCGCCATCATCACGGCCGGGCGATCATTGCCGCCGAAGATGAGCGGGCGTTCTTCCGCTCCCGTCGCCAGCAGCGCCTGCCGGGCGACGATCCGCCAAAGCCGTTCGGTCGGCAGATTGTCTTCTGGTTCGCGGATATGCTTTTGGACGCGCTCGACCGCACCGAAAATATTGCCGTCATACCAACCAAAGGCCGTCGTCCTCGTCATGAGCCGGACGTTCGGCATGGATTGCAGCTCGGCGATTATTTCACCAGCGAATTCGCTCGCAGGCTTGCCATCGATTGTCGCCGTGTCGAAGAGCAGAGAGCCGCCGGGCATCGAGCCCTCGTCGAGGAGGATGACCCTGGCGCCGGCGCGTCCTGCAGTCAGCGCTGCGGCAAGACCTGTCGGGCCGGCGCCTATGACGAGCAGGTCACAATGCGCCCAGCTTTTCTCATAGCTATCCGGGTCCGGCTCATACGTCGCCTTGCCGAGACCGGCCGCCTTGCGGATGAGAGGCTCGTAAAGCTTTTCCCAAAGCGGTGCCGGCCACATGAATGTCTTGTAGTAGAAGCCGGCGCTGAGAAACGGCGACAGGAGGCCGTTCAGCGCGCCGACGTCGAAGTCGAGCGATGGCCACCGGTTCTGGCTCCTGGCTTCGAGGCCGTCGTAAAGCTCCTGTACGGTGGCGCGCGTGTTCGGTTCGGTGCGACCGCCGCTGCCAATGGTGACAAGCGCGTTCGGTTCGGCAGCACCCGCGGTCAGAATGCCGCGCGGGCGATGATATTTGAAGCTGCGGCCGACGAGCAACCGGCCATTCGCAAGCAGTGCGGAGGCGAGCGTATCGCCTTCAAAACCCTGCATCGGCTTCCCGTCGAAGGTGAAGGAGAGTGGTGCGCGGCGATTGACGAGGCCGCCTTTGGCGAGGCGATAGGGCGTCATGGCCGAGCTTCCGTTTCTTTTGCAAGCGCCGCATCGTGGCACGTCTCGACTTCGTGGCTGACCGTGTCGCGCGTTATCACCAACCAGCGACGGCAGCCGGATGTGTGGTGCCAATATTCCCGATGGCATCCCCTCGGATTGTCGCGGAGATAGACATAGTCCATCCATGCCTTCGTGCCGGCATCGCTGGCCGGGCGAGGCAGAACCGCACCCTGGATCGTGAACTCTTCCCTGGGCCGAGCGCCGCAGTGAGGGCATGAAATGATGCTTGCCACGCTTTAATATCCTCTGGTGGGGTCTGCTAGTGAAGGTTGGGCTGGGCGCCTACGCCCTTTTCATCGATGAGAAAGCCTCTTTCGAAGCGGTCGAGGCGAAAGGCCTCGGCGGTCCGGTGCGGCTGATCGCGGGCAATCAAATGGGCAAAACAGTAGCCGGAGGCGGGGGTCGCCTTGAAGCCGCCATAGCACCAGCCGGCATTTAGATAGAGATTATCGAAAGACGTCCGGTCGATGATCGGTGAGCCGTCCATGCTCATGTCCATGATGCCGCCCCACGAACGCAGTACCCGTACGCGCGACAATGACGGGATCATCGCTTTGCCGGCTTCGGCCACGTGTTCCACCGTCGCCAGATTGCCGCGCTGCGCGTAGGAGTTGTAACCGTCGATGTCGCCGCCGAAGACGAGCCCGCCCTTGTCCGATTGCGAAACGTAGAAATGACCGGCGCCGAAGGTCACGACGCAGTCGATGAACGGCTTCAGCCCTTCCGAAACAAAAGCCTGCAGCACGTGGCTCTCGATCGGCAGACGCAGGCCCGCCATCGCCGCGACCTGCGAGGAATTGCCTGCGGCCGCAAGCGCGAGCTTGCCGCAGCCGATGAAGCCTTTGCTCGTTTCGACGCCGATGACGAGGCCGTTTTCCTGCCGAATTCCTCTCACTTCGCAGTTCTGGATGATGTCGACGCCCGTTCGATCGGCGCCACGCGCATAACCCCAGGCAACGGCGTCGTGGCGGACCGTGCCGCCGCGCCGCTGGATCAGGCCACCTTGGATCGGAAAACGGGCATTGTCGAAATCCAGAAAAGGCAGGATCTCTCGCACAGCGGCGCGGTCGAGCAGTTCGGCGTCTACGCCATGTAAAAGCATCGCGTTGCCGCGGCGCGTGTAGGCGTCACGTTGGGCATCGGTGTGGTAAAGATTGAGCACGCAGCGTTGCGACACCATGGCGTTGAAGTTGAAATCACGTTCCAGCCCCTCCCAGAGTTTCATGGAAAGCTCGTAAAACGGATTGTTGCCCGGCAGCAGATAATTCGATCGGATGATCGTCGTGTTGCGCCCGACATTGCCCGAGCCGACATAATTTTTCTCGAGCACGGCAATGTTTTTGAGCCCGAATTCCTTGGCAAGATAGTAGGCTGTTGCGAGGCCGTGGCCGCCAGCGCCGACGATCACCACATCGTAATGAGATTTCGGCTGCGGGTTTCTCCATGCCGGGCGCCAGGCGCGATTGCCGGTGAGGCCGTTCAACAGGATGGAGAGAGCCGAATAGCGCATCGAAAGCGTCCCTTGAAAGTCTTCGCCCTTGATAAAGCACTGTGAATTGATTGAATTGCACCTGAGAGACGAATTTCTACATGAATGGGCCGCGGGTGATCGACGCGAAAAATATCCAGCACATGGGCTTTGTCCTGGTCCCGAATTTCGCGCTGATGTCCTATGCATCGGCGAGCGAGCCGCTGCGCGCCGCGAACCTCATTGCCGGCCGCAATCTCTATGCGGTGAGACCCTTGTCCGTCGGAGGCAAACCCGTCGTCAGTTCTTCCGGCATTGTCGTCGACTGCGACGATGTGAACGTTAAGGCGGCGCATTTTCACACGGTGTTCGTCTGCGCCGGCGGCGGACCTGCGGACTGGAGCGATTCGGCCGCTCTCCATCCGGTTCTGCGCAGGCTCGCCCGCGAAGGCGTACGGATCGGTGGCATCTCCAGCGGCGCCTTCATCCTCGCGGCGGCCGGTCTCCTCAACAATCGTGATTTCACCATCCACTGGGAACATGCGCCGGTGTTGAGGGAGGCATTTCCTGATCTCAGTCCGCGTCAGGCGCGCTACGTGCTCGACGGCGATCGCATCACCTGCGGCGGTGGTGTTGCGCCGCTCGACATGATGCATGCTCTGATTTCAGAGCGGATGGGCTCGCATTTCGCCCGCCGCGTCAGCGACTGGTATCTTCATACCGCCGTTGCGGAGCCGGCCGATCCGCAGCGCGCCTCGGCGGCCGAACGCTTCGGCACGACGCACCCGGCGCTATTGGCCATTCTCGAAAAGATGGAAGCGACGATCGAACAGCCGCTTGGCCGCGGCGCCATGGCACGCTTTGCCGGCATCAGCCCGCGTCATCTCGACAGGCTTTTTGCCGAACACCTCCAGTCGGGTTTTCTGGAAACCTACAGGCAGACGCGGCTACGCCATGCAAGACGGCTACTTGAGCAAAGCCCGCTATCGATCGCAGAGATCGCGTTTGCAACCGGCTTCTCAAGTCCAGGGCATTTTTCGCGCGCGTTCAAGGCGTTCTTTGCCCAGACGCCAGCGCGGTGCCGTCGCTCAGACTTTCTTCTCAGTTGATGAAATTTTCCTTTGAGGATAATTATCGGCTTTTCAGGCGATGAGAGTGAAATGACCGAAAACAACAAGCCGGACCTAAACCCTAACCAGGTGCTATCGCAGGATCCCCACGCGGTGAGGGAGCCGAGGGAAAACAATCTCGAACTGGCGATCGGCCATGAAGTCCGCGCCTATCGAAAGAAACTCGGCCTGACCGTGACCGACCTTTCCGCCGCAACAGGAATGTCGGTGGGCATGCTGTCGAAGATCGAAAACGGCAATATCTCGCCGTCGCTGACGACGCTGCAGGCGCTTTCGCGCGCGCTCGGTGTGCCGATGACCGCCTTCTTCCGCCGTTTCGAAGAGCCTCGCCGGGCAACCTTCGTCAAGGCGGGAGAGGGTATGAACATTGAGCGCCGAGGCACCCGCGCCGGCCACCAGTACAGCCTCCTCGGGCACATCGACAACAACACCAGCGGCGTGATCGTCGAGCCCTACCTCATCAAGCTGACGGCCGAGTCCGATGTCTTCCCAACCTTTCAACACGAAGGCATGGAGTTCCTCTACATGCTGGAGGGCGAGGTCGTGTACCGGCATGCCGAGAAACTTTACACCATGCAGCCGGGCGACACCCTGTTCTTCGATGCCGATGCACCGCACGGGCCCGAAGAGCTCGTTAGGCTGCCTGCCCTGTACCTGTCGATCATCTCCTACCCGCAACGGCGGAGCGGTGAAGGTTAAGGCAGCAGAAATTGCCTTAGAAGAAAATTATATTCCTGTGGGTTGATTGTATCGATCCGCTCTGTTAGCACTTGCAGCATCGACAACGGAGATGGGGCCATGTGCGGCATTGTTGGATTGTTCTTGAAGGACCGGAGCCTCGAACCTCAGCTCGGCGCGCTGCTTTCGGATATGCTCATCACCATGACGGACCGTGGTCCGGATTCCGCGGGCATCGCGATTTACGGTGCGCCGGCACCGGGCAAGACCAAGATCACGCTCCAATCCGCCACTCCAGGCCCTGACTTCACCAAGCTCGAAGGCGCGCTCGCGGAAGTCGGCCTTCGCGCCTCGGTCACAGTCAAGAACACCCATGCCGTCCTCGAAGTCGACGCCGGCCAAGGGGAGGAGACCCGTGCGGCGCTTGCTCGCCTGCGGCCTGGCATCCGTGTCATGGGATCGGGCGACAGCGTCGAGATCTATAAGGAGACGGGCCTCCCGAAAGACGTGGTCTCACGCTTTGACGTGCGATCGATGGGCGGTACCCACGGCATCGGCCATACGCGCATGGCAACCGAGTCTGCCGTAACGACGCTCGGTGCCCACCCATTTTCCACCGGCGCCGACCAGTGCCTCGTCCATAATGGCTCGCTCTCGAACCATAACAATCTGCGCCGCGAACTCGTGCGCGAAGGCATGATCTTCGAAACGCAAAACGACTCTGAGGTCGCGGCTGCCTATCTGACTGCGGAAATGGCAAAGGGCAAGGATCTCGGTCAGGCGCTGGAGAGTGCGCTGGACGATCTCGATGGCTTCTTTACCTTCGTCGTCGGCACGAAATCGGGGTTCGGCGTCGTGCGCGACCCGATCGCCTGCAAGCCCGCCGTAATGGCCGAGACGGATCAATATGTCGCCTTTGGTTCGGAATACCGTGCGCTCGTCAATCTGCCTGGTATCGAGAAGGCCCGCGTCTGGGAGCCGGAGCCTGCCACGGTCTACTTCTGGGACCATGAGAAAGCCGCCTGAACAGGCAATTGACCCATCACAAGGACTACCACCCATGCCTGTTATCGATCTTGCCATCACGCCCCTGCGTGACCTCAACAGTGCCCTCCATGCCATCCCCCAAGGCTCGAACGACATTGCGTTCGAAGTCGTCAATCCGCGCGGCAGTCATGCCGTCGCCGTCGGGATCGACGCGCCCGTCACCGTCGATGTGAAGGGATCCGTCGGCTACTATTGTGCCGGCATGAACGATGGCGGCTCGGTGACGGTTCACGGTTCGGCAGGTCCGGGCGTCGCCGAGAACATGATGTCGGGAAAGGTGGTGATCGAGGGCGATGCCAGCCAGTACGCCGGGGCCACGGGGCGGGGCGGCCTGCTCGTTATCAAAGGCAATGCGGCGTCGCGCTGCGGCATTTCGATGAAGGGCATCGACATCGTCGTGCACGGTAGTATCGGCCACATGTCAGCCTTCATGGGCCAGTCCGGGCACCTCGTCGTCCTTGGCGATGCCGGCGAGGCGCTGGGCGATTCCCTCTACGAAGCCAAGCTCTTCGTCCGCGGAACGGTCAAGAGCCTCGGATCGGACTGCATGGAGAAGGAGATGCGGCCGGAACACCTCACGAAACTCGCGGAGCTCTTCGAAATGGCGGGCATCACGGGAGTGAGACCGGAGGAGTTCAAGCGCTATGGGTCGGCGCGCAAACTTTACAACTTCAACATCGACAATGCCGACGCCTATTGAGCGCGAAAGGGTTTAGATCATGTCTTACCACAATCCCTATACGCCGCCGCGCAAATCCGCGACCTTCGACGACTACACGCTTGCTGAAATCCGCCGCGCGGCCGCCACCGGAATTTACGACATCCGGGGCGCCGGCACCAAACGCAAGGTTCCGCATTTCGACGATCTCCTCTTCCTCGGCGCATCGATTTCCCGGTACCCGCTCGAGGGTTACCGTGAAAGATGCGACACGTCCGTCGTTCTTGGTACGCGCTTCGCCAAGAAGCCGATCCGACTGAAAACGCCGATCACGATTGCCGGTATGAGTTTTGGCGCACTTTCCGGTCCAGCTAAGGAAGCGCTTGGGCGCGGCGCGACAATTGCCGGCACCTCGACCACCACCGGCGACGGGGGCATGACGGACGAGGAGCGCGGCCACAGCGAAACGCTGGTCTACCAATATCTGCCGTCCCGCTACGGGATGAACCCGAAGGACCTGCGCCGCGCCGATGCCATCGAAGTGGTTGTCGGCCAGGGAGCCAAGCCCGGTGGCGGTGGCATGCTGCTCGGGCAGAAGATTTCCGACCGTGTCGCCGAGATGCGCACCCTGCCGAAGGGCATCGACCAGCGTTCCGCCTGCCGCCACCCGGATTGGACGGGCCCGGACGATCTGGAGATCAAGATCCTCGAACTGCGCGAGATCACCGATTGGGAGAAGCCGATCTATGTCAAAGTCGGCGGCGCGCGCCCCTACTACGACACGGCCCTGGCGGTAAAAGCTGGAGCAGACGTGGTCGTGCTCGACGGCATGCAAGGGGGCACGGCAGCGACGCAAGATGTCTTCATCGAGCATGTCGGCATGCCGACGCTCGCCTGCATCCGGCCGGCGGTCCAGGCGCTCCAGGACCTCGGCATGCACCGCAAAGTCCAGCTCATCATCTCGGGTGGCGTTCGCTCCGGCGCGGATGTCGCTAAGGCGCTGGCGCTCGGCGCGGATGCGGTCGCGATCGGTACCGCGGCCCTGGTGGCACTCGGTGACAACGACCCGCGCTGGGAGGAGGAATATCAAAAGCTCGGTACCACAGCCGGGGCCTATGACGACTGGCACGAGGGCAAGGACCCAGCCGGCATCACCACGCAGGATCCGGAACTCATGAAGCGGCTTGACCCGATCGCCGCCGGCCGCCGGCTTGCCAATTTCCTGAAGGTGATGACGCTGGAGGCGCAGACGATTGCGCGTGCCTGCGGCAAGAACCATCTGCACAATCTGGAGCCGGAGGATCTCTGTGCGCTGACAATCGAAGCATCGGCGATGGCCCAGGTGCCGCTCGCCGGCACGAGCTGGATCCCGGGCAAGGGAGGGTTCTGAGCCCGTCTGCTGTGCCCGATCATTTGGGAGGATGGCGGGCGATCCTTACGAAAGCAAAGTGTCTGATAATCCAAAGGGGAACCACGTGACACTAGATCTCTCAAGCTACGCCGAAGAGCACGGCGTCAAATACTTCATGATCAGCTATACGGACCTTTTCGGCGGACAGCGCGCCAAACTGGTTCCGGCAGAAGCGATCGCCGATATGCAGAGGGATGGCGCGGGGTTCGCCGGTTTCGCGACCTGGCTCGATCTGACGCCCGCACATCCCGATCTGTTCGCGGTTCCCGATGCCTCCTCGGTCATCCAGCTTCCCTGGAAGAAGGAGGTTGCCTGGGTTGCCGCCGATTGCGTCATGGATGGCGCGCCCGTTGAACAGGCACCCCGCGTCGTGCTGAAAAGACTTCTTGCCGAAGCCACCCGGGAAGGCTTGCGCGTCAAGACCGGCGTCGAAGCCGAATTCTTTTTGATATCTCCGGACGGATCGAAGATCTCCGATGAATACGATACGGCAGAAAAGCCCTGCTACGATCAGCAGGCGGTCATGCGCCGCTACGATGTGATTGCAGAGATCTGCGATTACATGCTCGAACTCGGCTGGAAGCCCTACCAGAACGACCATGAGGACGCGAATGGCCAGTTCGAGATGAACTGGGAATATGACGATGCGCTGAAGACCGCGGACAAGCATTCCTTCTTCAAGTTCATGGTGAAATCGGTGGCGGAAAAGCATGGGCTGCGCGCCACCTTCATGCCGAAGCCGTTCAAGGGGCTGACCGGCAATGGCTGCCATTGCCATATTTCCGTCTGGGACACCGAGGGGGAGGTGAATGCCTTTGCGGATAAGGCCGCCGAGTTCGGGCTTTCGGCGCAGGGCCGGACCTTCCTGGGCGGCATCATGAACCACGCCAGCGCGCTCGCCGCGGTCACCAATCCGACGGTGAATTCCTACAAGCGCATCAATGCGCCGCGCACGATTTCTGGCGCAACCTGGGCGCCGAACACGGTCACCTGGACCGGCAACAACCGCACCCATATGGTGCGCGTACCAGGCCCCGGCCGTTTCGAACTGCGCCTGCCTGACGGCGCCGTCAACCCGTATCTGCTGCAGGCCATCATCGTCGCGGCTGGCCTTTCCGGCATACGCTCCAAGGCCGATCCCGGTCCGCACCATGATATCGACATGTACAAGGACGGTCACACGGTGACCGATGCGCCGAGGCTGCCGCTCAACCTGCTCGATGCGCTTCGCGAATACCAGAAGGATGAAGTGCTGCAGGAGGCGCTTGGACGGGAGTTTTCGGCCGCCTATCTCAAACTGAAGTACAGTGAATGGAACAGCTACTGCTCTCAATTCAGCAGGTGGGAGCACGAGACGACGCTCGACATTTGAGCTGATGGCGACGGCGCCCGAGGCCGGTCCGGAATTTGCGTCAATTGACGCGTGACGGGCCACCCCGTGTCGCGTGCTTGAAAGATGGAACGACGGACATGAACAAGTTCATCTTAACCGTATCCTGCAAATCGACGCGCGGGATCGTGGCGGCCATTTCCGGCTATCTCGCCGAACAGGGCTGCAACATCATCGACAGCTCGCAGTTCGACGATCTCGGCACAGGCCGCTTTTTCATGCGCATCAGCTTCATCTCCGAGGAGGGAGCCGGCCGCGAGACGCTCGAAAAGGGCTTCGCGCCGATCGCCGAGAAATTCGCCATGGAAGCCGAGATGCGTGATGCGAATGAGCGCATGAAGGTGCTGTTGATGGTGTCGCGGTTCGGCCACTGCTTGAACGACCTGCTCTACCGCTGGAAGATCGGCGCGCTGCCGATCGATATCGTCGGCGTCGTCTCCAACCATTTCGACTACCAGAAGGTGGTCGTCAACCACGACATCCCCTTCCACCACATCAAGGTGAGGAAGGAGAACAAGCCGCAGGCCGAGGCGCGGCTGATGGAGATCGTCGAGCAGAGCGAGGCCGAGCTGATCGTGCTCGCCCGCTACATGCAGGTGCTGTCCGACCCGCTCTGCAAGAAGATGTCGGGGAAAATCATCAACATCCACCATTCCTTCCTGCCGAGCTTCAAGGGCGCCAATCCGTACAAGCAGGCCTATGAGCGCGGCGTCAAGCTGATCGGCGCGACGGCGCACTACGTCACCGCCGATCTCGATGAGGGCCCGATCATCGAGCAGGACATCGCCCGCATCACCCATGCGCAGAGCGCCGAGGACTATGTGTCGATCGGCCGCGACGTCGAAAGCCAGGTGCTGGCGCGCGCCGTGCACGCCCATATCCATCGGCGCTGCTTCATCAACGGCAACCGCGTCGTCGTCTTCCCGCCGAGCCCCGGCAGCTATGCCTCCGAGCGCATGGGCTGACTACAGTCCGGCCGGTGTTGAAGCCAAACAGCCCGTTCGCAGATGCGGACGGGTTTGTCTTTTGCCACGCCTGAAGGAACGGCCTCGCGTGTTGCGGAAGGCGAGGATGCAAACCGGGAGTCCATTTTTGCCCGATCATCGAATGCTCCCAGTCTACGGGTCGGCCGCCTTTCGCCGGCCGCAAGAACCATGCTTGACATCACGATATTATGGCATACCATAGTACGTAATATAGATATGGAGACTGCCATGCCGATCGAAATCCGCAAAACGCTCTTGCAAGTCGAGACGACGCTGATTGAGGGCGGCAAGGCTGCGCCAGTGCCTCTGAAGCTCTATTCGGCGATTGCCGTTATAAAAAATCCTTGGGCAGGCAGCGGTTACGTTGACAACCTGAAGCCAGAGATTCACGCCTGCGCCCCGGTACTCGGAGAACTGCTGACGAAGATGATCATCGAGGCGGTGGGCTCGGGCGAAGCCGTCGAGGCTTATGGCAAGTCGGCGATCGTCGGCCTTGATGGCGAGCTAGAGCACGCTTCGGCCCTGATCCATACACTCCGCTTCGGCAATCACTACCGCCACGCGGTCGGCGCCAAATCCTATCTCGCCTTCTGCAACATACGCGGCCCCGCGAATGCTCCCGTGATGATCCCGTTGATGGACAAGAACGATGAGGGCCGGCGCTCCCATTATCTGACCATCCAGACGTCGATCCCGGATGCTCCGGCCGCCAACGAGATCGTCGTGGCGCTTGGTGCCTCGGTCGGGGGTCGCCCGCATCACCGGATCGGCGATCGCTACCAGGATCTGAAGGAACTTGGACAGGACGTCGCCAATCCGGCCGGCGTCTGACGCCTTCGACTTCGGGAATAAAAAAGATGTTTCACGAAGATCTGACGCAACGGGGAAGCTTTCGTGCCGAGCGCTTGGTAACGGCGAATGGCGCCGCCTATGTCGAGGTCGGCACTGGCGAACCGCTCGTCCTCGTTCATGGTGTCGGCATGCGGCTCGAGGCCTGGGCACCGCAGCTCACCGCCCTTTCGGCGAAGAACCGGGTGATCGCCGTCGACATGCCTGGCCATGGCGAAAGCGGCAAGCTTGAGACCGGCGCACGCCTTGAGGATTTCGTCGCCTGGCTTGGCGTCTTTCTCGATGACCTGCGACTTGATGGCGTCAGCCTCGCCGGTCACTCGATGGGTGCGCTGATTTCCGGCGGAGCCGCCGCGACCTTCGCCGATCGCATTCGTCGGGTGGCGCTTCTGAATGGCGTCTACCTGCGCGATCCTGCCGCCAAGGCTGCTGTCATTGCCCGGGCGCGTACGATCAGCAGCGGCACCGTCGATGTCGATGGCCCCTTGAGGCGCTGGTTCGGCGAAGGCAGCGAGAGGTCGTCCGCCTACCGTTCGACGCGCAGTTGGTTGCAAGCAGTCGATCCCGATGCTTACGCGACGGCGTACAATGCTTTCGCCCACGGTGACGACGTTTATGCGGAATGCTGGTCCAAGGTAAATTGCCCGGCGCTGTTTTTGACCGGCTCGCAGGACCCGAATTCGACGCCTGAAATGGCCCATGCCATGGCCGATGCTGCGCCGCGCGGCTGGGCTCACATCGTCGAAGGGCATCGCCATATGGTCAACCTGACCGCGCCGGAGCTGGTGAACGAGCTCCTTGCAGACTGGCTTTCACGAGGAGGAGAAACGTCATGACGACAGCCTCTTTCGATCCGCGCGCACTGCGCGATACCTTTGGTGCGTTTCTGACCGGCGTAACCGTGGTCACCGCAAAGGATGTCACGGGATCGCCGATCGGCTTCACCGCCAATTCCTTCGCCTCCGTTTCCATCGATCCGCCGCTGCTGCTTGTTTGTCTTGCCAAGACATCACGCAATTTTGCGACAATGACCTCCGCGAAGGGTTTCGCCGTCAACGTCCTGTCGGAGAAGCAGATCGCCGTCTCAAACACCTTCGCCAAGCCGGTGGAAGATCGTTTTGCAACCGTCGAGTGGATGGTCGGCCCCTATGGTGCTCCGATCCTTGGCGGTGTGGCGGCATGGTTTGACTGTTCGATGCACAAGATCGTCGATGCGGGTGACCACGCCATTTTGATTGGTCGCGTCGAGGCTTTTGAAAACGGCGTCATGGCTGGGCTCGGTTTCGCGCGCGGCAGCTATGTCACGCCGGCTCTTTCCGGCAGGGCAGTTTCGGCCGCTGCCGAGGGAGCGCCGTTGATCGCGGCCGTTGTCGAGCGCAACGGCGAAGTGCTGTTGATTCCGACCGAGGATGGCCGCTGGTGCCTGCCGCAGATGCCGCTGCAGAGCGGGGGGACCCTTCGAGGGCTGCAGGATTACTTGCGTAGCGCAACCGGGTTGGGCGTGGAGGTCGGTTTCCTTTACTCGGTCTACGAGAACAAGACGTCGGGGCATCAGCACATCGTCTATCGCGCTTCCGCCGAAGCCGGAGAAAGCGGCGCCGGGCAGTTCTTTGCCATCGCCGATCTGCCGCTCGACGAGATGGACAGCCCCGCCACCGCCGACGTGCTGAAACGCTTTGCGGCCGAAAGCGTGCTCGGCAATTTCGGGATTTATGTTGGCGACGAGAAGCAGGGCAAAGTCCACCCATTCAATAAGAGGGCCTGATCGATGAAATTCTCGCTTTTCGTGCATCTCGAGCGGCTGAACCCCGGTCAGACCGACGAGAGCCTCTATGAGGAATTCGTGCAGCTCTGCGAGATCGCCGACCGTGGAGGCTTCTCCGCCATCTGGACCGGCGAGCATCATGGGATGAGCTTCACGATCGCGCCCAACCCCTTCCTCACGCTCGCCGATCTCGCCCGTCGCACACGGAACGTCCGTCTCGGCACAGGTACGGTGATTGCGCCGTTCTGGCACCCGATCAAGCTCGCGGGCGAAGCGGCGATGACCGACATCATCAGCGGCGGCCGGTTGGACATCGGCATCGCCCGCGGCGCCTATAGTTTCGAATATGAGCGGCTTTTGCCCGGGCTCGATGCCTGGGGCGCGGGCCAGCGCATGCGCGAGCTCATCCCGGCGATCAAGGGCCTGTGGGAGGGCGACTATGCACATGACAGCGAGTTCTGGAAATTCCCGCCCACCACTTCTGCCCCGAAGCCTTTGCAGAACCCGCACCCGCCGATCTGGGTGGCGGCGCGCGACCCCAATAGCCACGAATTCGCCGTCGCCAACGGCTGCAACGTTCAGGTCACCCCGCTCTGGAACGGCGATGACGAGATCGCCAGCCTGATGGACCGGTTCGAAGCCGTCTGCGCCAAGAACTCTTCGGTGACGCGGCCGAAAATCATGCTGCTGCAGCATGCCTATGTCGGCACCGACGAGGCCGATCTGGAGCAGGCGGCGAAGGAAATGAGCGTCTATTACAACTATTTCTTCGCCTGGTTCAAAAACGAAAAGCCGATCCGGCAGGGCCTGATCGAAACCATTACCGAAGAAGAGATGGCTGAGAACGCGCTGGTGGCGCCGGAGGTAATGCGCAGGAATCTGGCGGTTGGAACGACAGAAGAAGTGATCGCCAGACTGAAGACCTACGAGGCGATGGGCTATGACGAATATTCCTTCTGGATCGATACGGGCATGAGCTTCGAGCGCAAGAAGGCCTCGCTGCAGCGCTTCATCGCCGAAGTCATGCCGGCATTTGCGGAGTAGGAACATGCAAAGCTTTCAGTCCTACATCGACGGCAAGTTCACGGATGGAGAAACCCGGTTCGAGAGTGTCGATCCGGCCTCCGGCCGCGCCTGGGCAGAGATGCCGGAGGCGCGGGAAGCAGACGTCGATCGTGCGGTCGAAGCTGCGCACAACGCCCTTTACGAGGGGCCGTGGGCGAAGACGACTGCCACCCAGCGTGGCAAGCTGCTCTATCGGCTGGCCGATCTTGTTGCCGAGAATGCCGGAAGGCTTGCCGAACTCGAGACGCGGGATACCGGCAAGATCATCCGCGAGACCTCGGCACAGATCGCCTACGTCGCCGAATACTATCGCTACTATGCCGGCATCGCCGACAAGATCGAAGGCTCTTATCTGCCGATAGACAAGCCGGACATGGATGTCTGGCTGCGCCGCGAGCCGATCGGCGTTGTGGCCATGGTCGTGCCCTGGAACAGTCAGCTTTTCCTGTCGGCCGTGAAAATCGGCCCGGCGCTGGCGGCTGGCTGCACCATGGTGGTGAAGGCCTCGGAGGACGGGCCTGCGCCGCTTCTCGAATTTGCCCGGCTCGTACATGAGGCGGGCTTTCCCGCCGGCGTGGTCAATATCCTCACCGGCTTTGGCCCCTCCTGCGGTGCGGCGCTCAGCCGCCACCCTAAGATCGACCACATCGCGTTTACCGGCGGGCCGGAGACGGCGCGCCACGTGGTTCGCAATTCGGCGGAGAATCTCGCTTCGACCTCATTGGAACTCGGCGGCAAATCCCCCTTTATCGTCTTTGCCGATGCCGATCTCGAAAGCGCTGCAAATGCGCAGGTCGCGGGCATCTTTGCCGCGACCGGCCAGAGCTGCGTGGCGGGTTCGCGGCTGATCATCGAGCGCAGCGTCAAGGACCGCTTCCTTGCAATATTGAAGGCGAAGGCGGAAGCGATCCGGATCGGCAGCCCGCTCGACATGGCGACCGAAGTAGGACCGCTCGCGACGCAGCGTCAGCGGGACCATGTCGAAGCGCTGGTCGCCCGCTCGATTGCCGCCGGTGCCCGGCTGGTCACGGGCGGCAAGGTGGTGCAGGGCGACGGCTTCTACTATCAGCCGACTATTCTCGATTGCGACGGCAGCGCCTCGCCGTCGCTCGATAACGAATTTTTCGGACCGGTACTCTCAGTTCTGTCCTTCGAGACGGAGAAAGAGGCGCTCCACCTTGCCAATGACACGCACTACGGACTCGCTTCCGGCGTTTTCACACAGAATCTCACCCGCGCGCATCGTCTGATGAAGGGAATCCGCGCTGGAATCGTCTGGGTCAACACCTACCGCGCCGTTTCGCCGATTGCGCCCTTCGGCGGCTTTGGCCTTTCCGGCCATGGGCGCGAGGGCGGGATCGCGGCCGCCCTCGACTACACCAGAACGAAAACCATCTGGCTCAGGACATCGGACGACCCGATTCCCGATCCTTTCGTCATGCGGTGACGGGATGTTCTACGAGATCAGGACTTATCGGCTGAAGAACGGAGCGATCCCCGCTTACCTCAAGGTGGTGGTGGAAGAGGAGGGGATCGGCGTCCAAAAAAAGCACCTGGGCGAGCTCGTCGGTTACTTCTTCTCCGAAATCGGCCCCGTCAACGAGATCGTCCATATCTGGGCCTTCGGCAGTCTTGACGATCGAGACAGGCGCCGGGCCGCACTGATGGCAGACCCTGCGTGGCAGGCGTTCCTGCCCAAGATACGCGACCTTATAGAATCGCGGAAAACAAAATCATGAAGCCGGCGCCGTTTTCGCCCGCGGGCGGCAAGGCGCCATACGACGATCAATAAGCAAAAACTCTCGGAACCACGGAGTAAGGGAACATGAAAAAGAAATTCGCTTCGGCGGCGCTTGCCGCCTTCCTATCAACAGCACTCCCGGCAGCGGCTGCCGAGATCGTTTTTTCGAGCTGGGGTGGCACGACGCAGGATGCCCAGAAGGCTGCCTGGGCCGACAAATTCACTGAAAAGACCGGCATCAACGTTCTTCAGGACGGGCCGACCGACTACGGCAAGCTGAAGGCCATGGTCGAAGCGGCGGGTGTGACCTGGGATGTGGTCGACGTGGAAGGCGACTATGCAGCGCAGGCAGGCAAGAACGGCCTGCTAGAAAAGCTCGATTTCTCCGTGATCGACAAATCCAGGCTCGATCCGCGCTTCGTCACCGATTATTCGGTCGGCAGTTTCTATTATTCCTTCGTCATCGGCTGCAACAAGGATGCGGTCAGTGAGTGTCCGAAGACCTGGGCGGATCTGTTCGACACGGAAAAATTCCCAGGTAAGCGCACCTTCTACAAGTGGTCCGCTCCGGGCGTGATCGAAGCGGCGCTGCTGGCCGACGGCGTGCCGGCCGACAAGCTCTACCCGCTCGATCTCGACCGCGCCTTTAAGAAACTCGATACCGTCAAGGCCGACATCATCTGGTGGTCCGGTGGCGCACAATCACAGCAGCTTCTCGCCTCCGCCGAGGCGCCCTTCGGCAGCCTATGGAACGGGCGCATGACAGCGCTCGCCCAAACCGGCGTCAATGTCGAAACCTCCTGGGAGCAGAACATCACGGCGGCGGATTCGCTCGTTGTGCCCAAGGGAGCGAAGAACAAGGAAGCGGCGATGCAGTTCATCGCGCTCGCAACATCGGCGGAAGCGCAGGCGGAACTCGCCAAGGCGACCGGCTATGCGCCAATCAACCTCGATTCCCCGAAGCTGATGGATGAGGCGCTGGCCAAGACGCTGCCGGATCGGCAAACGGCAAACCAGGTCAATGCCGACATGAACTACTGGGCGGAAAATCGCGATGCGATCGGCGAGCGCTGGTATGCCTGGCAAGCGAAGTAATTAAGGGAGATGGCGGAAGAAGGCCGCCGAGGCCTTCTTCCGCCATCCCGCACAGACGCCCGGTCTAACGGCGTATCAGGCGCCCTTGTCGGACCGGCGCGGCCTCTTTCATGGGAGAGACAGCCATGTTGTCGCGGATCGATGCTCAGACTACAAGACCGCAGACGGCTGCGCGCATCCGAAGGTCGACCGATTTCGATTTGACCTTGCCGGCGCTCGGTCTTCTGGTCCTGTTCTTCGTCGTGCCGGTCGTCATCCTGCTGGCGCGCAGCGTAACGGAGCCCGCGCCAGGGCTCGGCAACTATGCCGAACTGCTTGGCTCGTCCACCTATCTTCGGATATTCGCGAACACGTTCATCGTCTCGGGACTGGTAACGTTGGTCTCTCTGGTGATCGGATTCCCTGTCGCCTGGGCGCTGGCGATCATGCCCAGCCGGGCTGCTTCGATCGTTTTCGCGATCCTGCTTCTCTCCATGTGGACCAACCTGCTTGCGCGGACCTATGCATGGATGGTGCTTCTGCAACGGACCGGCGTCATCAACAAAATGCTCATGGGCATTGGGCTGATCGATCAGCCTCTGCCGCTCGTCAACAACCTGACCGGGGTTACGATCGGCATGACCTATATCATGCTGCCCTTCATCATCCTGCCGCTCTATGGCGTGATCCGGAAGCTCGACCCCGCGATCCTGCAGGCGGCCGCGCTTTGCGGTGCCAACCGCTGGCAGGCACTTACCCGGATTCTACTGCCGCTGACCCTCCCGGGCATGGCGGCCGGCGCACTCATGGTCTTCGTGATGTCGCTTGGCTATTTCGTCACCCCGGCTCTGCTCGGCGGCACGGCGAACATGATGCTCGCCGAACTCATCGCGCAGTTCGTTCAGTCGCTGGTCAACTGGGGCATGGGTGGTGCGGCGGCGCTGGTGCTGCTGGTGGTGACGCTGGCGCTCTATGCCGTTCAACTCCGCTTCTTCGGCACTGATCGGATGGGAGGGGGCTGAAATGCTGTTGAATTTCGACCGGCTCGGCTGGTGGAAGCTTGTTCTCGTCGGCATCACCCTGCTGACGTCGGCGTTCCTGCTTCTGCCCATTCTCTTCATTGCGGCGCTCTCCTTCGGCTCCTCGCAATGGCTCATCTTTCCGCCGCCGGGCTGGACGCTGAAGTGGTATCAGGAGCTCTTTGCCGATCCGCGCTGGCTCGAGTCCGCCTGGACGAGTTTCCGTATAGCCGTCATCGTTACGGTTCTCTCGGTTCTGCTCGGCCTCGTCACCTCGTTCGGCTTGACGCGCGGCCGTTTCATCTTCCGCGAGGCGCTGAAGGCGCTGTTCCTGACGCCGATGATATTGCCCGTCGTCGTCCTCGCGGTAGCGCTCTACGCTTTTTTCCTGCAAATCGGCCTGAACGGAACGTTGACCGGTTTCGTCATCTCCCATCTTGTGCTCGCATTGCCCTTTTCGATCCTGTCGATAACCAGCGCGCTCGAAGGCTTCGACAAGTCGATCGAGGACGCCGCAGTGCTTTGCGGCGCTTCCCCGCTCGAGGCCAAGATCAGGGTGACCTTGCCGGCGATCAGTCACGGCGTTTTCTCTGCCGCGGTCTTCTCGTTCCTCACATCCTGGGATGAAGTCGTGGTTGCGATCTTCATGTCCAGCCCGACGCTTCAGACGCTTCCCGTCAAGGTCTGGTCGACATTGCGCCAGGACCTGACTCCGGTTGTCGCCGCCGCCTCAACGCTTCTCATATTGCTGACCGTGCTCTTGATGGTGCTCGCGGCGCTCGTTCGCAAAGGACTGAAATCATGACGAAACCCTTCCTGCAAATCCGCGGAATCCGCAAGGAATATGGTCCCGTGACGGCGGTCCACGATGTCACTCTCGACGTGGCGCAAGGCGAATTCCTGACCTTTCTCGGTCCCTCCGGATCGGGCAAGAGTACGACCCTCTATATTCTCGCCGGCTTCGAAAACCCGAGCCGTGGCGACATCCTGCTGAACGGCCACTCCTTGCTGTCGACGCCGTCGCACAAGCGCAATATCGGCATGGTGTTCCAGCGCTACACGTTGTTCCCTAACCTTTCCGTTGGCGAGAACATCGCCTTTCCGCTTAAGGTGCGCCGGCGGCCGAAGGCCGAGGTAGACGCCAAGGTTCGCGAGATGCTCAAGCTCGTGCGGCTTGAAGGTTTCGAGGACCGGAAGCCCGCGCAGATGTCCGGGGGACAGCAGCAGCGTGTCGCGCTTGCGCGCGCTCTTGCCTATGACCCGCCCGTGTTGCTGATGGATGAGCCGCTGTCGGCGCTCGACAAGAAGCTGCGCGAGGAAATCCAACATGAGATCCGGCGCATTCACCAACAGACTGAAGTGACGATCCTCTATGTGACGCATGATCAGGAGGAGGCGCTGCGGCTTTCCGACCGGATCGCCGTATTCTCGAAGGGCGTGATCGATCAGATCGGCACGGGACCGGAGCTTTATGCAAATCCGGCAACGCGTTTCGTCGCCGAATTCATCGGCGATAGCGACTTTCTACCCTGTGATCTGCTCAGGGCGGGCAATGGCAGGGCGGATATTTCGCTTGGCGGTACGGCCGTCGTTGCAAATGTGCCGTTCCACGGCCAGCCTGCCGTTGGGGGCAGGGCCGCGCTGATGCTGCGCCCGGAGCGCCTGAAGTTGATGAGATCGGCGCCCCCGGCGGCATCGGCGCTCGCCGTCACCGTCAGCGACATCACCTTCCTCGGCAACAATATTCATGTCGCGACTGAGACGGCAAAGGGCGACGGGCTAGCGATCAGGCTTCCCTTCGGGCACGAGGCGATTTCCAGCCTGAGCCGCGGCGACACCGTTTGGCTCGGATTCGATCCCGCCTCGGCGCATGTGTTCTGCTGAACTGTTCGTGGCGCACACTCTCACATTCCACCCGCGAGATCTGGAACATAGTCCGCCACCCTCGGGCGTGCGCCGAGGCTCGGAGCAGCGCTATGTTATGCGGTTTTGCCCGCCTGAGAATCGGCGAGAAGCGACTGGGCGATTGCAGCCGCGCTTCCTACATGAGCGTTCGCTGCACGATAGGCCGCCTCTCCATCGCCCGCTTTGATCGCGTCGATAATCCGCTGCATCTGCGCCGGACCTTCCTTGTCGCGGCCGACCGTCTTGATCGTCATCGATCGCAGATGATTGATCCTCACGGTGATGGAGTTGACGATGCTCCAGGCGACGTGGCGGCCGGATTTCTCGAAAAGCGTACGGTAAAATTCTGTGGTGGCGGTCAGCACATCGGCGAGCTCTCTCTTGGCGTAGCTTGCACGGATGCGCTCCAGGATCGTTTCAAGCTGCGCCACCAGCGTCGGATCCTTTGCCTCGGCGCAGGCTTTGGCGGCAATACCCTCAAGAGCGCCGCGGATCTCGTAAATCTGCTTGGCGTCTTCTGGCGTCGTTTCCGCGACGATCGGGCCGCGATTCGGCAGGATCGTGACGAGCCCTTCCGATTCCAAATGGCGCAATACTTCACGAACGACCGTTCGGCTGACCCCGAGTTGGTCGCAGAGGTCGCGTTCGACAAGCCGCTCACCCGCCTTGAAGTGCATGTTGACGATCGCGTCGCGCATTTTCTCCAATGCAAGTTCGCGAAGGGTTTTTTCCGGGCGGAGAACCCTCATAGGCAATTCAGACATGCTCATAAACCGTCGTCCTCTCCGACTGATGTACCCGTTCGTTCGTCTCCACCGCCGCACGCGTTGGCGACGACCTTGGTATGTCACGCACTCTTCGCCTGGCGCTCTCCAATCCAATCCGGCAGCCGAAGTATTATGGAATGCCATAATACCATGATCCGCGGCGGCTGTCAGCGGGGTGACATGCTAGAAAACTGCAACAGCGGGGACCAGCCCGCCAGGATTCATCGAAGACTCTGGAATCGCGACCCGGCAATTCCAATATCAGATCATCATCAACAAAGCTGCTTTGATTGGAGGGTCAAGGTAAATGGTTCTGCGCTTTTCGGATCTGGCCATTGATGGTGATGAGATCTCGATGCTCCGGCGTGTACATACCTATGCGTGTTCCACAAAGAAATTGGAGCCGGAAAGTGAGGAGGGCGCCGAAATCGGCAAGATGCTTTTCTACCTATACCAGCAGGGTGTGCGGGGCGAACTCGCTCTCATGCAAATGCTGACGACGAGAGAATCCTCGACGACAGGACAGAAATAATCCCTGCGCACCGAACGCGCGCTTACGGCGATCGAACCAAATACGGTCGTGGCGAGTTACGTCGCTATGACAATCACAAAGGCCAGGAGGAAATGGCATGGATTGGAATCGCGTCGAAGGCAACTGGAAGCAGGTAAAAGGCAAGATCAAGGAACAGTGGGGTCGGCTCACCGACGACGATCTTGACCAGATCAACGGTAACCTCGACCAACTCGAAGGTAAGATCCAGGAACGCTATGGAATCGAACGGGATCTCATCAGACGGGATATCGACGACTGGTACAATCGCCAGACCTGGAGCTGATGCTCAAGAATCGGCCTCGTCTCAAGCGGGGGTTTTTCTCGTGTTGGAGCCCCGGCGCGGTGGTTCAGTCCGGGGCTTCAGTAAGGCTTGACCATTTCCTTTAGCATGGCAATGTCTCTTATTCCTGAGTTGTAGATCGAAATCAGACGTTCAGCGAGCATTTCCGCTCGAAGACTGCCAGTGACTATCTGGCTTTCCTCCAACATATGCTCAAAGATGTCGCGCAAGGCGTTGAATTCGTCGGGCTGCACTTGAGACGATTGATAATCAGGGGACGAATACATGGCGCAATCTCCTCTTGCTACTGCATCATCCTTGAATCGGGACAGCCAAGGACAAGCCTATGCAGTGGTCTTGGATTACAGCGACCTTGGCGCGTGTGGGTGGGCGCGCATTGTACTCTTACTAAGCAACAAAGCGAGTCTAAGTATCTTGTGTGCGGACCTGTGAAGAGGTGGGCGGATTGACGCTTTTGCTCCACAAGGGCGACTTCGCGGGCGGTGTGCCGATGACGGAGTTGTTACCAGAAGACGCCGTAGAACGTAAAATACGCGACGGCGCCAAGGGCGATGACAAGCGAGGACCGGACCATAAAGTCAACGGGACGGAAGCGATATCCGAAGCTGTCGATATGCGATTTCATAACTCCTCCCTTTCTTTTTTCCTTCTGTGGCAGCGCCAATTTCGCGTCGTAGACGACGTTTGGAGATGAAGCTGCCTTGCGCGCGCTGTTGAGGCTCTCCTCCGATCGGCGAAGACCCGATCGTCACGAGTTCCCGAAGATCTTGTCTTCCTGCTTTTTGTCGCACGCTTTGTTGTTCGCAGGATCAATCAGCCCAATCGGTCCTCCAACTCGGCAAGCAGGATATCGGGGTCGCTTATTCCCTGCGTAAACCTGCCGATCAGGAAAACGGCCGCGTCGTTAAGGCTTTCCTGGTGTTGACTCATGACTGTCTTGCGGAAACCAGCGCGCCGAAGCACATCGTCGAGCATCTGCAAGTTCCGGCGGGTCAACGGCCGTTTGATGCCGGAAGACAAAATCGTCTCCTCCGATGGGCGAGCGCGCGGTGACGAGAAGCGGCAGCGCCCCGGCCGTTGGCTGGCGAAGGCGACACCATGCTCCCGTGCAAGGGCAATAGCAAATGATATCGCTCCGCCCCGCATTCGAGAGCGTGAGCGAGAGGCGACCCTAGCGGACGCGCGTTGCTTTTTTCGGAGCTGGCAAGAGACCCTCGCGCTGCAATTTCTTGCGGTTGAGCTTTCGTTGGCGTCGAATAGCGTCTGCCTTTTCGCGCACCCGCTTTTCCGAAGGCTTCTCGTAAGCGCTTCGGGCACGCATCTCGCGGAACACCCCTTCTCGCTGCATTTTCTTTTTAAGCACGCGAAGGGCCTGGTCGATGTTGTTGTCTCGAACTAGTACTTGCAAAAAAACCTCCGTGTTGCAGCGGCATCGAAGCGCTGGCTTTGTTTGAGGGGTAGGGGAACTACCTCTTGGCCTTGGTGGCGAGGGATGCCACCCAGGATCGCCCGCTCGCTCCACGAAGCTCATCGGCCTCGGGAGGGGAGGGTGGTGATTTCTGGTTTTCGATATCCGACTCGGAAATGCATCGCTCGAAACTCTCGCCGTCGAAGCGTACGCGATACTGAGGTTCGTTATGGGCCGGCAGAACACCGACGATGCGGCACGGCCCATCATGCTTCAGGAAACGAGAGGGCGCATCCTTGAGGACGATTTGGTCGCCGATCCGGTAACGATGTGAGCTCATGTTCAGCCCTCCCGCCAGTTGCGTTCAAAATAAAAAAGGCCGGGAGAACCCGACCTTCCTCATCATCTCAACTCGCCAATGCCAGTACATCCGTGGTCAAAAGCGAGGAGATGAAAATACCATCCGCATCACTCAGAGAGGCCGCAGATTGTCTGCAGACGTCTTGCCGGTGCGGCGGTCCTGAGAGAGCTCGAAGCTCACCTTCTGGCCCTCTTGCAGAGAACCCATGCCAGCCCGCTCAACTGCGGAAATATGCACGAAGACGTCAGTCGCGCCGTCGTCCGGCTGAATGAAGCCGAAGCCTTTTGTGGCGTTGAACCACTTTACTGTTCCAGTAGTCACGATCATATCCTTTCAATCGCTCATGGAAAATAAACATCGCTCAGAGCGATGTAATGAAACCGATTTTGTGAGGACTTTCGTGACGATGCGCCGGGCGCAGAAACTAATATCGTCGATCAATATCGATGGCTGCTATATAAAGTACGACAGGGCTTTTTACAAGGTTTAATTTCCTCTTCCGAAAATCTTGTCACGGTTGGCTCGACAAAACGACTGTCGATTGGACCGCTATGCGATCGATAACGCAGTTGGAATTCGCACTGACGCCGGCGCCGCCGGAGCATTGATAAAGTGCTAACTGCTAAAAAAGCTTCCGGTGCCGGGCTCCGTTTCGGTCATGCGTATGATCGCGCGTGCGCCCTGGACGGCCACCGCCGTGCCGGCGGCGGCAACTATAGGAACATTAGTCCGCTGTCTTGGTTGGAGCGTCGTCTATCGCCAACGATAAGGAGGGTGCCATGAGTGTCTCCGGTGTTGCCGCATTCGACAAGACGCTTCAGATCACCAATATCTGGCTGGATGAGATCATGGAACACCAAGGGCCAGACCGGCAGCGCGCCTGGCATATTCTGAGCGCCGTTCTTCATACGATTCGAGACCGGCTAACGGCCGATCTCGCGGCCCATCTTTCCGCCCAGCTTCCACTGCTTGTACGCGGCGCGTACTATGACCAGTACGAGCCCTCCAAGCAGCCAACCCGCTCGCGCACGGCAGATGAGTTTCTGTCGCAGGTCGAGGACGAACTCGCTTTCACCCGGCCGGTCGACGTGAAGGAAGCGGCGCAGACGGTCTTTCACGTTCTGTCGCATCACCTCGACCCCGGCGAAGTGCGCAAGGTTCGCGAAGCCCTGCCCGAGGATGTGCGTGCGCTCTGGCCAGATCCAAGCATTCGCCATTAGGGCGGGGTGAGGAAAAGCGCGCGCGGTTTCCGCCCGCATCCCGCTCTAACTCATTGGGATCGATCATGTTCACGATGTCGGGTCGACTCGGCCCGAAATCATCGTGACCTAGAGGAGAGAAAAGATGGCATTCGAGCTTACGAGCCCGGTTTTTGAAAGCGGCGGAGAAATACCTGAGCGACATACACGGCGCGGCGAGAATATCTCGCCTTTCCTGCAATGGCAGGACCCACCTGCAGGGACCCAAAGTTACGTGCTCGTCATGGAGGATGCCGACGCGACGACAATATTCCGGCATTGGGCCGTTTACGACATCCCCAAGGACCGCCGCCAACTCGCCGAAGGCAGGAGCTCGAAGGCCAGGACCGAGGATCTGCCGCATGCCTACAACGATTTTGGCAACCTGCATTATGACGGGCCGGATCTTCCGGAGGGCAGTCCCTTACATACCTATCGGTTCCGGCTTGCAGCACTCAACGTGCCAACGATCAACATTGCCCCGGGGGCCGACGCCGCGACGGTTTGGGAGTTCGCTCGCCACCTCATGCTTGGCGAAGCCGAGTTGCGGGGCACATTCGGCGGCCGTGACGGTGCGGCCGCTTAACGCTCATTCTTCATTGGCAGCGAGGTCGCTGCATCAAGACAGCTCTGAGAGCCGCTCTGCGTGCCTCGTCCCGTACAAACCACCGAACCACGCGGCAATGGCACCGAGCACCAGTGCGATGAAGCCCAGGAAGGCGCCGCTGGAAATCACCGTGGCCGCAGCGTCCGCTGCTTCGGTGGCCTCCCGCCGCGCATTGTCGACGGCACTGCGATAGCTCTGCTCATATTGTTCAACGCGCGCACGCGCCTCCTCGGGTGGAATGTTCTGCGCCCGTGCGAGTGCATCCGCGGCGCGGTTGCGGGCTTCCTCCGCCTGCGCTTCATCGCCGGTGACAAGCGCTCGAACAGCCACAACCGCTGCATCGCGCATCGCCGCAGGATCGGTGCCGCCCGCGGCCGCGCGAATTTGTCGCTCGACCTCGGCAAACGGATCAGTAGCTGTCGCTAACGCCGGAGCAGCTGTGATGGCAGCCGTTGCAACGGTCCGGCCCGCGCCACCGATGACGCCAGTCAGCCCACTGAAGGCACCGCCGACCAAGGTCCCGACGGATGTGGTCAACAGGTAGAGAACAACCAGCGTCGTTACCGCCCATGTAGTCAGGCCGTGATATCCGCCGGTTGATGTGCTCGGGCGTCCAGATAAACGGCTCGCCAGGTAGCCGCCGACAAAGGCAGCGATTATACCCGAAAGCACAAACCACAAGCCGCCGGCGATGGAAAACGTGCGCGCCTCCGGATTGTCGCCGCCGCCCGGGTCAATGACCGCGGCGCCGATACCGACGCCAAGCAGATTGAGCAGAAACTGAACCGCTAGCGCTACCGCCACGCCTGCGAATATCCCTCCCCACGAGACCTTGTTGAATGCTGCCGTCGTCAAAGGCTCGGAAGAAGTGGCTCCGCGACTTGTAAGGACTGGATCGGTCATTGGCGGCTCCTTTTCTCGTTTTTGTTCTTTGTTTCTCGCGTCCCGGCACTAACTGCGCGGCGACAAATTCGTTCCCGCAAGGCAAGAAACGCCGGCGTATCGTCTCGTCATTGGTTTTGAAGTGTGGCAACAGAAGGAGCCGATCGCGTCCGGCGACGGCATTAACATCCCAGGTACCCGCGACCGTTCCCCTGCGCTGGCCTTTGATGTCGGAACTTTTCCGAAGCCGTCAGGTTCGGTGGTCTTTCCATCAAAGCTAAATCCATGGAGGCACCGATGGCCGGAAGACTCGAGCTTTGTCAAAGCGCAGCCCAAACCGACTCTCGACTTGCGTCACAGTCATGACGGGCTGAAGAACAAGCAGAGTCGGCTGCACTGGCATGGAAAGTCGACAGGCACGATGGCGACAGGCCTTGGTCTATCGCGATCGCCAGGGAAAGCGTACCGGCCACCCGGTCGCAGCCTCAAGTGGACCGCGCCGCCACCCAGTCGTGCCAGTCCTCCTCGCTGCCGTGAAAGACGTTGAGGTCGATCCGGCCGTCGACGCCGTGCGACAGGCCAGAGCCGGAATATTGCCAGAAGATCCATTTGCGTCCCGGATAGACCTTGGATGGATGAGCGGCCACCGAGCGCAACCAGAAGGGATAATCCAGCAATTCGCCTCTCAAGTTGTCACGATAGAAGTCCGGGGCGGTGTAGATGATCGGGCGTTGTCCGTAATGCCGCTCGAGCTTGTCCATGAAGACCCGCATCTTTTCCAGAACCCGCTCGCGCGAGGGGCGTCTCTTGCAACTGGATTCCCCGTTCCACTCGACATCTATGACCGGCGGAAGAGCATCCGCTTCTCTTGGAACGTTGCGGATGAACCAGTCAGCCTGCTCGCCGGCTGTGCGGCACCAATAGAAGAAATGATAGGCGCCGCGCTTTAGGCCGGCCTGCTTGGCCTTACGCCAGTTCTTTTTAAACATTGGATCAAGGTGATCGCCGCCGTCGGTCGCCTTGATATAGGCGAAGTTGGCGCCCTGCGTCCTGAGCTTTTCCCAGTTGATCTCCCCTTGCCAGCGCGAGACGTCGACGCCATGGACGGCAAGCTTCCTAGGCGATCTGGAACCGAAGTTGATGGGTTTGGCGTCGCGGAAACGATGACCGTAGATTTGCCCACGCGTCCCTGGAGTAGCCTCGATCGCCGGATTGTCCGGCGTGATCATCGCGATCGGTCTTTCCGACGGAACGGGCATGCCGATCGTCCTGGACACAGGCGCGAATGCCTGTGCCTCCGGAGCGGGTCTCGCCCATGCCAGCATCTCCTGCTGCGGCGGCGCTTGCGACGCAATCGCCCCCACATTTGCCGAAGGCACTGGGCTGGCAGCGCGCGCGACGGAACTCGTCGTCTCTCGCGACGGCTGCTCGGCCGTGACGTTATTCCGACTGGAACTGGATCCGCAGCCCGACACGGTCAGGCAGGCCAGAACGATTGCTGATACCGCTGAAAAACGCATAAGGCCCCGTACGCAAAACACAAACAGTCGAGGGCGGCATCAGCGCCATCGAACCCACTGACTGAATTGCTAATGGAAAATTACCAAAAAAGACTGAATCCGATCTTTGGCGAAGCGGCCTGAATGCCCAATGGCGGCGGCGTGGTGCGCCGACGGATATGATTTATCGGCCCGATGCGGCTTGATACGGGGGCAGATGATGTAATCGCACTGCTTATGTTCCGGCAAAGTCGCGATATTGCGTCGGTATTCCCGCGACCTCATGGCAATTGGCGAGCCGCTCGAGCCAGGCTGCGAGTTCCTCGGGTATCTCTATCTGACCGCTTTCCATGGCTTCCACCCAGGATAGCTGACATTGAAGTGCGCAGGTCAGGTCGATCCTCGTCCATCTAAGGCTGGCGAGGCAGTCAGCAAAACGTGCAGGCGTCATTGGCTACAATCTTCGCGAAAAAACAACTATTGATGCCGAACTGGCAGAATCTATCTAGCCGCTGACGGCATTCGTTATCGTTCCAACGGTAACAGGATAGGGTCGTGCGACGGACGGTACTTGTGCCGACGGCCAGCAGAAGATCATTCGCACCAGGGGTTTTTTGAACATCGAGGGGCCTGTCATAGGCCCAGTCGTCGCCCAGCCTGGTCGGCCATTTCCTTTTGATCAGGATGATGGCGATCAAGAACTATGGCGCGCAGTTCATCCTCGGTGATTGTCTCCCGCTCCAGAAGGAGTTTTGCAGCCCGTTCCAAAGCGGGTCGCCGCTCCTTGAGCAGCGTGACGGTACGATCGAACGCGTTCTCGACGATCCTGCGCACCTCTTCGTCCAGAATCGCCGCAGTTTTTTCGGAATAATCACGCTCGCTCGGGCCGTAATAGGGCTGGTCAGTCGTAAGCAGCGACCGGCGATCGCGTTCCAACGCAACATGGCCGAGCTTCTCGGTCATGCCGTAGCGTGCAGCGATCGCGCGCGCGATGTCCGTCACCTTCACGAGGTCGTCGGAAGCTCCGGTGGACAAATGGCCAAAGACGATCCATTCAGCGGCGCGCCCGCCAAGCAGCACGGCCATCTTGTTTTCCAGCTCTTCCTTCGTCATCAGGAAGCGATCTTCCGTCGGACGCTGGATCGTGTAGCCGAGCGAGCCTATACCGCGCGGGATGATCGAGACCTTGTGCACCGGATCCATCCCCGGCAGTGCCATGGCCACAAGCGCATGACCCGTTTCGTGATAGGCGACGATTTCACGCTCCTTGGGATTGAGCAGTCTGTTGCGCTTCTCCAGGCCGGCGACGATGCGTTCGATGGCGTTGTTGAAGTCGTCCATCGTAACCGCTTCGGCCTTGCGTCGCGTGGCAAGCAGGGTTGCTTCATTGACCAGATTGGCAAGGTCTGCGCCGGTGAAGCCGGGTGTGAGTGCCGCGATTTGTTCCGTACGAACATCGGGCGCCAGCTTGGCCCGCTTCAGATGAACGTCAAGGATCTGCACGCGGCCGTTTTTGTCGGGACGATCGACGAGGACCTGGCGGTCGAAGCGTCCTGCCCGCAACAGCGCCGGGTCGAGAATCTCTGGGCGGTTGGTGGCGGCGAGCAGGATGAGCCCCGTTGAGGAATCAAAACCATCGAGTTCGACCAGGAGCTGGTTCAAGGTCTGCTCTTTTTCATCATGACCGCCAGCCATAGGCCCGATGCCGCGGGCTCGGCCAAGCGCATCGAGTTCGTCGATGAAAATGATCGCCGGCGCCTTCGATCGAGCCTGTTCGAAGAGATCGCGCACGCGGGCGGCCCCCACGCCGACAAACATTTCGACGAATTCGGAACCGGAAATGGAAAAGAACGGCACACCTGCCTCGCCGGCGACAGCTCTGGCGAGCAGCGTCTTGCCGGAACCCGGTGGACCGACAAGCAGAATGCCCTTTGGCATCCGGCCCCCGAGGCGGCCATAGCCTTTAGGGTCCTTGAGGAAATCGACGATCTCCTTCAGCTCGTCCTTTGCCTCGTCGACACCGGCGACATCCTTGAAAGCCACTCCGGTATCGGTCTGCACATAGATCCTCGCCTTCGACTTGCCGATCTGCATCAAGCCGCCGCCGACGCCACCCCCGAAGCGCCTGAGCATGAATATCCAGATGCCGATGAAGATAACAGCGGGGATTACCCACGACAGAAGGTCACGCAGGAACGTGCTCTCGATCTGGCCGGTGACGACAACGCCGCGCTCTCGCAAGTGCTCCGCAAGACCCGGCTCGACGCGAGTGGTGATAAACATCGGCTTGCCGTCCTGCGGCGCCTTGAAGGTGCCCTGTATAAAGCGATCCGAGACCGCAGCCTCGGCGATCTTGCCTTCGGCAAGGTAGGTTTCGAACTGGCTGTAGGGGATCTGAGCGACCTGGGTTGCGGTCGCGTAAAGATATTGGAACAGCATCAGGCCAAAAAAGGCGATGATCCAATACCAGATATTAAACTGGGTCTGCTTGTTCATGTCGGTGGCCATGTTTGGCTAGCGGCTGCGCCCCTCAGCACCTTGATCTCGGGGCTTCGCCAGACGGAATCGACTGGCTTGAACCCAAACGCCGCTCAATTACGGCAGTTCCCTCAAATCTCTTTTGCTCAAACTACCAGCGGGCAGTTCATGAAGCTAGTTGCCGGAGGGGCGCAGGCGCCAGTTCAGGCGCTGGCATGTCGCTGCGGCCGAGCTGCTCGCGAGCAGTGGAGGCGGCCAGGTATTCGGGCTCGCTGTTCGGAGCAAGGAACAGTGAGAGCTCTTCCGCTGAGAAAGCCCCCGCGCCGATTTCGCGCAATGCCAGTTCAGTCGAAGCGGCGGCGGGCTTTTCGATGCGCGGATCGGCACCTCTGTTGAGCGCCCTGCCGCGTGCCGCGGCTGCTAGCGTCAGCGCGAAACGGTTCGGGAACACCTTTTAGCAATCGTGGAGGATGAACGGGTCCATTGCGCCACCTCATGCACAAGCTGGCCGGCTCCGATCGGAGCCCGTGCTGTCGGCGCCATATCCCGATTCGAGCGCAAGCAATGCCAGTTCGACCTCGTCGAGCCGAGACGGGCGCTCGTTTTCGGGCATGCCCTCATTCGTTGCCCGGTCGATCAGATATTCGCTCCAGGCCCAATCCTCAAGAACCGCTCGTTTTTCCTCAAACGACAGGTTTTCATCAGTCACGACGTCGAAGGGCGCATCCCACCTCCTGGACGTGGCGGATCGTTCTGGTTTGCCGGGCTGCGGCTGGCACGATTTTCGTTCGCCACTGTCATGCTCAGCCCGGCACCATCGAGCACAATATCCGAGCGGGTGTGCGCCTCAACACTGCGTCGCTCCGGGACTTCTGTTTTGGAGTCGTGCGGCCACTGGACCGCGTAGTTTAGCCCCTGCCGTTCGCAGTAGCCGACCGCGGCCTCGAGTGTCGGAAATTTGAGCTCCACCTGGGGCCATCGGATCGTCGCACCCTGTCCAGCCCATCAACGGATCGATAGTGGCTGTCCTACGCCGCTCGAAGATGAGCCGCCAAGCGCTCGTGCCCACTTTGCCGGACGTCATGACCGATCGGCTCGGCCGAAAGATGCGGGCAATCAAGCCGGCCTCAAACGCGGCTGGACCAAAAGAGTGGACAGGTCTTGGTTTGCCGTCCGACGGCCGGCGATCGTCAGCGAGCCTCGACGGAGTGAATTGCTCTTTCCTGAACATCTCCATCGTTCATCCCTCCGTTGTGGCAAACGATATCCTCCGCGGCATCGTTGAAGCCGCAGCGAACTTCCGCAAATTGAACGTTGATCAGGTCGGTCGAAGCCGACTACTAGCCTAGGGAAAGTCGAACATGTTTCTCATAGCCACATCCTCCGTTGAGCAACATGGATACAAGACCACAATCGGTTCCGAGGCATCTTGCCCGGCCGAAGTGCAGGAGCGAGCGTCGCGATAAATGATTTAGTTCAAAGTGTTACACGTTCAAGAGTGATGGCCTGGGAACGGTAGTGCACGCCCGCAGCAAATCGTCGCTGCGGGCGTGCTGGGCTCATTACGTCTGAGAAGTACCGGGCTGGCCTGCTTTCTGGGATTGATCCGTGCTCTGCGATGGCTCCGTGCTCTGGCCGGCAGGCGTGCTTGTTGCCTCGATCTGCTCCGGCTGGCGGGCGCCGCCCTGGATCTGGATGCGGCGAGCGCGCTCCTGTTGAGCGGTCTTCGGCATGGTGACGGTCAAGACGCCGTTGTCGAACCGCGCCTGAACCTGGTCAGGGTCGACGGCATAAGGCAGGCGCAGCGTGCGCTGGAATGAACCAAAGGAGCGCTCCACGAAGTGGAAGTTCTCCTGCTCCTCCTTCTTTTCCATCCGTTTCTCGCCTCGGATCGTCAAGAGATCGTCGTCCAAGCTGACATCGATGTCCTTTTCGGTGACCCCTGGCAATTCCGCGGTTACCCGGAACTCCCTCTCCGTTTCGGAAACATTCATACGAGCGTTCACGAATCCGCCGGCTTGCGCCGCCGGACCTTCGCCCGACGGTCCGGTCAGGCCGCCCCGAAACGCCTCGTCAAAGAGCCGGTTCACGTCGCGATAAAGCGAAAGAAAAGGGTCTCCGCCCAAGCTACCGGGGCGGAACGGCGTTATGGAACTACGTGCCATTGGTTCTCCTCCTTTTGTTGCCGAGAGTTGCTATTCGACGGCGGCGGAGCGCTCTTCGGAAATTTCTGCCTGAGCGCCGGCCTCGTCCCCAGCGTGCTCGTGCGCTGCCGCCTTCGTCGACCAGGCAAAGCGAGCGCTGATGTCGCAGATACCGCTGGCCATGGTCCGCCTCTCAAGCCGAAGCGCGTCTGCTGACGGCTCAAACCGCCTCCAAAGGAAACCGTTCCCGCGAGGAGGCACTTCTTTTGTTTGCCGCGAGAACGCGCTGGACCGGAAAATGCACGCCGTCAAGTATTAAGCATAGTTGGAAAGAGCCGCCGCCTCAGCCTTGGGCACCGCGCCGACCGCCGCTAATTACCCGCTTCTCGCCCAATGACGGGCAAGTGACTGGAGTGACATGATGTCAAATCAGCTGGAGGCCATCGCGGAAGCGATCGCCCTCGATCAATCGGTGAGCGATGCGGAGATCAATTTCGCCATTTCTCGCTTGGAGCAAAGCATCGAAGCAATTCAGCGCTATCGATCGCCCGGGTTTTTCCGTGCAGTCCGGGTAAAGCAGGCTCTCGAATATGCGATCAGAATTCGACGGACGCCTGCGGGTGATGATAACAGACGGATACGTAACTCCTCGGCCGCACCACGAAACGTATCCTCTTGAGGAGCGCTCGGCCGAAGGTCATGATGTTCGAACAACTACTGCATGTATCCTTAAATCGTAGCCGATTTAAGGATAAAAACATGCAGCAATTCAAGGTGCTACAGCGTCCTTTGCGGGTCTGATAAGACGCGCGGCGCTGTAATGGTGAAAATCTGACGTTTGGTGCCGGAACCGAAATGCCGGCTTCGACCCCAAAAGCGGACGGGTGTTCGCAAAACGCGCGCCCGCCCGATCTTTGGTCCAATCGCCGGCGGCCGCCGTGTAGCACTAGAAGCGCAGCACAAGCCCGAGAATCGGACCCTGCTGCACGGCATCGAAGACGAACCCGTCGTTGCTGTAGTCGACGCCCAAGGCCCGATAACCTGCCACCGCGGAAACTCGATCGTTGAAACGGTATCCAATTGTCGCGGCAAGGTCCCAGTCGATGTCGGCTCCGCCTGCACCAATAATCCCCCAACCGGTCAAATAGATCTCAGGCGTGATCAAATAGGTTGCGCGCAGGCCGCCCACGGCATCCACCCACGTCGCGCCATCGCTTCGCGAAGCTCCGCCTAGTATACCCCCGCTGAGCGAGATTTCGGTGTCGACGGACCATACCCTGGCACCGCCGACGACATCGAGACGGCCCGAACTGTTATCAATCAGCGAGTAGCCGACGCCGAGCAATCCGGCGAACGTTTCCGTTGATATCTCGACATTCGAAGCCAGAATGCCTAGCGGCGTGCCTCTCTCCCCCGAAATCTTTGTGTACATGACATCGGCAAAGATGCTGTAGCGGTCGTAGCGGGCTTCGCCGATCACCATGGCGCCAAAATCGAGATGGTCGAAGATGTCGCTGAAACTCGCATCCACCTCGGTTGGCGGCAACCCGAACAGCCCGACATCTCCCGATATTCCCGCCATCCAGAAATAAGGAGCTATGGTAAAGGTCCATCCCTGCTCGGTCTCGATCTGCTTGGCATCCGGCGCAACCGGCGAGTAAATGTCGGCAGCCATGGCGCTCCCGGCGAGCAGGACACTGCCAAGACAGGTGAAAGCAGAAGTAAAGCCAAGTTTCATCGTTCCCCTCCAATGGATCTTGCTTAGACAGTCGGTCCCCAACCACGTCCCAGGTTTGATCATGGCCGAACACATTGTTTCCGCCAACTGCTTGTTCCCTGCATCCTCGCCAGGTCGGCGCGCGGACAGCGCTTTGCCGCGGGACCTCCGTTCGCTGTGCCAGACAAGAATCATTGCCACGCATTCCTACATATAGTTGCAGCGCTACTGTACCGGATTGTACCAGATCGGCGACGTGTAGGCCCGCTCCTGCGTCGTCATCGGCAGTTCCGAGGGCAAGGTCAGCCCGTAATATTTGGCGTCGTATGCGGTCCAGCGGGGCGTCGGAATTTCGATGATGCGTCCGTAATAGAAGGCGCGCTGCTCCGGATCGAAATCCGGATCCTTCCACACAGAAACCAACTCGGGCGCGCCGATCGTGTTCGTCCAGGTGGCGTTCGGAACGTCCACCGTGTTGCCGACCGGCGGCAGCTTGCCGTCGGTGCCAGGCTTGCGGTCGCCGCTCCAGGCGACGTCGTAAACCTTCTCGTGCACCTCGCCCGCCGAGTCCATCCAGCCCTTGACGATCTGGTAGCGGTCAAGATTGGCGCCGATCGGGTCTTTCAGCGCGGCGACCAGGAAGGTCGGCGCCTTGCCTGCCGGCGCGTGGCCAAGGTCGCCGCCCATCGGCACGCCCTTCGTATAGCCGGTGATTGCCGGGCTGCGCGTATTGGCGTCGGCGTCGACGAAATCGAAACCGCCGAAGAAGCGCACTACCATGCGCGGCCCGGTCGTCGCATAGGTCTCGCGGCGTTTCATGGCGTCGAAGATCGACGTGCGGGTGTTCTCCTCAGCCCACACCGCGGCATAGCCCGAGGCGGTCTCTTCCCAACCCATGATCTGAGCGCCAGTATTTGGATTGCTCATGAACGGATGCGTTGCGCGGCCGGGGCTTGGCTCCGACGTTGTGATTTTGCCCCAGAAATTATCGTCGTCCGCTGTTGCAAGGCCGGTATGCGCGTCCGTGCCGCCGATCAGCCCGAACTTGTAAGGGTTCACGCCGAGCTTTGCCTCCAGCTTCAGGCCGTTCTTGAGCGCCGAGCGCGCGTACTCGAACTCCAGCATTTCGGGCTTCTTGGCCTCGCTCAGATCGAGATTGCCTTTGTCCCAGCGCTCGAAATTGGCGAACTCGTCGTTCGGCGAAAGCACGGGATGGGTTTCACCGTCACCCTTTATTTGCGTCGCTTCGTACAGCACCTCCCAACGGGCGCGCTGCTCGGCATATTCGCGGTCGATTTCTTTGCCGCTGAATGACTCGATAATCGGAAACATCGTTCCGTTGCTCAAGTTTCCGTTGTGGGCGATAGCGAGAACCTGGCCGCCGGTCTTGTCCTCGTAACTCTGCAGCCATTTCCAGAGGTCGCGCGGATTGTTGCTGCCTATAGGCGGCTGTGTCGTATACGGCTCGACCATAGCTGCCTTGTCGCCATTGTCGCGGAAAATAACGTTGCGGTGCAAGTTGTTGCCCTCGGACAGCGATGTCCATTCATAGCCGATCATGGCAGTGAAACGACCCGGCTCATTGGCTTCTTCGGCCGCGTCGATGATACTCTGCCACGTGGAGCGGTATGCGGCGTTGCCCGGCTGGTACAGGATCTCCTGCGGAAATCTGCCTTGTGCGAAGGTCGAGACAAGCGCGAAGGCAGCTTCGCCCCCCTTGCCCGACTGCATCAGGTCGTACCAACCGCGGGCTTCTGGATTCTTCAGGATTTCAGGTTTTCCGGCGAGGAAATCGGTAAAGAAGCCCATATTGTCCGAGTGATCGGTAACGACCAGGAAGTCCAGCGGGCGCGACAATCTGACCGGCTGCCCGGTGGAGGAAACGACCTCTTCGCCGCTGGCGAACCTGTAGGCCTCCCGCGGATCCAGGCGAGCACCTGCAGCGCCGGCATCCATGGAAAGGGCCGTATGCAGATGGGTGTCGCCGAACAGCGGATGCGTCGGGAAGTTGCGGCCGGCGTAGGGCGCGTATGGCCGCGCCTGGAAAGCCTTGTCCGTGCCCTCGCGGGTCATGGTACCTGCATCGGTGGTCGTCGCCGGCTCCTGTGCGCTTGAGTCCGTGCCAAAGCACGCCGTCAGCAAGGCAAAGCTAGCCATCGCGAAGGAACTTCTGTTCATGCTTGCCTCCTCATTGAACAAGTTTTTCGAGCGTTTCAGATGAACTAGCCGCCTGGTTGGGTTCGAAGGCACGGGACGACCGCATGCTCGGGTCGGCCGCGACGCTGTGCGGAGCAGGCGTCGATCTCTGCCTCGTGTCGCGCGTGCTCCGGTTCGCGCCGACCTGCTGATACTTCTGAACAAACGCCGCGATCTGGCGATCCTCGCCGTAAAGGCGCACAATCCCGCGGGCATAGGCATCGCCGAACATGAGACGCCGTGCGGCGATCTCGGCGATCACGGCTTCGCCGGTGATTATGACAAGATCGCCGCGCTCGGCGCCCGGGACGTGGACGGCAGTCCGCAGGCCGACGGCGGTCATCTCGAAGCGCGCCCACAACATCGGCTCGACCAGGACGACAGCGACCGGCGTGGGCAATGGTTCGCGCGACGTCGGACGGAGCATCTCCCCGAATTGCTCCAGCGCCTTCTTAGCGCGAAGGTACTTGCGGCCGAACAGATCCATGCCGCCGCGATCAAAATTCGCAATCGGGAGCCTGCGAGCCGCGACCTCCCGCGATATCGCGCCCATGACGTGGAGCGAAAAGGGATAGCTCCAATTCAGGGAGCCGCGCGATATGGACCGCGGATTGTCATAGCCGCAGGCAAATCCTTCTGAGCCAGGCACTATGGCGATCAAGACCGCGACCGCTGCCATGCCAAGCGTGCCTGCGCGCTTCCGGTAATTGAGAACCTTCATCCCAGTTCTCCCCTCATTGCAACATCGCGTCCAGACGCTCGACGCTCCAGAACGCCGCGACGATGCCGATCGCGTAGGCGGAGGCGACGATCGCTTGCCGCTGAATGTTGACGAGCTGTCTTATTGAATAGACGGCAATCAGTGTCACCGCGATGAAAGCAAGTTGGCCGACTTCGACGCCGATATTGAAGGCCAGCAGCGCCAGCGGTATGTCGCCTTGCGGCAGGCCAAGCTCGCTAAGAGCGCCGGCAAAACCGAAGCCATGCAGCAGGCCGAACGCGAAGGCGACCGTCCATGGCCGTACAATTGCAAGGCTGAGCTGCCCGCGCTCCATCCTGACAACTTCCGCGGCAACCATGACGATGCTGATGGCGATTAACGCCTCCACCGGCCGCGACGGCAGCGTCATCCAGCCGAGCGTTGCGCAGGTCAATGTGATCGAGTGGGCCACAGTGAAGGCCGTGACCGCTTTCACCAGCTTGCTCCAGCCGCGCACGATCAGCATCAACCCAGTGACGAAGAGCAGGTGATCGAAGCCGAATATGATGTGCTCGATGCCTTGACGCACATAGGTGACGAACACAGCCCAGGCGCTTTGCGAGGCCGGGATGACCGCCGAGGGCTCGCTGGGCGTTAGCCGCGCCGTCCAAGTGTTGCCGTTGGCGAACATCACCCGGACGAGCGCGTCGGTCATGGTGTTCTGCAACCCGTCGACAAGCACGCGCTGACCGGCCATCGGCTCCCGAGTTCGCGTGCGCCAGGTCTGCACCATCGCGTCGCCGGTCGGTCGCGAGACAATCGGCGTTACCGTCTCTATCCCGCCCGAAAACAAAGCCGTCAACGCCAGCCGTGCATTGCCCTGCATGGGCGTCTTGAAGAGCACGCTGAACTCGTTCGGCGCTACTTCCTGAATGCTGAGGTAGGCCGGGCGTACTTCATGCGCAGAGGCAGCCTTCGATGACAGCATAACGGCCACGACCGTCAGCAGGAGCAGCCAGACATATCCCGTCGCGGCGAAGCCAGTTCGCGCGAGCACGGACCGTGTGGCCCGCCGGCTCATTTCTCGGCTACCTTGGGTGTGGGCGCGGAGCCCAGGACGGCCTTCGCGCCTTCGTCCAGCTCCACCCCATACTTCTTGCGAAGCTCGCCTAGGTAATCGCGGCCGAACTCGGCCTGCCTGGCGCGGCGCCACTCTGCAAGAACGTCGTCCTTCACCGTTTCGAAAGGCTTCGGGGCTGTCGGTGTGCGCTGTGTGACGAACACCAGATGCAAGCCGTAGCCGGACTTCACCGGGCCGCGCCAATGGCCCGGTTCAAGTGCGAAGACTTCACGCGCGAAATCGGCGCCGAACATGCCTGATACGGCCAACTCGCTGGCGTCGTCGAAGCGTTCGCCGAGCAGCAGTCGGTCGCCTGTGGTCCCTTCGGCTTCGCGCTTCGCATTCAATTCGGCGAGGGCTATCTGGGCGTCCGCCGCTGCGTCCGGGCGCCGTTCCGGATTGAAATAGAGCTGCCTGAATGAGAGTCTGCCTTGCGTCGCGAAGTGTGCCGGATTGGCAACATAGAATTGCCGTAACTCCGCCTCCGTTGGTTCCACCAGCTGGGCGGTGTCCTCGATGACGAATTTCAGTTTTTGCGCCAGCCTGCGGCGGATGATGGTGTCGTCCTGATCGAGGCCCATCTCCTTGGCCTCGCGCGCGAGCAGCCTTTCGTTCAAGAGATCGTCGACCAATCCCTTCAACTCGTCGGCGGTCGGATCGCGCAGCCACTGGCTCGACCAGGTTTGCTTCAGCCAGCGGACGTCGCCCTCGCCGATGCGGACAGGCTCGACAGCAGCAGCCTCGGGCTGCTCATCGTGAAGCCACGAGTAGCCGCCAAACAGGACCGCGCCGATGACGGCGAAATGCAGCAGAGGCTCTCTGAACAAAGTCATGCGGCCAGCTCCGTACGTTCCTCGGTCGAGTGACGGAGGAGCACGATCCCATTCGCAAAATCAGCCCGGTACCCCTATTCGGCACAACCTGCGACACGTCCATGGCGCCACAGTGCAGCCTATCTAGATTCATGCACCGGCTGTCAAAAGGTTGCAACATATATTTCAGGATGTATTGTATTAGGTGATGTAGTTTGGGCACTTTCATTATCTGACCACATGCTGCGCTCGCCGGCCCGGAAGCATTTGCCTAATCAAATGCTCTCCGTTGGACGCATACCGAAGAGCTGGCATGGTGGCGCGAGACACGCTTACGCATCTCCGAACACCGGGAGCGTTCAGGCCATGAGATCCAACACGCTTGCGCCGTCTATCAAAGTGAGTATGGCAGCCGCCTTTGCTCTCGCATCGTATCCGCCGGCGCCTTTCGTCGTGGCAGCCGCTGCTCAGGAGCAAACCGCAGCAGCCACGGGTGGGGCAGACACGGCAGATATGCAGTCCCAGCCGCTAACGGAAGAAGAACTAGAAATCCTTGTCGCCCGCATCGCCCTTTATCCGGATGAGCTTGTCGCATTGGTGACTTCGGCATCGCTCTACCCGCTGCAGATCGTCGAGGCAGCGCGCTTCCTCGAACAGGTCAAGACGAACAAGGACCTGAAGCCGAAGGAGAGCTGGGACGGCAGCATCATCTCCCTCTTGAACTATCCCGAGATCGTCAAGATGATGAGCGACGATCTCGATTGGACGCAGTCGCTCGGCGATGCGCTCGCCTATCAGCAGAAGGACGTGCTTGTCGCCATTCAGCAATTGCGCGACAAGGCCGTCGCCGACGGCATCATCAAATCGGACGACAAGATCACGGTGGTGCTGGAGAGGGACAACGTCGTGATCCAGGCGGCCAATCCGGAAAAGATCTACGTGCCGCAGTATCCGCCGGAAATGCTTTACGCTCCAAACTATCAGCCCGCTCCGCTTGCCTATTATCCCGAGCCCTATCCGAACTACTATTATCCGACTGCAACGTTCTTTGCGGGTTTCGTGACCGGTGCGGTGTTCGCCGCCGTCGTCGACTGGGATGACTGGGGCGTTTGGGGCGGGCGCTGGGGCGGCAGCGACATCAAGATCGACTGCAACAACTGCTTCAACAATGTGAACATCAGAGGCAAGGTGAATTTCAACGACGTCGATTGGAAGAACGTCGATCGCAGCAAGATCAGCTTCGACAAGAGCCAGCTCGCCAAGATTGATAGGACTTCGTTCGAAAACAATTTCAAGTCCATAAAGGACAACAACGTCGCCAGCAGAGCGAGGACCGTGCGCAATGAGCAGCTCGGTGCCGCCAGGAACCGCACCGGCACGATTTCAGTCGACGACGTTCGCAAGAGTAAGTTAGACGCCCGTCAAAGGATCGACGCAAGTCGGGTGAATACCGTCGCAGGCGACCGGAGACCCTCGGAGGCGATGAAGTCGAGACCGGCCGTCGCGAACCAGGTCAGCACCGTCAGACCCAGTGCAAACCGCGACCGTCAGATCAGTCGGCCGAAGCCGGGCGGAAAGATCGAGAGAAGTGGCGGCGGCAAGCCATTGCCACTCGGGCAAGCGCAGAGCGGCAAGGTCACCAAGCTTCAGTCGGACCGCGGGCGTGAGGCGTTGGGTGGCGGCCAGCGCGGCGGCGCGAAACCGCATCGCGAGATCAAACGCCCTCGCCCCCGTAGATAGGCCAGAGGGAGAGAACGGACATGGCCAAGAGCGTTCGTGACATGCTTCTCACTTCCCTCGCTGGATCGGTCCTGATGTGCGCGTCCATGACAGTCGGCTTCGCCCAGGAGTCCGGCACGTCCGCGGAAACTCCGCTCTCCGACTATGCGGCCGCCGCTGAACCCGCGGCATTCGCCACGGCGGAACAGGCAGTGGATGCTTTCAAGTCGACCGTCTCTACTGGAGACTTTGACAAGCTCGCCAATCTGCTTGGCCTCGACGCCGCGAAGACAAGGGCCAGCGAGGGCGTGATGGAAGCCTACGCGGAAATCCAAGAGGGCGTAAAGGAGAAGGTCATCGTCGAGGACGTCGAGGACCGGAAGATCCTCGAGATCGGCGACGAACTCTGGCCGCTGCCTTTCCCGATCGCCAAGGGCGACGACGGAAAATGGGCCTTCGACACCTATACCGGTCTCGAGGAAATCGCCAATCGCCGCGTCGGCGAAAACGAGCTTCAGGCGATCGCCACAATGCGCGCCTATGTCGACGCGCAGCAGGAGTATGCCCTGCAGGATCACGACGGCGACGGGGTCTTGGAATACGCCCAGAGACTGATCAGCAGCGACGGCCAGACGGACGGCCTCTATTGGCCTTCCACGCCGGGCCTGCCGGAAAGCCCGGCCGGACCTGCACTCGCAGATGGTGCCGTTCTCGCCAAGGCGAAGGCCGGGGAGGGCTATTTCGGCTATCACTACCGCATTCTCACCGGCCAGGGCGAGAACATTGCCGGCGGCAAGTACGACTATGTGATCAATGGCAATATGATCGCCGGTTTCGCCCTCGTTGCTTGGCCGGTCAGTTATGGCGCGACCGGTGTTCACACCTTCGTCGTCAACCGCAACGGTATCGTCTACGAAGCGGACCTCGGCGACCAGACAGAGAGCATCGCCGCCGACATCCGGCAGTTCAATCCGAACGACGACTGGCAGATCGTCCAGGATTGATTGTCACACCTAAAATGAGAGTTTGACCGGATCAGATGACTTCCGCTTCGGTTCGAAACGCGACGCTCCGATGTTGGCTGCCCGATGTCCGCTTCTTGCGGATAGTGTTGAAAAAGTCCAAAATTGGGGTTTACCGAAAAGTCGGCCAGTTCGCGATTTGAGCGAATGTCGCCGCTCGATGCAGTCTCAATTCCGCTACACGACTCACACGCTGCTTGATCGCAAAATTGGCAGGTCCCCCACGTCAAATTTTCTGGGGCTGTCTCTACGACCCTCCAAAAAACAGACGTTGTAGAAATCGGACTTTTTCAACGCTATCGGCCCAAAGCGGACTCTCACACCAGACCGTGGTGTTACCTGGCTTCTTCATGGTAGGCACGCTTCGTTTCAGTATGGCGAACTAGAGGAGTTAGCCGCGTGAAGTGCCTTCGCATCTATGCCACCCCGGATGGCGAGTCACATTTCGACGAGATCGAATTGCCGACGACGAAGAGGTCGGTGCACCCCGATGCCGTGCCGTTCGACGTTACGGGCAGCTATCCGGCGTCCCGCGTCCGCATCACCCACATCCCTGCTGGCATGCGCGAGGTTGCTTGGCATAAGGTCCCAGAGCCGGTGCTTACGGTCAGGCTGGATGGTTCGGTAGAATACGAGACGAGCGACGGAGAGGTGCGCCACGTTGAGGCGGGTAGCTTCGTGTTAGTGGAGGACACTCACGGTAAGGGCCATCTGTCACGCCATTCCCCAGAGGCGCAGACTGTCATCTGGATTTCACTCCCGAACGGCCTCGAATTACCGCCAGCATAGTCCGTCTGGGCACGCTGTCAGCGCCGCGATTGAGAACGACCGCTTCTGGATCCATTGTGGTCATTGGCGACCCTTAGCGCCGCGGCAGGGTCGACTTCACGCTTGACGCGAAGCCGCCTTGCCCGAGAGAACGTGCCGCATTGAAGCGACGTGACTGGCCAGGAAATCGATGAAGGCACGCACGTGTGGAACGTCTCGCAGGTTCTCGCGGGTCAGGAGCCACAGATCGGATTGCGCTCCTTCGATTGGACCGAAGCAGCGGACCAGCGAAGGGTCGGAATCGGCCAGAAAGCACGGTAGGACCGCTATTCCCAGCCCAGACTTGACAGCCGAGATCAGATTGGTAACCGAACTGGAGGTCGCCACCACCTCTGCGTCGGGAGCCACCCGCCGCAGCCAGGTCCAGCCGGGCAGGACCGCAATGGGTCCGTCGGCCCCGACAACCGCATGTTGGCCGAGTGCCTCGACCGACGTGGGGCGACCATGCCGTTCGACGTATTTCCGGCTGCAATATGCGGCCCAGGCCACCGGCTTTAGCCGCCTCCCGACCAGACCTGCCTCCGTTGGGCGGGCTCCCGTCCGCAGCGCCACATCTGCCGCGCCGCGGGCGAGGTCGAGCCGTCGCTCATCGACAACTAGATCTACCCGCACCTCGGGATGGAGCCTACGGAAGGCAGTGAGCGCCGGGGCCATGACCCCATTGGCGAGCCCCTCGTTGGTGGTGACGCGGATAACGCCAGACACGCGCCGTCCTATGGCCCTGGCCTGATCCGCGAATGCGCGCGCCTCGACCTCAACACGTTCGGCGGCGGCCATTAGCTCCAATCCGCAATTCGTCAGGGCGTAACCGGCCTGGCTTCTGTCGAATAGCTTGATCCCGACCGCCCGCTCCAGCACGGCGATCCTTCGGGCGACGGTGCTCTGGTTCACGCCGAGCGTGCGCGACGCAGCCAAGGTGCTGCCGGTGCGCGCGACGGCAAGGAAGTAGCGCAAATCGTTCCAGTCGTACATGCGCACATTCTGCATTTCCGCAGAACGGCTGCGCAATAACAATGATTGGCCAGATCGGTGAGCGCGCGTAATTTCACTGTGCAGCGCTTAGGCAAGCCCCCAACTTGATCATTTCGCGGAATGCCCGCTCGTTTTTCCCGAGTATCCATCCCGCTCGCGGAAGGCGCACGTGAGTGACTGGCTTCGTGCGCGCTTAACGGACGCGACATATCTGAGGAGGAGAGGACAGCATGACCGTACACATACGCCCGACGACGACAGCGGACGCCGAGGCTTGCGGCCGCATCATCTATGAGGCGTTCGAGGAAATCGCGCGCCGCCATGGCTTCCCACCCGATTTTCCAGGAACCGAGGCCGCGATTGCGCTGGTCCAAAGCTTGGCCGGCAACCCGTCGGTCTTCGGCGTCGTCGCCGAAGAGGACGGGCGGGTCGTGGGCTCGAACTTCCTCAACGAAGGCGACGCCATTCGGGGAGTTGGTCCGATTACCGTACATCCGCGGCTGCAGGGCAGCGGGATCGGTCGGCGGCTAATGGAGGCGGTGCTCGTGCGATCGAACGGCGCCGCAGGCGTCCGCCTGCTTCAGGACGCCTTCAACGTGCGTACGATCGCGCTCTATGCTTCGCTCGGCTTCGAGGTCCGCGAGCCGGCACTTGTGATGGCGGGACAGCCCACCGAGAACTCGCCTGCCGGCATCGCGGTACGCCCCATGGGCGAACAGGATCTCGAAGCTTGCGATGCGCTTTGCATAAAGGTGCACGGCATTTCCCGCCGCAGAGATCTTACGGACGCGCTGCGCTTATTCGCTCCGCTGGTCACCGAGCGCGAGGGCCGCATAACCGCCTACACGTCGGCGCCGAATTTCTGGATCGCCAACCATGGAGTCGCGGAATCCGCGGACGAGATGCAGGCCCTGATCGTCGGCGCGGCGGCCGTCACTGGCGCACCTGTCTCGTTCCTGCTGCCGACGCGTCAGACCACTCTTTTCCGATGGTGCCTAGGGCACGGCATGCAGGCGGTGAAGCCGATGACCCTCATGACGATGGGGGAATATCACGTGCCAGAGGGTGCCTACATGCCATCCGTTTTCTACTAAGCTCGGCACCTCAAAAGACAAGCTGGATCGCCACTGCTCACGAGGGTTCCGCACTGCCAGGGAGGGGAGCGCGACATGGCCGACACACATAAGGGTACCTGCTTTTGTGGGGCACTCGAGATCCAGGTCTCTGGCGCGCCGGAAGAAATGGGGTACTGCCATTGCAGCTCCTGCCGATCCTATTCGGGGGCGCCGGTGACTGCCTTCACCCTATGGAAGGCAGAAAGCGTAAAAATCGTCAGGGGAGCGGAGTTCCTCGGCCGGTTCAACAAGATCGGATTTAGTGAGCGGCACTTCTGCATCAAGTGCGGGGGTCATCTTATGACGGTCCACCCGACCTTCGGCTTGACGGATGTTTATGCCGCAGCGATCCCGACCATGACCTTCAAGCCGGCAGTCCACTTGAACTATGCCGAAGCAGTGCTGCCGATGAAGGACGGACTTCCGAAATTGAGGGATTTCCCCGCCCAGGCCGGCGGATCCGGCGAGGCTATGCCCGAATAGGCTGCCGCCTGCAATCGGCACCGTGGCGGAGCGAGCGAAATGGCGGCATTCGGCGCGAACCAGACCTCAGCTGTGGGGCGTCCGAACTTCGGCTATCCACATCCGTTCCTGCCGTCCAGAATGAGACGCGCTACGACGCGACTTGACCCCAAAGCGGTCACTCGATACCCAGTGCAGGATGACGCAAGTAGACTATTCCTGTCGTTCGACTATCTGCCTTGAGCGGCTTCGCGAGTGATCGGTAGAGATTCAGGATTGTCAGTTATGTGATCCCGACGCCAGCTCGCCGGTGGAACGCCATACTCGCGTCTGAACGCCCTGCTGAACGCTGCTTCGGACTCGTAGCCCACTTCGAAGGCGATCCGAGCGATCGGATCGGCGGAATCCCTCAATCGTGCGGAGGCCTGTTCGAACCTCTGTCGGGCCAGATAGCGCATCGGCGGCTCGCCGATGACGCGGGTGAAACGCTCCGCAAAGGCCGAGCGGGAGACGGCTATCTCCCGCGCAAGGTCTTCCGTAGTCCAACGCCGTGCGATTTGGCCATGAAGGAGCCCAAGCGCGCGTCCCACGATCGGGTCACGCATTCCCGCCGACCAGGCGCTGAGGGCGGGCGGCTGAGAGGCCAGGTAGCGGCGGACGGCCTCCATGAACAGGAGTTCGGCGAGTTTTGCGAGCATCGCGGGCGAGTTGGCGCGGCCCTCCGCCAGCTCCCTTGCCGCAAAGCGGAGATTGCTCTCTATCCAATTCCCGGAAGCCGCGTCTGCGACATCAAGCTTCAGGATGCTCGGCAGCAGCGCGATAAAGGCGTTGTAGGGCAAATCATTACCAAGAAAACCGCACAGAATCTGCGTCAGCTCTCCACCTCCACCGTGAACGATCTTCGCCAGTCCTCCGACCGGCGCCGGTTCGATCAGCTGGTGGGCATTGACCGGCCGCAGATTCAGTGCGCTCGCGATGAGGTGGCCGTCATTGCGCGGCAGAACAACGAGTTGCCCGCTCTCGACCGATAGCGGCGGCTGGTTGCCGACCTTCACCAGGCATTTGCCGGCAATGATGTAGTGGTAGCCGATGATGTGTCGTGGCACGGGAGTGAACGGGGCGCAATCTTCGGGGGCGACTTGCGAGGAAATACACCAGGGGGCGGTGAATTCCGCGTCGAGAAAGATGCCTCCTGTGAGGCGCATCGCACGCAGCATGTCCAGCAAATCGTCCAGCTGACAACGCTCCCCTTAACGGGCGGCGGATCGGCCAAGTGTTCCGGCGCATCGGCAATTATCGGTCTCGCTGTACTGGTCTAGCTTAGCATTAAATCCACGGAACCGGCAGCTGATTGTCGAGGCCGTGGCACTGATGGTCGACGTGATAAAGGCATCCATACTCGAAGGGAAATTTATCGTGATTACCGACAAACAGGGAAATGTACTTTCGGGCGCGACAATCGCGGCCGCAGAAATCTATGGCGGGGCCGTCGAAGCATTCAACATCTATCGCGGCGACCCTGTCGGCATGCTGGACCGTGCCATCGAGACCGCGCCCGAATTCGCGATGGCGCATATCCTGAAAGCGCATCTGTTCGGCCTGGCGACCGAACCCGACGCGACCAACGAAGCAAAAGCGATCGTCGACAAGGCGAAGACACTGGAACTCTCGAATCGCGAGGCTTCGCACGTCGCTGCGCTCGACCTGCTCCTGACAGGACAGTGGACGGCGGCCGCCGAGGCTCTCGACCGTCACAATGCGCATTATCCGCATGACATTGTCGCGCTGCAGTCGGGCCACCTGATGGATTTCTACCGGGCCAGCGCTCGGAACCTACGCGACAGGATCGCTCGCGTCCTGCCGAAATGGTCGGCCGACATGCCGGGCTATTCGATCCTGCTCGGCCTGCAGTCGTTCGGCCTCGAGGAGACCGGCGACTATGTCCGGGCCGAAGACGCCGGCCGCCGCGCGGTCGACCTGCAGCCGCTCGACTGCTGGGCGCACCATGCCGTCGCCCATGTCATGGAGATGCAAGGCCGGGCCGAGGATGGCATCGGCTGGATGATCGCGCGCGAGCCGCATTGGTCCGGCGACGATAATTTCTTCAAGGTCCACAACTGGTGGCACCGCTCGCTTTGCCACCTCGATCTCGGACAGGTCGACGAGGTCTTCGCGCTCTATGACGGACCGATCCGGCAGGACCGCAGCACGGTGGCCCTCGACATGGTCGATGCCTCGGCGCTTCTCTGGCGCCTGCATGTCTCCGGCCACGATGTCGGCGATCGTTGGAACGAACTGGCGACAACCTGGGACAGCCATGCCGACGGCCGTACCTATCCGTTCAACGACTGGCATGCGGTAATGGCCTATCTCGGCGCCGGCCGGGACAGCGAGGTCGATCGGATTGCCGACGCCTATCGAAGGAACATTGATACGTCCGATGTCGCCGAATGGGGGCGGCGGACCGCCGTGCCTCTGGTTGAAGGGTTCGCGGCGTTCTGGCGCGGCGACTACCAGACCGCGGCCGACCGCCTCCATGGCGCACGTTTCATCGCCAACAGCTTCGGCGGCAGCCACGCACAGCGTGACATCATCGACTGGACGCTCACCGAGGCTGCCTTCCGTGGCGGGCTGGCCGGTCTGGCGGAAGCCCTTGCCAATGAGCGCCTGGCGCTGAAGCCCCATAGCCCGGTGAACAAGAACTTTCTGGCCCGAGCCGGAGCAAGCGCATCGCCGGGCCGGAAGGCCGCCTGACCCTGTTCTGTGTCCCGCCGCCTCCTGCATTCGGCGGCGGGACACGACCAGGGCGAGACAAACGCCCGCGACTACTGGAGATTTCACATGAAGCATCTCGCAATTGTCGTGCGTGACGACGCCTACGATAAGATTCTAACGCCTCTGACTTCGCCTACACCCAAGCCCGAAAGGGTATAAAGGTCGACATGCTCTTTCTGCTCTGGGCAGTGAGAGTGCTGACCAGCAAGGGAGCTCCCTCCCTTTCGGTGGACGGCCGGCACAAGGACGACGCGGAATGGTTGCGCGCCCGGATGACCGCGGATGGCGAGCCAACCGAAATCGAAGACTTCCTGAAACTTCTAGTCGCTACCGGGAATGTCAGCTTGTACGGCTGCCGTTATGCGGCCCAGACCTTTGATGTCGAGCAGGCCGATCTCATTGCCGAAGCGGAGGGCATAGTCGATCCGGGATGGTTCCTGACCGAGAAGGCCGTCAAGGCGGACCACTGCCAGTATTTCTGACCATTCGTGGCGGAATTGGCCGGTCCGCCGCTGGGGGTTCGACAAGAATACCACGGCGAAACCCGCAACGCCTCCCGAACCGGATGAGCGTCACTCTTGTGGTCGGGATGGATCAGCGGCCGGAACCAATCGGGGACAACCCCCGCTTGCGCGAAGCGGTCGTCGGGCTGCTGAAGCGCGATGTTCGGTGACTGGCGCTTTCTTCGCGTTCAGATCGACGGCGGCAACGAGAATTTTCCACCCTTCCGTGACGGATCGGAACTGGAAAGATCGACCCAATGTGGTCGCCGGTGAGAGGCAGAGGTAAAGTCCCGACCTGACCCATTCGGGACCTTCAGGCCTTCAGGAGCCACTTTTCCCTTTCTGAAAGCGGATGCCTATTGAAGATCCATGATGACGACAGACGGCGTATTTCGTAGCGGACGATGAACCGGCGCTTACCCGTTTCGTGACGTATATCTCGGGTGGACTGAAACTCGCTGTTGAAGCCGAGACAGGACTTCCTCAGCCAGCCCGTTGCTCATCCGCCGCGTGTGCTCCTTCCACGAGACAGCGGCGGCGCCGCGTCGGGATCGTCTCGGCAAGCGCCAGCCGTTTGATTTTCCGGCGGAAGGCGATCTTCCCGTTGGGATCGAAACCGACGACGTGAAAGACCTCCTTGCCAATGTCGATCCCGATCGTCGCCAGGGCTTGCGCGTGTTCTCAGTATGGATTTCCATGGCTGCTTCTCCTTCTCTTCGCGGGCAACAGTCTTTGCAGACTAACCCGCCGGGGAAGCAGCCGGTCCATCCCATTAGCGGACGTTTCAGCGCGGCGCCAGTGCGGCACGGATCAGGGTGCCCTGCCGCGGTCATAGCCGTTCTTGCAGCAGCTTCTTCAGCGCGCTGATCCGTTCTTCATCGCGCTTGTAAAATATCCATTGCTTGATCCGTTTTGGGCGCACCAGCCCGGCCTGAGACAGTACGCGCATATGTTCGCTGAGAGTGGGCGGGGAAAGGCCGAGCTTCTCAGCGATCAGAACCGCGCAGACGCCATCCTCGACAAGATCGCCGTCGGTCTGCGGTGGAAAATGCGCCTGCGGGTTCCTGAGCCAGTCGAGAATCTGGAGCCGCCTCTCGTTCGCAATTGCCTTGATGATATCGATCTCTTGCATTTCGTCAGTTTGCCAAGTAACTAATTAATGTCAACACCGTGGGAGCGACTTATGAAGGTAGACACGCCGGTCACCGCTGAGCGCATTCGTGAGACGGAAGCGCTGATCCGCCCTCATATCCGGCATACACCCGTCCTTCACGTTGACATGACGGACTTTGGCCGCCCACCTCTCCCGGTCGCGCTTAAGCTCGAATGTTTGCAGTATACCGGATCGTTCAAGGTGCGCGGTGCCTTCGCCAATCTTCTTGGCAGAGCTGTGCCGGAGGCCGGTGTGGTGGCCGCTTCAGGTGGCAATCACGGTGCCGCGGTCGCCTATGCCGCAAGGCGCCTGGGAATTCCTGTCACGATTTTCGTGCCGACTGTCACCTCGCCGGCCAAGGCTGAGCGTATCCGCAGTTACGGAGCAAAGCTGATGATTGCGGGAAACTGCTATGCTGATGCGCTGGCGGCAAGCGAGGCGTTCTCCACCGAAACGGGCGCGTTGGCAATCCATGCCTATGATCAGGTCGAGACACTGATCGGTCAGGGCACGCTCGGACTCGAAATGGAGCAAGACCTACCCAGTATCGATACCGTGCTGGTTGCAGTCGGCGGCGGTGGTTTGATCGGCGGCGTCGCCGGCTGGTTTGCCGGTCGTAAAAGAATTGTCGCCGTCGAGCCCGAAGGCTCGCCGACGCTTCATATGGCGCTCGATGCGGGGCACCCGGTCGATGCGCCCACCGAAGGGATCGCGGCCGACTCGCTCGCTCCGAGACAAGTCGGCGGACTGATGTTTCCTGTCGCGCAGGCCTTTATCGAGCACTCGCTCCTGGTGACCGATGACGAAATAAAGCTAGCGCAGGCGTCATTGTGGGAAGCGGCGCGGATTGCCGTGGAGCCTGGCGGGGCGGCGGCGTTGGCTGCATTGCTCGGCGGAAGATATGTGCCTGCGCCGGGCGAGCGTGTTGCGGTACTCGTCTGCGGTGCCAATACGACGGCGGTACAGTTCGGCTGAGGGTCAGCGCCCGGATCGCGGCTGTCGCCCGGATGGCTGCTCTCCACCCCCATTGCGGACTCTGCGGGCCGCGCCGCCGGAGCCTGAGAAGATGTTGATCGCTATCTGAGCTGCCGCTCGAACCTGGGCTTGTCGTCGTGGTCGTAGTCGACGAGAACTCCGTCAGCGCGGAGCTCCTGGGAAAGGTGGCCGGTCACGGCATTGTTGATTTTGTATTGTCCCCACTCGTATTCGCCATTGGCGTTCTTGACCATCGGCTCACCGGACATCCGCAGCCCGGAGTAGGCGCCCTTGGCGCTAAAGGTATATTTGAACTTTGAAATCAGATCGTCCATCTTCGCGGGATACTCGGCGACTATCTTTTCATATGGCGCCATCCGTTCCTGGTAAATTGCTCGATGCTCATCGGTGATGGCTATTCTCTCCACGAGGAATTTCCCATCCTCGCCGCGCTGGCGCACAAGAGTGCCGTCCTCCCGCTCGACGAAGACGTTCTTTTCGATATAACCTTTTGAAAGTAGGTCGCTATAGATGTTGATCTGATGCTTTGCGATTTCGTACTCATGCTGCGCTCTCGCTAAGTCATTCTCGTTCCACGATTTCTGCAGCGACTGTCGAAACTGGAGATATTCTTCGCTGTCGGCGCCGTACATCGAGATATATTCGCGCCCTTGCTGAGATGCCCAGTCGCTGAACTCTCTTTTCTGATCGGTAGTCCAACTCCCCCCTACTTAGAGTTCCACTCCCGGATCATAGTTGAAGGAACCCTCAACCTTGCTCCGAGCCACTGCCTTGCCCGCTTCAACGGCAAACGAGAGAAGGACATCGTGAAACGCCGCTGCTTTCTGATCGGTAGTCCGACTCCCCCACTCTTTATATAGCTCCAGTCCGGGATCGGGTTCGAAGGACCCTTCGACTTTACTCCGAGCCACTGCCTGGCCCGCTTCAACCGCAAACGAAAGAAGGACATCGTGGAACGCAGGGGAGACGGATACCTTGCTGGCTGTGATGATCTCGGTGATCCGAGCCGAAGCGTCTTGGCCTGCCGAAGGCGTCAAGGTGCTTGAGGCCGGAGCAGCGAACAGCAGCCTTACGGTCTGAAGCGCGGCGCTCTGCTGGAAGTAGGTGTTGTTAATATTCGTCGTCATGAAACAGCGTCCTGACGGTCTCAAACGCCAACATCGGCATCGAAACTCGAAAAGGTCCTGCGGCATCATGCGCGGGCATTGGAGAGATTCGTGTCTGCGACTATAGGTTGCAATGAATTAATGCGCCGTTAACGGCCGTGTCAACAGACGGCGCTCAGGCTCGGAACACGTAATCCAGGATGCCACGGCGATCAGCGGCCGAGTTCGGACGAAGCCGAGTTTCGCACAGCCTGCACCCGTTCCAGTCGTTCGGGTTCCAGCGGATTGCCCCTCCGTCGCTACAGCCACCGCCGGATGCGGGCCTTGTAGGCGAGATAGACGTCACCGAACTTCCGCTCGAGATAGGCCTCCTCGCGGGCGACCACGCCGTAGCGGATGACGAGATAGAACGGCGCCAACAGGACGATGAGCCACAGGCTGTCGAAGGCGACGGCGAGGCCGATGAGGCCGAGGAACATACCGATATAGATCGGGTTGCGCGTGAAGCGGTAGGGGCCTTCGTCGACGATCTTCGTCGTCGGCTGGGTGGTCTGGATCTGCGTTCCCGCGCGGCGGAAGGTCGTCGCCGCCCAGATCAGCAGCGCCACACCGGCGAGGAACACGATGCCGCCGAGCCAGCCAGCCGGCACGTCCGTCGGCAGGAACGGCAGCGGATAGAGCCAGTCGAGCGCGAGCCCGGCAATCGCCGCGAGCGCCCAGGCGATCGGCGGCCGTACCGCTGCGCCTGGATTGTCGCGCAAATTCCCCGTCGCCTCGTTCATGCCGCCGCCTGTCCGATCCGCTCCCCCGCGGCCCCGGAATTCCAGCGCACGGAGAGCGTGTTTTCCACCGGTGGGAGTTTACCTCGCTTCAAAAGAGTTTTGAAGGCAGAGAGGCGGGGACAGCTAAAGGATCGAATTTCGACCGACACTCCTCGCCATGCGAACGTCAGCTTCAGAGAAGCGGGCCAGTGAGAACTTCCTTTTGCCACCTATGGCGCCAGGGATGGTCGGGCTGATGGAACCACTTGAGACCCCCTCAGGGGCCTCGGAAAGCAGGTCATTTGGCCGATTTCACGACGCTCCTCATTCGCTCTTTGGTCTCTTCTGAGAGCGGACGGGGCGAGCGGTAGCGCGCACCGAGGTGTTCAGTGCCACGGCGGCGCGAATGAGCGCCTTCAACGCCTCTTCATCAATCTTGTCGCCCTCATGGATATCGATGGCACGCCTGGTGTTGCCTTCGAGGCTGGAGTTGAAGAGGCCTGAAGGGTCCTCCAACGAGGCGCCCTTGGCGAAGGTCATCTTCACGACATTCTTGTACGTCTCGCCGGTGCAGATGATTCCCGCGTGCGACCACACCGGAACCCCTCTCCACTTCCACTCCTCGACCACTTCGGGGTCGGCTTGCTTGATGAGACTTCGGACCCGAGCGAGCGTCTCGCCCCGCCAATCACTCAGCTCGTTGATTCTCGCATCGATCAGATGAGAGGGAGAGTCTTCTCCTTCGCCTTCCTTAGAGCCGCTCTTCTGCATGGTTGTTGCTCCTTTCTTCATGGCTGTTGTCGCTCGGCCGTCACTGAGTATCGCCTGTCAGCACTTGGTACCCCCGCATATCGTTTCCATCAGCGTCTTCGATGTCGAACCAGCTTATCACGTTGGATCTCGATTTCGGGTGCATCGACCCGGGGCACGCGGTACCAGACGCTCTGCCACTTGACGCCTTGTCGACGTTCGTGCCCTCGCGTGTCACGACGACATCGAGGCGGCGAGCCTACAGCGCCGCGCGTCTTATCAGACGCGCAAAGGACGCTGTAGCGCCTTGAATTGCTGCATGTTTTTATCCTTAAATCGGCTACGGTTTAAGGATAAAAACAGTAGGCAGTTTGCCAATCCGGCAGGAGGTCACTCCAGGCTTGCACGGCGCGGCGCCCTCGGGCTTGGGCATTGCATAGTGCGCCGGCAGTTCCTTCGCCGCGGCCTTCGTGGGCTTGCGGGTCGATGACTTGGCGTCCGCTCACGCCGCGCCTGCACCTCGCACTTGCCGCTCACATTCGTTCGCCGGGCAATTGGCTGGCTTGCTTCACCCAGTCGGCGAACTGAGCTTCGTCGAATTGGTCGTCCTCATGGATGTCGAGGTAGCGCACGTCCTTGTGCTTGGATTCGCCGGGGGGCAGAGGACGCAGCGACGTGCCGCGGAAGAAAGCCACTTTGACGTACTTCGTGAAGCAATGAAAGTTGAGGAACCAGCCCTGGCCCTCGATGCCATAGAAGGGCGAGTTCCATTTGACTGCCTTGTGCACGCCGGGGACGGTGCGCACGACGATCTCGTCGAGGCGGCGCCCGACGTCGCTTTTCCAGCCCGGCATGGCCGCGATGTAGGCCTGCACGGGCGCGTTGCCATAGCCCTTCGCGATCTGAGGGTTGCCGCCTGCGAGGAGGGTCGGCTTCGCGGCCACCGCCGGGCCCTTGCCCTTGGTTGCGGTGGCTTTGGGCACTGCATAGTGCGCCGGCGGTTCCTTCGCCGCGGCATTCGCGGACTTGCGGGCTGATGACTTGGCGACCGATGTGCGCGGCTTGGCCGCCTTCGCAGCGGCCTGCTCGGTGGCGGTCTTCTTTGCGACCTTCGTTGACTTGATGGACGTCTCGTCGGCCATTGCGTTCGCTCCACTGATAGACGGAGAAATAATCAAGGATAGTTTGATTTTTAGTGATGTCGACCTACTCGGCATGCCAGTCGGCTGGTATGCAGCTCAGGATATTCTGCGCCAAGGGACAGGTGCTCCACCAGCGCACGTGCCCGAGATGATAGCGTCTCACCTTACGGCAACCAAGCTCCTGGTCAGATAAGGCAGCGCCCCAACGCCCGCTTCGACGCCGAAGCGTGCGGTTAAGCGGCCGTGTTGGCGAACGCCTCGGGCACTTGCACGGCCGCTTCGGGGTGCATCCACAGCGGCTCCCAAATATGGCCGTCGAGGTCCTCGAAGCAGCGGCTGTACATGAAAGCCGTATCCTGCGACTTTTCGCGCGCTTCGCGTCCACCGGCCGCGACCGCCTTGTCGGTGATCGCATCCACCGCCTCGCGGCTCTCCTGCGAAATGACCAGCAGCATTTCGCTCGTCGAATGTGCATCCGCGATCCGCTTGGACGTGAACTGACTGAACTTGTCGTGCGTTAGCAGCATTATGAAGGTTGCATCGGAGAACACCATGCAGGCGGCGGTCTCGTCCGTGAACTTGGGCTGGTTCGCCGCGCCGATTGCCTCGTAAAAGGCCTTAGACTTAGCAAGGTCGACGACCGGCAGGTTGACGAAGATCATGCGGGGCATGGATTCCTCCTTATTCCGGCTTTAGATCGAGCGACGCCTGCGGCTTTCAGGGTCGAAGGGACCAGAGCCGTGATCATGAAAGACCAGCTACTGCATGTTGCCTTAAATCGTAGCCGATTTGAGGATAAAAACATGCAGCAATTCAAGGCGCTACAGCATCTTTTGCGCGTCTGATAAGACGCGCGGCACGCTTTTCCGGCAGCCGTCGCCAACGGCAAAGTTCCACCCGGTTGCGACGCTCCCAATGCCATCGCAGGCGCGCGTGCCTGAGCTGGAGCGCGGATGTGGGCCGGTATCGGTGGCTTCGTCAGACTGGGTCGAACTCTACCAACAGCAGCGACTGAGGCTCTTCGGCATGATTGATGTGACAAGCCCACCTCATCGACAGAGGTGGAGATAGGTCTTACCTTGGAGAGATTAGGAGAAACCTGTTTTGTTGAGGGCCGGCGGCGCGACATTGGGCATCGGCGGATTCTTAGGATTCGTGGTCGCCGTGACCTTTTCAGGTATTCTTCGGCGGATGGTTCTCGATAGGCCGCCTTTGGCTCGTCCTTTTTCGGGCACCGGCGAGGAGGCTCAATATGCCATTACCGCAAATATACCCGTTCCTCACACTCGTGTTTGTTTGGCTGCTGCTGAGCAGCGCGACGGCGGCGCAGCCGGGCGCTGGCCAGTGGCAGAGCGCCGCGCCGATGCCCTCCGAGCGCTCCGAGATCGCCGTCGCCGAGCTGGACGGCAAGATCTATGTGGTCGGCGGTTTCTCCAACGCCAGTAACCTGGAGATCTATGATCCGCGCGCTGACCGCTGGAGCCGCGGCGTCCCACCCCCGCAGCCGCTGCATCATGCGGGGGCGGTCGGCCTAAACGGCAAGCTCTATGTTGTTGGCGGCTATTCTGACGGCTGGACGCCGGTCGCCTCGCTCTACGAATATGATTCGGCGCGCAATCGCTGGCGCCGCCTGGCACCTATGCCAACCGCACGAGGTGCACTTGCCGCAGCGGTGCTCGACGGCAAGATCCATGTCGTCGGCGGGGCTGGAGACGAGCGACGCAATACGCCTGCGCATGAGGTCTATGATCCCGCCAGCGACACTTGGTCGAACCGTGCGGCTCTACCAACCCCGCGCGACCACCTCGCGGTCGCCGTGATTGGCGGGCGGCTTTATGCCATCGGTGGCCGCATCGACGGCAGCTATGCCAGCAACCTGGCCGCCAACGAGGTCTATGATCCGGCGAGCGACCGCTGGCAACGCCGCTCCGACTTGCCGACACCGCGCAGCGGGATCGCTGCGGGCGTCATCGACGAGCGCATCGTTGTGGTCGGCGGCGAAGCGCCGGAGGGCACCTTCGACACGGTCGAGGCTTACGATCCGGCGAGCGACGACTGGCAGCGCCTTGCAGCAATGCCGACGGCGCGGCACGGCCTGGGGGCGGCCGTGGTCGACGGCCGGATGTTCGTCATCGGCGGCGGGCCGACGCCGGGCGGCTCGGCTTCCCCCGCCAACGAGGTCTTTACCCCCTAGACGCCGCCCAGAGGGGAGAGCCCGGGGTACTGTTGCGCGATTGCGGGATTTGAGCCTCCTGTGTTTGCGGCTGGGTTGCATTTCACGTGGCGGCATTTCCGCGGCATCATTTTGCGGACGGTGCGGTGGTATGGCATGCGCTGTGAGCCACAGCGACCTGAGGACATGCTGTGCGAGCGCGGGGTATGCTCGTCAATCGAGAGCCCACCGCCAACGATCTACAGCGCCGTGCGTCGTTTCAGACGCACAAAGGCCGCTGTAGCGCTTTGAATTGCTGCATGTTTTTTCCTTAAATCGGCTCCGATTTAAGGAAACATGCAGCAGTCAGCTCCGGCAATTGATCAGCTTTCAGATGGCAAGGTCCCGCGCGCGGCCACTGCGGCGCATTGTTGAAGCGCTTGGAACGTCCGCATTGGCGAAAACGCTGTCCATGCGAGGCGAACGACGGGACACCACCCATGCCGGCCCTTTGACGTTCTCGTCGGCGCGAGAGCAGCTCTGGACGCTACGCCACGACCGCGGCCGAGCCCCAGTCCAGGAGACCACCTTGAAATGAGAATAAGCCGCTCCAATTCTCTCGAACAAATTCAGCTTGTATTCGGAGGGCGCCAATGGACGTCTTTTCCCCTAAAGCCGGATTTCTCTTCGCCAGAATCGGATTTCTCGCGCTCGCCTCGGTCGCGACGGTCGCCTCCGGCATTGCCCTCGGCCCGGCGCGGGCCGAGCTGCTCGCCCGCGTTCCCGCCGCGCGCGAAATGGCGGTCTGCGGCAACATGTTGTTCGTCGGAACCAAAGGTTCCTCGGTCTATGCCGTGCCGTTGTCCGGCGGCCGCGCCCGGCGGGCCGCCTCCGGATTTTCCGCTGCGAACGGAGTCGCATGCTCCCGCGGTCGTTTGTTCGTCGCGTCGAGCAACAGCATAACCGCGTTCGACATCGGGCGTGGGGGCGCTCTGAGCGGCAGGCGCGATATTCGCCGAGGGTTGCCGAATTCGGGAGCGCATAGTTTTCGCTATATCGCCGTCGGCCCCGATTCCCGGCTCTATGTCTCGTTGGGATCGCCTTGCAACATTTGCTTGCCGCGCGGGCGGCAAGGTACGATCGTTAGCATGAACCAGGACGGGTCCGACCTTCGACGAGTCGCCTGGGGTGTGCGCAATTCGGTCGGCTTCGACTGGCGCGGCGGCACAATGTTTTTCACCGACAACGGCGCGGACCGAATGGGCGATGATATCCCACCCGACGAGCTGAACGCGCTTCAGCCGGGCGGCTTTTACGGTTTTCCCTATTTCGGAGGCCAAATCCGGCTCAAAGGGTTCGAGGACGCGCCGCCGCCCGCGCGGCAGATTCCGCCCGTCTTCAACTTCCAGGCGCATGTCGCGACCCTCGGAATCCATTTCTTCCGCAGCCTCGGCGGCGACGCTCTGGTCGCCGAGCACGGCAGTTGGGACAGGTCGGTTCCGGTCGGGCGTCAGGTCGTGCGGGTGCGCTTCCAGGGCGGCCGCCCGGTCTCGGCGACGCCTTTCCTCAGAAACGTCGGCCGGCCCGTGGACGTCAAGGAAGCGCCCGACGGTTCCGTCCTCGTATCCGACGACGCCGGAGGCGCGATTTACGTCTTCAGGCGATAACGCGCAAGGGTTGCTTTCAGGGGGACTCGCTTCAGGTTAACGGCTTGGTTGGTCGGATGAGCGCTTCGAGGTAGTCGGGTTCAACATTGGCGAGCTTGCCGCGGACTTCGAAGGGCTGCCTAAGGCTCCCGACCCCGGCTGCGCCTTATGCGACCTTTTGCGATCTCGCGACGATAACGCACGCGTTGCCGCTGAGGAAGAGCCCGGCCGATTAGGGTCAAGCTCGATCGGCCAACTTCCGCTTTCGGCTCCCGTTGCGGCCATCGGGTTTAAGTACCGAATGGCGAAAAGGTATGCTTAAGGCGGACAATGATGCTTCTAAGCCTGCTTCAAGCATTCACTCAGGAACGCGATGAAACGTTGCGTCTTCGCCGGTAGCAGGCGCGTTTCGGTGACGGCGTAGACAGAGATTGGGGTGGCTTGCCAATCCGGCAGCACGCGACGCAGCCGGCCATCGGCCAGATCGTCGGCGACGATTTCCTCCGCCAGAAGGGCGATGCCCAGGTCGAGCGTGGCCAGCCGACGCATCATGCCGATGCTATTGAGCGTGAAGCGGCCGCCAACGGTGATTTCGACACTGTTCGCTGCATCGCGCAACGTCCACGTGGCGGCCCTCGGCATGCACAGACACTCATGCTGAGCCAGATCTGCCGGCTCTTTCGGTTCGCCGGAGAGTTCAAGATAGCGGGGCGAAGCGTAGAGGTAACGCGACCGCTGAGAAAGCTTGCGCGTAATCAGGGTCGAATCCGGCAATTCTCCCATGCGGATCGCAACATCGAAGGGCTCGGCCACCAGATCGACCCGCCGCGGCGTGAGGTCGAAATCGAAGGTAATTCCAGGATAGCGGCGGCAGAATTCGGCCATGCGAGGTGCCAGAAAGGCAATGGCGAAATCCACGGGCAGGGAGACACGCAATACGCCGCTCGGCTGCGCCAGCATCTCGCCGAGTTGCTCGTGGGCGAGCCGCGCCTCATCGACGATGCGCCTGCAGCGCTCGAAATAGATCTGGCCCGCTTCCGTCAGTTCGATCCTGCGCGTCGTGCGATGCAGAAGGCGCAGTCCAATTGCCTTTTCCAGACCACTGATCCGTCGCGACAGCGTCGAGTTCGGCATGCCGACCGCCTCGGCCGCCCGCCGGAAGCTTCGGGCTTTTACCACCTCGACGAAGAGAGCCATGTCATTCAGCAGTTCCATCACATTGCTCCATATGTGGATCAATCATTTCAGTATTAGCGGATTTATCCCGATAACTTCATTACCTATTTTCGTTCTCGGCATCACCAAGAAGGAGTTCACTCTATGAGCCAATTGTTCACGCCCGTTAACGTCGGTCGTTATGCGCTGCCGAATCGCCTCGCCATGGCACCGATGACCCGCTCCCGCGCCGAGTTCGACGGCACGCCGGGAGAAGTGGCCGCTGAGTACTACGCCCAGCGCGGCAGTGTTGGCCTGATCGTCACGGAAGGCACCCAGCCTTCGGATGACGGACAGGGCTATCTCACCACCCCGGGCATCTATACCGACGCGCATGTCGCCGGCTGGAGGAACGTCACCTCGGCCGTGCATGACACGGGCGGGCACATCTTCATCCAGCTCATGCATGTCGGGCGCATGTCACACCCCGACAACACGCCGCATCATCGTCAGGGAGTCGCACCCTCAGCGATTGCGCCGGGGACGCAAATGTTTACCCTGAAAGGGATGCAGGGCATCGCCACGCCGCGTGCCTTGACCACTGACGAAGTGCGCCAGACCGTTCAGGACTTCCGCTATGCGGCGCGGCGCGCCATCGAAGCCGGCGCCGATGGCGTCGAAATCCACGGCGCGAACGGCTATCTCGTGCATCAGTTCTGCGCCCCAAGCGCCAACACCCGGACCGATGAATATGGTGGTTCGATCGAGAACCGCGCGCGCTTCGCCGTGGAAGTGGCCATCGCCATTGCCGAAGAGATCGGCGCGGACAGGACGGCGATCCGCCTGTCTCCCGGCACGACCATGTGGGGCATCGACGAAGGCGCCGAAGGGCCTGATCTCTACCGCTATCTGGTCGCCGAACTCGACAAGCTGGGCCTTGCATACCTCCACATCATGCACAATGGCAACGAGCCGCTTCTGGCCGACATCCGCAAACTCTGGAGACAGCCGCTGATCCTGAACCGGCCGGGCCGCCCGCGCGACCAGATCGGGGCCGATGTGACGTCGGCGCTGGCCGACCTGGAATCCTATGGCCAGATGGTTCTGGCCAACCCGGATTTTGCCGCGCGACTCAAGGCCGGTGCGCCAATGAACGAGGCGGATCGCAACACCTTCTTCGGCGGCAGCGCACAGGGCTACATCGACTACCCGACCCTCGACGCCGTCGCGTAAGGAGCACCGCCATGGCTGCCAACCGCGGCAGCCATTCCGCTCCTACGGACTGCGGCCTACCAGCGTGGCGAGTTCGGGGGCGCTGCAACCCGCACAAAGATGGGTGACGAGATGGCCCTGCGGTGGATGGAGCAAAATGGGGTCACGCTGACTGGTACCAACCAGATCATCGCGGAGCTTGCCGGCAACTGGACCACGCCGGAAGGCAGCCAGATCGTGCAGGAGGTGGTGATGGAAGCGCTGCAAGCTTGAGAACAACAAAGCTGGCGGAGGACGGTAGAACGGCACCAAGTGCATTTGACGCTGACTGGAACGTGAACGTCTGCTCCCGAGAAGCGCTCCGAATGTCGGCTTCTGTGCACACACGCGTCGGCGGCTAGCCCTACAGCGCCGTGCGCCTTTTCAGACGCACAAAGGTCGCTGTAGCACTTTGAATTGCTGCATGTTTTTATCCTTAAATCGGCTCCGATTTAAGGAAACATGCAGTAGTTCAGCGGCCGGTTCCCGGTGGGGAGCCGAAGTTCGGACGCCCTTCGGCTGAGGTCTGGTTTCCACCCCTTGGGACCGAGACGGCCTCTTGCGGGATAGCGTCCACTGCCTGGCTGCGTCACCGAGCAATTACGGGTTCCATCCGCCGCTGCCGTATTGACGGGTAATGATCTCGAGAAGATGACCGTTCGAGTCCTCAAAATAAACGCCGCGGCCGCCGTCATGATGATTGATCTCACCCCGTTTCGTCCGGCTAGGATCGGCCCAGTACGGGAGATTGCGTTCACGAATCCTACCGAAGATCTGGTCGAACTCGGCTTCGCTGACCAGGAACGCATAGTGCTGCGGCGTGATTTTGCCATCGGTGTCCATGTAGTCGAGGTTGGCACCGTTTTCGGTCGTGACCATCTGAAAGGGCCCCCAGTGCCTCGGGGCTGGAAGGCCAAGCATTTCCGCCAAGAATTTTGCAGACGCCTCACTGTTGCGGGCCGACAAGATTGTGTGGTTGAAGTCGATAGCCATGCCTTCACTCCTTGAAATCTCTCCTCGCACATCGCTCAGAGTTCGCCTCGTGAAGCAGTCCTAACTTTGAGCCAGTGCCGCTGTTCCAGTGGCAGAAAGCGTCCGCTTAGACCCATAGAAGCCGCCTGGCCGGCGCGGACATTTACGGGCTCGTTTACAGCAGCATTTACCGCAACATTCTTCCATGCAGCTTTTGTTCTGCTGCGGGGGGCTTGGGACGGTTTCCCCAAATTTTGGCATCACCCTGCTGGCTGACTGGCCCGCTGAAGATTGATGATCGTCATAAGTTACTTGCCCTCCCCGCGGCTTATAGACGATTACTGATCACGGGTATTCCATGAGGGTCGTGCGAGAACATTTGCCGAATGAATGATGTGCAAGACGATCCGATTTCAGGGGCGATCCGGAGGACGACGTTCATGACCGACTTTCCCTACAGCACTGCACTCATCGTGGGTGCGGGTTCCGGCCTCAGCGCATCACTTGCCCGTCAGTTGGCAGCACGCGGCGTCAAGGTCGCCTTGGCTGCCCGCAACATCGAAAAGCTGGAGGCACTGGCCGACGAAACCGGTGCGAACACCTTTGCCGCAGATGCTACGCAACCGGCTTCCGTCAGCGCGCTCTTCGATGATGTCGCGGCGGCAATCGGCGATCCCGAAGTCGTGGTCTACAACGCCAGCGGACGGGTGCGAGGTCCTTTGGCCGAACTCGATCCAAGCGATGTCGAAAAGGCGATTGCCGTCAGCGCCTATGGCGGCTTTCTGGTGAGCCAGCAGGCGGCCAGGCGCATGATACCGCGTGGTGCCGGCGCAATCCTGTTTACCGGCGCCACGGCGAGCATCAAGGGATTTGCCCAGTCGGCCGCGTTTGCCATGGGCAAATTCGCGCTTCGCGGCCTTGCCCAGAGCGCGGCCCGTGAACTCGGTCCGAAGGGAATCCACGTCGCTCACTTCGTCATTGACGGTGCCATACGCTCCAAGATGCGGCCGGAAAATCCGGACAAGCCTGATGCACTACTTCATCCGGATGCGATCGCGCAGAGTTACATCGATGTCCTCTTGCAGCATCGAAGCGCTTGGTCGCAGGAGGTAGAGTTAAGACCGTGGTCGGAATCCTTCTAACAGGCGTCGAACATGCCTCGCTACAGCGCCGTGCGTCTTTTCAGACGCACAAAGGTCGCTTTGAGCTGCACGGTTTTATTTGCGGTTGGCCCGACTCACGCGCCAGATGACGTTGCCGACGTCATCGGCGACGAGCAGGGCGCCGGTCTTGTCGAACGCGACTCCGACTGGGCGCCCCATGGCCTTGTCGTCGCGGCCGATGAAGCCGGTGAGGACGTCCTTCGGCGGGCCGCTGGGCTTGCCGTTGCGGAAGGGCACGAAGATCACCTTGTAGCCGCTGCGCACGCTCCGGTTCCAGGAGCCGTGCTGGCCGACGAAGGCACCGTTGCGATAGGCTGAGCCGAGCGACGCGCCTTCGGCGAATGTCAGCCCCAGCGAAGCGGTGTGCGAGCCGAGCGCGTAGTCCGGCTTGATGGCCTTCGCGACAAGATCAGGGCGCTGCGGCTTGACGCGCGGGTCGACATTCTGGCCGAAATAGCTGTAGGGCCAGCCATAGAAGCCGCCGTCGCGCACGGAGGTCATGTAATCCGGCACGAGATCATCGCCGATCTCGTCGCGCTCGTTGACAGCGACCCAGAGCTCTCCATTGTCCGGGTTCCACGAAAGCCCGTTGGGATTACGCAGACCTGAGGCAAATACCCGTGCGCGGCGACTTGCAGGGTCGACCTCGAGCACCGCGGCGCGGTTCCTCTCCGCCTCGATGCCGTTTTCGCCGACATTGCTGTTGGAGCCGACGGTGACGTAGAGCTTGCGGCCGTCGGGACTGGCGATCACATCCTTGGTCCAGTGGTGATTGAGGTCGCCGGCCGGCAGGTTGACGATCTTTTCCGGTCGTGCGGTTACTCGCGTCCGACCGGTGGAATAGGGGAAGGCGACCAGTGCGTCGGTGTTGGCGACATAGAGCTTGCCCTTCGAGAGAGTCATGCCAAACGGCGAGTTGAGCCCTTCGGCGAAGACAGTGCGCACATCGGCGACGCCGTCACCGTTGGTGTCGCGCAAGAGGGTGATGCGATTGGCGCTTTTGGTCGCGGCACCGGCCCGCTTCATGGCCTGGTCCATGAAGAGCTTCCGCAGGCTGAAACCTTGGCCCTTCTTCGCAGGCGCATTGCTTTCGGCAACCAGCACGTCACCGTTCGGCAGCACGTGCAGCCAGCGCGGATGGTCGAGGTTCGCCGCAAAGGCGTTCACTTTCAAACCCTTCGCGGGCGTCGGCTTGGTACCTCCCGCCCAGCCTTTCGCCTCGGCGATGTTGATGGTAGGGATCACCGTGGGTTGGGGTTTCGGCAAGGTCGGGTTCGGGCCGTAGCCGCCGCTGCCGGCGGTCGCTGCCGTTTGTCGCGCCGAAACGCCGGCGCAGCCCGTCATGAGGGCTCCCACGACCGTGACGATGACTGAGATTCGCGGCAGGCCGGTATTCATTGGATGCCCTCCGGGGGATGTCCTCCAGGCGGAATTGCACTCCGCCGCTTCGACATAGGACGCAACACCGCCTCGCATTATTCCTTGTCGCGCTTCAAACAGCGGCGTTCGCGACTTGTTCCCTGCAATCTTTGCGTGGTCAGCATTGAGGAGTATTGTCTAATAGGGCCGAAAAGAGCCCAGTGCCCGGTTCCTTGAATCGGCCCCCGTTCAAGGATCAAACCATGCAGCAATTCAAGGTGCTACGGCGACCTTTGCGCGTCTGACAAATATGAAGTGCGCTGTAAGCTTCGGGAGGAAAAGATGAAACGCAGAACCCAAATGGTTGGGAAGACGTCGCGTCGCAAATTCCTGGGCGGCGCGGCCATTGCCGGTGCGGCGATGATCGCGGCACCGGGCGTTGTCAAGGCGCAAGGGCCAGTGAGCATGCGCTGGCAAAGCACCTGGCCATCGAAGGATATCTTTCACGAATACGCGCTCGACTTTGCAAAGAAGGTCAACGACATGACCGGCGGTGACCTCAGAATCGAGGTGCTACCGGCGGGCGCCGTCGTGCCGGCTTTCGGTCTGCTCGATGCCGTCTCGGAAGGGACGCTCGACGGCGGCCATGGCGTGCTCGTCTATCACTACGGCAAACAGACGGCGCTGGCACTCTGGGGCTCTGGTCCCGGCTTCGCCATGGACGCCAACATGCTGCTCGCCTGGCACAAATACGGCGGCGGCAAGGAGCTTCTGGCGAAACTCTACGAATCTATCGGCGCCAATGTCGTCTCCTTCCCCTATGGGCCGATGCCGACGCAGCCGCTCGGCTGGTTCAAGAAGCCGGTTGCCAAGGTCGAGGATATCAACGGACTCAAGTTCCGCACGGTCGGCATCTCGATCGATGTCTTCACCGCCCTTGGCGCCGCGGTCAACGCGCTGCCAGGCGGCGAGATCGTCGCGGCGCTCGACCGCGGGCTGATCGACGCGGCGGAGTTCAACAACGCCTCCTCCGACCGGATGCTCGGTTTCCCTGACGTCGCCAAGATCTGCATGCTGCAGGGCTATCATCAGAATGCCGAGACGTTCGAGATCCTGTTCAACAAGGCAAAGTTCGATGGTCTGCCGGAGCAGATGAGAGCGATCATCACCAATGCGGTCGAGGCGGCTTCGCAGGACATGGCCTGGAAGGCGATCGACCGTTACTCGAGGGATTACATCGCGATGCAGACGACCGACCAGGTCAAATTCTACAAGACGCCGGATGCGATCCTCAAACGGCAGTTGGAGGTCTATGACGAGGTCGTCAAGAAGAAAGCCGGGGAGAACCCGCTGTTCAAGGAAGTCCTCCAGTCGCAGATCGCCTTTGCCGAGCGCGCAACACGGTGGGAGCAGGACACCGTCGTCAACCGGCGCATGGCATTCGACCATTACTTCGGAAAGGACGGCGTGGCGAAGGAGCTCTGACATAGAAGAGTAATTGGCCTTGAGTCACGGCGGAGCGGAGAAGGCCGCTTTCTCCGGGAGCATCCCGCCGGAAGGCGGCGCTGCCGGGTGGAGAGATGCTCCTGCAACGAGAACGCGAGAGCGACTTTAGCGCCTTCGGAGCGAATGCGCGGCGCTCTCGAGCATCCGGGGGAAGGCGTGGACGTTCAGCGTTTTCTGAATTCGGTCGATGCGATCAGCGTGTGGGTCGGGAAGGCTGCGGCGTGGCTCATCATCGGGCTGATGACGCTCGTCTGCGTCGAGGTCTTCAAGCGCTACATCCTGAACATGCCGACGGCGTGGATCTTCGATGCCAGCAACATGCTCTACGGCTCGCTTTTCATGCTGGCGGGCGCCTATGCGCTGGCGCAGAATGCGCATGTGCGCGGCGACTTTCTCTATAGTTCGCTCAGGCCCCGCACGCAGGCCGCGCTCGATCTCCTCCTCTACATCTTCTTTTTCCTGCCGGGCGTCGCCGCTCTCATCTATGCGGGCTACGACTACGCCGCACTTTCTTGGCGGATCGGAGAGCATTCGACCGTGACGGCCGAAGGGCCGCCGATCTATTATTTCAAGACGGTCATTCCGGTGGCCGGCGCGCTCGTCATGCTGCAGGGGCTCGGCGAAATCGTGCGCTGTGTCGTGTGCCTGCGGACCGGAGAATGGCCGAGCCGGCTCGCAGATGTCGCGGAGCTCGACGTCGTCGCCGAGCAACTCGCGCATAGCGAACATGTCGATGCGGAAGCCCGCGAGGCGGCGATCGAGCGGGCGCAGGATATTGACAAGGCGGCGCGTCAACGGGGAATGGGGGGAGACTTGCAGACGTGAGCGATCCGGTCCTCGGCATGACGATGCTCGTGCTCATCATCGTCGTCATCATCATGGGCTTTCCGACGGCCTTCACACTGATGGGGCTCGGCATGCTCTTCGGCTTCTACGCCTTCTACAATCCTGCCGAACACTGGATCGACAACCGCGTCTTCGACCTGATGGTCCAGCGCACTTACGGTGCCATGACCAACGACGTTCTGATCTCGATTCCGCTCTTCGTGCTGATGGGCTACGTGATGGAGCGGGGCGCGCTGGTCGACAAGATGTTCTACAGCATCCAGCTTTCGTTCCGTCGGGTGCCGGCGTCGCTCGCGGTCGCGACGCTCATCGTCTGCACCTTCTGGGGCATCGCCAGCGGCCTCGTCGGCGCCGTGGTTGTGCTGATGGGGGTGATCGCGATGAACCCTATGCTGCGGGCCGGCTACGACGTGAAGCTCGCTTCCGGCGTCATCACGGCGGGCGGCACGCTCGGCATCCTGATCCCGCCGTCGGTGATGATCATCGTCTATGCGGCGGTCGCTGGACAATCGGTGGTCAAGCTCTACGCGGCAACGATGTTTCCCGGTTTTTTTCTCGCGCTGCTCTATCTCGCCTATATCCTCTGTTGGGCGGCGATCAATCCGAAGATCGCGCCGGCACTGCCCGAAGAGCAGACGCGCGTTCCGGTGCCCAGCTGGATGCGGGACCTCCAGGCCGCCTATTCGCCCAATATGCTCACCGGCCTTTTTTCGGCGCTCCTCTCGCCGTCGCGGGCGATGGCGCTCGAATCGGGGGAGGGACGGCTTTCCTATTGGCAGCTCTTCAGGAACTTCTCCGCTGCGCTGGTGCCTTTTTCGCTAACCGCGTTCACGCTGGCCCTCGTCTGGTGGTATGTCGTCATCCATCCGCAGGCCTCGGCGGATACGGAGGCGCCGGAGGGACTGGAGCAGCTCGGCGCGCCGGCGACGGACGCGGGCCCGGCGGCGATAGACGGGCCGTCGACGAGCTTCTACGTTACGTTCGGGATCATCGCCGCGATCGCCGCCGCTGTTCTCGTCCGCTACTACCGCAACATGAGCGCGGAGCGGCTGCAGGTCGTCAAATTTCTGGTTTCCTCGGTGATGCCGCTCGGCATTCTCACCGTGGTCGTGCTTGGCGTCATCCTGTTCGGGATCACGACCGCGACCGAGTCCGCCGCGGTCGGTGCCGCCGGCGCCTTCCTGCTCGCCTTTCAGGCGCGAACGCTGAACTGGAAGCGCACCAAGGAAGCGGTGTTCCTGACGGCGAAGACCACGGCCATGGTGTGCTGGCTCTTCGTCGGCTCGGCGCTTTTCTCCGCCGTCTTTGCGATCCTCGGCGGTCAGGCGCTGATAGAGCAATGGGTGCTCGCCCTCGACCTCACGCCGGTGCAGTTCATGATCCTGTCGCAGGCGATCATCTTCATTCTCGGCTGGCCGCTCGAATGGACGGAGATCATCATCATCTTCGTACCGATCTTCCTGCCGATGCTCCGGCATTTCGACATCGACCCGATCCTCTGGGGCGTGCTCGTCTTCGTGAACCTGCAGGCGGCCTTCCTTTCCCCGCCGGTGGCGATGTCGGCCTATTACCTCAAGGGCGTATCGCCGCCGCACGTCACCCTCGCGCAGATCTTCAAGGGGATGATGCCCTATATGCTGATCGTCATCCTCTGCATGGTCCTCATGTATCTCTGGCCGGGCATGGCCCTCTGGCTTCCGGAATATCTCTACGGCTGAGGGGGCGACAAATATTGGGCTGACCGCTGCACCAATCGTCTCGAATCCTTCCCATCGAGTTCGAGCCTCGCCTTGCGCGGATTTCTTGCTTGGTATGACGCGGCTGTGATAATTTGCGTTTTTCCGCCCATGGGAGAAGAGGATGGAGCGGGGCATGTTGAACTTTTCCTGTGTCTCCGTTCTTTATCTCATGCTTTCCGCTACCGCCGTGGCGGCAGGCCCGCTGCATGATGCGGCGCGAGAGGGAAATATCGAGCGCACGAAGCAGCTCCTGGATGAGGGCGCCAATATCGCCGAGCCCGATGCTGCCGGCGAGCCGGCGCTGCTCATCGCCTCCCTTGCCGGGCATACGGATGTCGTCACGCTTCTCTTGGAGCGAGGCGCGGATATAACGATCCGCAACAAGGGAGGGCTGACCGCACTGCACGCGGCCGCCTATGGCGGAAACCTCGACGTCGCAAAGTTGCTTGTCGCAAAGGGTGCGGCGGTGAACGACGACAAGAATTTCTACAGAATGACACCACTGCACGCGGCAGCCGAGGAAGGCCACGCGGACGTGGTCGGTTTTCTGCTCGCCAACAAGGCGGTCGTCGAAGCGAAGGAAAGAAACGGCTACACGCCTTTGACCCAGGCGGGATGGCGTGAGCACTGGGATGCCGCAGGCCTGCTGTTGAAAGCGGGCGCCGTTTGTCAGGGCGCCGATCTTGTCGGCGAATGGCTCTACAAAGAGTGCAACAAGCGCAAGTGAGCCTGCGGAGCCTTAAAAGCGGAGGGTAAATGATGGACCATCATCAACGGAAAAGCGTGATGCGCATCGCCGTTGCGGCTGGCGCTGCGGCGCTACTCCTGTCGTTCGTTCAGAGCGCCGCGGCCGAAGAGCAGCCGGTCAACACCGGATATTTCGGCGACGTCGCCATCAAGGGCTACGACCCGGTCGCCTATTTTACCGAAGACAAGGCGGTGCAGGGATCGCCGAAATATTCGCACCGCTGGCTGGGCGCCACCTGGCATTTCGCCAGTGCCGAACACCGCGATCTCTTCATGCGCGAGCCGGGGAAATATGCACCGCAATATGGCGGCTACTGCGCCGATGGCGTTTCCTTCGGAACGGTGACCACCAATATCGACCCGAAGGCGTGGCGGATCATCGATGGGAAGCTCTACATCAGCTACGATCCGGGCGCTGCCGACGGCTTTCAAAAGAACCCGACAAAGGTAGTCGACTCGCAGAAGCGCTGGTCGGACGTGCAGCAGGCGCTGGTCACGGAAAAGTTCCACAAGGACTGGCGGCAGGCTAGCGCCGAGTGAAGAGCTACTGCATGGTTCAAGTGTTACAGCGACCTTTGTGCGTCGTTTTAGACGTGCAAAGGGTGAGACGCTGAATTCCGCTCAGCGTTCGAGCGAGAAGAACTTCAGCGCCTGCGGCGTGACGTGAACATAATTCATGTTCCGGTGCTCGCCCGTCGTGTTGCGATAGACATAGCCGCAGACCATCCGATCGATAAAATAGCCGCCGAACCGCTCGCAAAGGCGGCCGTCGCGAATCTCGATTGTGCCGGTAATACTGGTATTCGGGGTGCGATAGGCGGTGTTTCCGGCTTTGTCGAAGGCCTGGAAGAAGTCGGTGCCGTTCTTGTGCTTGCCGATCCAGGTCTTGTCGTCGACGAGGTGCTTGAGATCCGCGCCGCGGATGCGATCGGCCTCGGCCCCGGCGAAGCCGAAGGGCCATTCCGGAACGCCAGCCTGCTTAAGGCCGGTCAGGTGGTAGCGCAGGTCGTCCTCGTTCCAGTAGTCGTAGAGGTAACTGTAATAGGTGAGATTGGTATCAGGAAACACCTCCTTGAGCCTCTCGGTCTCGCGGGCCGCGCGTTCCCGATCACCATCATGAGCATAGGCGGAGGCGAGGTATTCGCGCGCCGGCTCGGCGTTCGGCAGGGCATCGCGCGCCGCCTCGATCAGCGGTATGGCGCGGTCGAGTTCGCGCGCCGTATAGAAGACGATGCCGGCGAGCAGGCGAAAGCTCGGAGGAGGAGAGGGATCGATCCGCAAAGCCTTCTCCACTTCGGCGACCGCCTGTTCGCGGTTGCCGGTGTGAGCGAGAATGAGCGCCAGGTTGCCATAGGCTTCGGCGTTTCCCGGCTGGGCGGAAACGGCACGGTTGGCGGAATCCAGCGCCTCCGTGACGCGGCCGTCGACAAGTTGCAGCAGCGCGAGCACGGTGTGGGCGCGGGCATTGTTCGGGTCGAGCTTCAAAGCTTCGCCGGCCGCGTCATAGGCGATCTTGCGCGCCACGGCGGCCGACCAGAGAAAGTTGTAGTCATTGCGCCAGACATCGACGGCTATCCGGGCGATACCGGCATGCGCATCGGCGAAGCGCGGGTCGAGATCGATTGCTTTCTGATAATAGGAGAGGGTGCGGCGGTAGGTATCGACATCGCTGTAGATGAGGCCCTCCTGTTCCGCCCTCAGATAATTGTCATAGGCCTCGAGATTATTGGTCGGGATACGTGCGAGCTGGTTGCGCTCGCCTTCGCTGAGCTTGACCGAGAGCGCCGAGGTGATCTTGCCGATGACATCGTCCTGGACAGCGAAGAGATCCTGGTACTGGCGATCGTAGCGCTCGGCCCAGAGAGACAGGCCGGTAAAGGCATCGATCAGCTTGACATTGATCCTCAGCCGCGAGTTCGCCTGCTGCAAGGAGCCTTCGAGGACGTAGTGCACGCCGAGATCGGAGGCAACGTCCTCAGCCTTTGCCGGCGTGTTGCGCAGTGCGAAAACCGAGTGACGGGCAATCACGAAGAGACCGGAGACCTTCGACAGCTCCGTGATGAGATCATCCGTCAGGCCTTGTGCGATGTGGTCCTGTTGCTCATCGCCGGTGACATTGATGAACGGCAGCACGGCAACCGACGGCTTGTCGGGCAGCGGATAGGCGAATCGTTCGATCGGCGATTGCGGCCAGATCAGCGTCCAGGGCTGCCACCACAGAGCCGCACCCATCAGCAGGAGCGCGCCGGCGGCAGCGAGTGGTACCAGCCAAGTGCGACGCCTTCGACGAGCGGGGGTCGTTTTGCCGGCCGCTGCGGGATCGAGAACGACGCGGTAGACGCGAACGGGCTCCGGAATATTCTTGATCGCCTGCTCGCCCAGCGAAACATAGCCGAAGGCGAGCTTCGTCTTTACATGGTCGTAGGCCATGCCCGAGATTGCGATCCCGCCGGGTTCGGCCAGACCCTGCAGCCGGTCGGCGATATTGACGCCGTCGCCGTGAATGTCGTCGCCTTCGACGATGACATCGCCGAGATTGATGCCGATGCGGAAGTCGATCCGACGATCGGGCGGCTCATCGGCGTTGCGTCGGTTCATCTGCCGCTGAACCTCGACCGCGCAGCGCAACGCGTCGACCACACTGTGAAATTCCACAAGCAGGCCGTCGCCCATGGTCTTGACCAGGCGGCCATGGTGTTCGGCGATGTGCGGCTCGAAAATTTCGTGGAGGTCCGCCTGGAAGCGGATGCGGGTATCCTCCTCGTCGATCCGGCTTAGCCGGCTGTAACCGACGACATCGGCAATCAGGATTGCTGCAAGACGGCGTTCCATGCCCGGCATTCCCGGAATGCGGGTTCATTCCCCTCGCAGATTACAGCAGGTGCGGGGCCGATGCCATTGCAGTAGGCTCATGAGCCGCCACGGACAAAAAAGAGCCCGCCATCAGGGAACGGGCTCTGAAAGATTGCGGTGAAATGGTACCAACATATTGGCGCAATCATTTTGCCGGAAACGTCGCGCCCGTCCAGTAATCCATTCGGGCTATATCGATCAGTATCCCCTCGGGGACTCGCCGCTAATCCGCCGAGTTCGGACTCTCAATCGGAGCTCGTTTCGAGCGAGCTCCGATCTAAATTGATACTGAAATCAATCGGTGGTTTGCCCAGTAATATTTGCCAGATCGACCGCTCCGGTCCAGTAACTTTTCAGGGCGATCTGTAACGAAGCACGATCGATTCTTGCGCGACACGCGCCGGTCCCGCTGCAATCGGAACCGGCCAGATCGCGAAGCGTTCTGTCAAGGCAACCGATTGTTCGATTCCGAAAGGAGAGCAAAATGGCGTATTCCGATGCGAACCCGATGCACCATACGCAGAAAATGAAGGGCGAGCTGAGCACCCTTATCGATCATCTGCGCGAAGACATAACCAAAGTCGACGATCCGCAGTTCAAGGCGTTGTTCGAGACCTCCGCGGAGGTGCTCGGCGGGCTGGTGAAAGCCTTCACCCATTACGAGCAGAAGAGCGAGGCGGCCTGGAAGTCGTAACGCCACAAGCTCTGAATAGTCCCTCGATAGTGATCCCAAAATCTCCGGCTTTCATGCATCAAGCACAGCCAGATCGAGGCGCCCGAGCCGGTCGGGATCGGCGAGCGCCTCGATCGCGGTGATCCTGCCGCCCTGGAGCGTGAGGGCAAGGACGACGCGCAAGCGTCCCTGCGGCGCGACCAGGAGGCCGATCGTGCCGTCGACCAGAGCGGGGAGCGCGCCTTGGGCGCGGCCCTTGAAGGTCTCGGCGACGGCGGCCGCGCCGCGGATCTCCGCCCGCGCCCCCATCCTGGCCGCGACCGCATCGGCGTGGAAAACCACGTCCGGAGCGAGCACTGCAAGCAGCGCGTCGAAATCGCCGCCGCGGGAGGCGGCAAGGAAGGCATCGACCACCTTTCGCTGGCGGTTAAGATCGGCAACAGGAAGTGCCGGGGCGCCGCGCACCCGGCGCCGGGCACGGCTTGCAAGCTGGCGTGCTGCTGCCGGCGTGCGCTCGACGATCGGGGCGATCTCTTCGAAGGAAAGATCGAACATATCGTGCAGCACGAATGCGATGCGCTCGGACGGCGTCAGCCGGTTGAGAACAACGAGCAGCGCCAAGCCGACGGCGTCGGCAAACAGCGCCTCCTGCTCCGGATTCATAGCCTCGGCATGGGCGCCGTCGGGTGAGGGCGCGGGAGAGGAAGGCGGAGTTTCGAGTGGCTCCTCCCGCCTCGACTTGCGCGTGCGCAGCATGTCGAGGCAGACCCGCGCCACCACGGTCGTCAGCCAGCCGCGAAGATTCTCCACATCACTCGTATCGGCCCGGCTGAGGCGCAGCCAGGACTCCTGCACGGCATCTTCCGCCTCGGTGCGTGAGCCGAGCATGCGATAGGCGACCGCCTTCAGATGCGCCCGGCTTCCCTCGAACTGCTCCGCCAGAAATTTTTTCTCGTCCATCGGTCACATTCCTCCGCTCGGTTCCGTCATGGGCATGACGAACGAAAGCCGGCCGATGTGACACGGGTGGCGTCGTCAGATCGAAAACCGGATGGCGAGCATCCGGCAAAGACACCCGAAGGAGATGGATTATGCAAGCCAGAATGAACAACATCGCGATGATCGTTCCGGAAGCCATGCAGGCACTGCAGGCGCTCGGCGCTTCGACCGAGAAGGGCGGTCTTCCGGAACTGACGCTCGGCCTCGTCCACCTGCGCGCCAGCCAGATCAACGGCTGCAGCGTCTGCGTCGACATGCATCCGCGGCAGATGAAAAAGGCAGGCGAGACGGACAAGCGCATCATGGCAGTCGCCGCCTGGCGGGACGCACCCTATTTCGCCGATGCCGAGCGGGCGGCGCTGGCGCTGACCGAGGCGGTGACGCGGCTTAGCGACCGGCCCGATCCTGTGCCGGATGAAATCTGGAACGAGGCGGCGAAGCATTATGACGAACAGGGATTGGCAGCGCTCATTATCCAGATCGCACTCATCAACACCTGGAACCGCTTCAACGTCGCCACCCGGCAGGTGGCGGGAGAGTGGGGGTGACCGGAGTTTTTCCCGCTGCACCAATCTGGCGAGCGGTCGCCCTACACTCCCTCATCCTTGTGCTCGTCACAGGGATGAGGGCCACGGTGCGTTGGCAAGTGAATGACACTTTGACGAGGCTGAAGAGGGGGAGAAGTCTCCCGCGCCGCGGACGCGGCGCTGAATCGTAAAAGTTTCATTAAATGCCAGAGGTTTTCCTAATCTTTTGTGAATTAGTTGATGCTTAATTAAGGAGATATTGTCTGTGTCGGGGGACGACAATGATAAACGCGAAGTTCCGTGTGCAACTTAAAAGGCTGGCGCGCGACCGGGATGGGAACTTCGCCGTGCTCGGGGCGATTGCCATCATTCCCATCATCGGGGCTGCCGCGCTGGCGATCGATTTTGCCGGCGCCTACCTGGAAGCCGAGAAGATGCAGGGCGCACTGGACGCCGCGGCGATCGGCTCGGTGCGGGCTTACGGGGAAGGGGCGAGCGAGGACGAGGCGTACGAGGCGGCAAAGAAGTTCTTCTGGGCCAACTACGCCCTGCCGCAGGATAACGTCGTCGAGCTGTTAGCAGCGCCCACGGAGCCTTCGACGCAAAACGCATTGACCGTGAAGCTCACGCGGAGCGTCAACGAAGACACCGCTACGGCCGAGTTCGGCTTCGATTATAAGCCGCTCTTTCTGGAGCGCCTGCCGCTGCAGATCCGGCGCCAGGCCGTTGCTGCGCGGGCAGCCGGGGCGGAGGCCTGCATCTTGGCGCTCAATGAGACCGCCGACCGAGCGTTCAATGTCAGTGGCAGTGCGGTGGCCGATCTGACCGGATGTTCGATCGTCTCCAATTCGAGCGACGATCAATCGATCTATGTCGGGGGAACCGGCAAGCTCAAGGCGGAATGTCTTTATGCGGCGGGCGGCATCTACGGCTCGCCCCAAGCCGTGTCGCTCGCTTGCGAGAGCGCCGTCGAAGGCTCGCCGCGCGTGCCTGATCCGTTCGCGAGCAAGGTGACGCCGAAAACGTCCGCCTGGGTAGATCTTTCCGGTTGCGGGCAAGGCTTCGTTGCGGGCGGCGGCGGCAACGGCGATTGCAACGGCACCGGCAAGACGCCGAAAGACACCGCCGGCTATGTCGTGACCCTGAAGCCCGGCACCTATGGAAGTCTGGAGTTCAAAGGCGCCATCAACCTTCAGCCGGGCAATTACATCATCGACGGCGGACGTCTCGAACTCGGCAGCCAGACTGTCGTGAACGGCCAGGGTGTGACCTTCTTTCTGATGAACGACGCCGAACTCACGATCCATGGCGGTGCCACCTTCAATATCTCGCCCGCACTCGATGGCGTATGGGCCGGATTCTCGATTGTCGCCGAACACGGAAATCAAGAGGCGGCGATCATCAACGGCAACAGCCAATCTTCGCTGACCGGGATCATCTATTTGCCTGATGTCGCCGAACTGCAATATGCCGGCAACGGCACGACGAGCGGCGAATGCATCAGGCTTATCGCCCAGCAGATCACCCTGATCGGCAACAGCACGTTCAAGATGGATTGCAGCGCGGAGCTGGCGAACACGCAGTTCAACTATCCGGGCGCCATTCGGCTGGTGCACTGAGGAGGAGCGTTCTACTCCCCACCGATCTCTGCTGCCGCGCGGGATTTTGTCCCCGCTGTGCTATGCTGCAGGTCGAGAGATCAATGGCGAAACGCCTGGACATGCTCTCAGGGAGGAACCAATGGAAACCCCGGTTTCACTGCACCCATATCTCGATAGTGGCCTTCCCAAGGGAAGCACATCCTTCAGCGGGGGCACGCTGGTCTGCGACTGCAAGGACCGTCCGGTCAAAGTCCGTGTGAACAGCGGCATCGCGCACAATCACGCCTGCGGCTGCACCAAATGCTGGAAACCGGCGGGCGCGACCTTTTCCATCGTCGCCGTTACGCCGCATGAAAACGTCACCGTTCTCGAAAACGGCGACAAGCTTCATATCGTCGATCCGACGGCGCTGATCCGTCGCCACGCCTGCCAGGAATGCGGCGTACACATGTATGGGCCGGTCGAGCGCGAGCATGCGTTTCAAGGGCTCGATTTCATTCATCCGGAGAGGTTTGAGGAGACCGGATGGCCGGAACCCACCTTCGCGGCCTTCGTTTCCTCGATCATCGAGGCTGGCGTCGATCCTTCCAAGATGAATTCGGTGCGCAATCATCTGAGGCAGATCGGGCTTGAGCCCTATGACTGCCTGTCGCCGGAACTCATGGATTATATCGCCACCTGGACGGCGAAGAAGAGCGGCGTGCTGGCGCAGTAGAGCGGCGTCGTACTGCATGTTTCCTTAAATCGGAGCCGATTTAGGGATAAAAACATGCAGCAATTGAAAGTGCTACAGCGACCTTTGTGCGTCTGAAAAGACGCACGGCGCTGTAGAGCTTAAATCGGCTCCGATTCAAGGAAACGTGCAGTAGGCGCCGACCGGCTCGTTCCCAGTGCGGCGCCGAACTGCGATGATTTTTTGCATCGGCAAAAATCATGAATGTTGTCAATGTGTTGACGTGGGAACGCGGACCGAGGCCGCACGCGCGCTTCTTCAGCGTGGCGTTGCCGGCGGCAGCACTGCGACCACGCGATTCTTATCCTTGAAGGCCTCCGGAAACGCGTCTTTTTTGCGCGGAAAACAGGCTAGGCGGCACGTAAACGCGCGCATTTCTGCATGAGGCGCGGCCTTTGCCACAATTTCGCTTCACCTGACCGGCAAAGTTCGCCCGCTATCCAACGGCTGGCAGGGGAATTCCAGATCTCGCATAGCGAACGCCACCGGGTTGGGGCACGGCCATTGCGGTTCGCAGGTCGGCTGCAACATCGAACCGAAAATCGAGAGATCGATTTTCGGTGTTACAACTCTGCGCGTCTTTTTTGGACGCGCAGAGGAGCTGTAACACTTTGAACTGCTGCATAATTCTATCCTTAAATCGGTTCCGATTGAGGAATTATGCAGGAGGCGATGGGCAGCCTCAAAGCGCTAGAGAGTCTTTCGTGCGTTTTAACGAAGGCGTGGTGCAAAATACTGTAGCACCTCCCGCCTAGATTCAAGGACGCTCTAGCCCTTTGATTCCGAAGCATTTTATCCGCGTTCAGGATGTTCTCCTGGGCGCGGTGGGCTCTGTGCGTGCAAAAAATGCCGCGCGCACTGCGGAAGGGCGAATTTTCACAATGGACGGAGGCGAAGAGGCGGGCGCATGCCGGCATGAGGCCAGGCTGCGCATCAAGGAGACCCAACTATGAAGGTTGTAGCGTTTCTGACTGCGGCATTTGTCGCGCTTACGTCACCGGAGACAGCGGCCGCCGGCATGCTGTCGCAAGCCCAGCAATTTGCGGGGCTGC